>CAVRZY010000266.1:0-82324 GCA_963725415.1 uncultured Acidobacteriota bacterium | reverse complement strand
ATATTAAAGTCTTTTCATGAAAAAAACGACAAAAAGACCCCTAAGTTGTGAACGCCCTTTCGCCTTACCCCCGGCGGCAGCGCTCAAGTGCTCGCGTCACCAGGGGCCATCCTGCTTCTGGAGTTTCCACTGGATGGGAGATCTCTGCCGAGTTGCCCAGCCGTCGAGCACGCCGCGAAGGGAAGACTTAGCTGCCCCTCTTGCCCGCCGCATCCCGCGCCTGGATAAATAGGTTCAGGTTGCTCTTGTCGATGAGTGTGGCGCCCGTATCGATCACCATTGGCACGGGGGCGAAGGGATCCTGCTCCCACTGGCCCCCCAGGGATGGGGGCTTGTGGTGATGCAGGTCGTCGAGCATTTTCAAGCCCATATAAGCCATGGTGAAGGGCTTCTGCGCGATGGTGGCAGCAATAATGCCCTTCTGAATTGCCTCCAGGGTGAGCTGATCGGTGTCCATGGCTACGACCACCTTGCCCTCGACCTTGTAGCGATCCAGCACCTCGGCAACCTCGGCGCAGGCGGTGGCCTCCAGGCAAACAAAGGCATTCACCTTATCCTTGGCCTTCTCGAGGATCTCTCTGGTCTTATCGAAGGCGATGCGCGGGTCTCCCTTGACGTCGATCAGCTCGAAGATCTTGATGTGGGGCTTGCTGGCGAACACCTCCCGGTAGCCGCGCAGGCGCTCATTCAGATTGGCCTGTCCGGGCATGGTGTAGACCGCCACGTTGCCTTTGTCCTGCATCAGTTTGGCTGCCAGTTGGGCTCCCATCTGCCCGGCCTTGTAGTTGTCTGTTCCGATGAACAGAAGGCGCTTGCTGGCAGGCGCGTCGGAGTCGAAGGTGATTACCGGAATCCCCTGGGCAATGGCCGCATTGATCTCCAGTGTCATCAGCTCCGGATCAGCCGGAGAGATCAGGATGCCGGAGGGCTTCTGGGCCAGCACCCGGCGGAATTCCTCGCGCTCCGCTTTTGGGTCGTACGTGTCTGGACCCACAAACTCCCACTTGACCTCGAGCTGCGACGCGGCCTGACGCATCCCCGCAGCGGCCGCTTGCCAGTACGGAATCTTGATGTTGGTGGCTATCACGAAGTACTTCTCGTCGGGGCTGTGCTGCGCGCCTCCGCAGTTCAGAAGCGGGAGCGCCAGAGCGCCGAGCGACAAGAAACTCAAGAGCGACTTTGCTGGAGACATGGTTACACCCTAGGGACTCAGTATAGACCAGAATGCCCGGCGAGCGGCGGCTGCTCTCAGAGCGGCCGTGCCAGGGGAGATTGACGATTGACGATTGCTGTGACTGACGCAGCGCTACACTTCAATGGTCAATCCTCAATGAGTCAATCATCAATTGGAATGAGGCTTTAGTACTACAGGCGATCCAGTCCCTCGGTCAGCTCGATGTAGGTTCCCCAGGGATCGGTGAAGAAGGCCATGGAAAGGCCCAGCGACGGGATCTTCCGGTACGGGATGTCGAATTTGACGCCCGCGGCCTCCAGCCGCTTGGTGAACGCTTCCAGGTTGCGCACCTCGAAGCCGATGTGATCGAGTGTGCGGCCCTTGGTGGGGGCGACGGCGGGTGTTTCGGCTTCCGAGAAAGTGAGATTGACCCCGGGCAGGTCGGCCGCCTCGAATTTCAGGCGCTTCCCCGGCTGGGCGCCAAAGGTCTTCACGTACCAGGCCTTGGTCTGATCGACGGCGTGGTTGTAGAAGTGGATGTGGTGGTTGATGATGGGCGCAGAAATCGATGTGTCCTGGATCAGCTCGAGCTCGACCTCGCCCGGGCCCATAAGAAACGCGGCGGGCACGTCGGGGACCTCGCGGGTGACTTTAATTCCCGCGGCACGCGCTTTGGCCAGGATGCCTTTCAGGTCACGCACTTTGAATCCCAGGTGACCGACCACGGATCCGTTGGTACCTCCGGAGGACTCTCCGGGCTCGAACAGAATGAAGGCGCCGGGCAGCTTCATCATTTCCATGCGCCCCAGCTTGCCGGGGGTCGCGCCCAAGATGTCAACCCAGAGCTTTCTCTGGGTTTCCATGTCTCGGACCTTGAAGTGAAGGTGGCCCATCGCCACGCCGGAGGCGTTGGGCGGGGGCAACTGCGCCGCGCACAGAGCGGCGAGCACGGGGAGTAACAGAGCTCGTTTCATGGGAATCTCCTTAGAGTATAGCCTTCAGCCATCAGCCCATGGCTTCTCGTCCGCCTTCCGAAAACTGCCGGAACAGATTCCGGGGGAGCAGGTTCTCGGCGAACAGCTCAGGGGCCATGGTCGGCAACGGCTCAGCGAGCTTCGGGCGGAAGCCCATCTGGGGGAGGATATCGCGCTCGAAGTCGAGGCCCGGAGCGATCTCCACCAGTTGGACCCCTCCGGCGGCCAGCCGGAAGACCGCGGCTTCGGTGACGTACAGCACTTGCTGTCCGGTGGCTGTGGCGTAGCGCCCGCTGAAGGTGATCTGCCGCACGCGCTCGACAAACTTGGGCTGGCCGTGGCGCACGGCGCGCAGGATTCCGCGCTCCAGCTCGAACTTCCCGCGCACCGCCAGGCTCCCGCAGAAGACGACCTTGCGGGCCTTCTGCGAGATGTCGATGAAGCCGCCCACGCCGATGAATGCGGACTCGATCTTGCTGACGTTGACGTTGCCCTCGGCGTCCACTTCTGCGAACCCCAGGAAGGTCATATCCACGCCGCGCCCGTGATAGAAGCTGAACTGGTGGCCGGTCTCGACAATGGCGGTGCTGTTGTAGGCTGCGCCGAACTCCAGGCCTTCGGTCGGAATGCCGCCGATGGGGCCCTGCTCGATAGTGGGGACCACCTGTTCGGCGATTCCTTGCTCGCGCGCCACCTTGATGACGCCGTCGGGGACGCCGAAGCCGACGTTCAAGACGGCGCCGGGGCGCAGCTCTAGAGCCGCCCGGCGCGCGATCACCTTGCGGAGGCTGAAAGCGAAGGCAGGGAACTCGCTCTCCGGCTTGCGCGCTTCACCGCACAGGGCGGGATCGAAACCGATCTCGTACGTCATGCCCTGGTCGGGATCCACCACGAGGTAGTCCACGAAGATGCCCGGCACACGGACGGTGCGCGGGTCCAGCGTCCGAGGTTCGACCACGCGCTTCACCTGCGCGATCGTGATGCCGCCGGCAGCGCGGGCGGCCTGGGCCATGGCACAGTTGTGCCAGGGCGCGACTTCCTGGTCCATCGAAAGATTGCCTTCCGTGTCCGCCTTCGCGGCGCGGATCAGCGCCACGTGGATGGGAATGGTGCGATAGAACAGGTACTCTTTGCCATCCCGGCGGACCAGCTCGACAATGTCCTCTTTGGTAACCGCGTTCAGCTTGCCGCCTTCCACGCGGGGGTCAATGAAGGTGTTCAGGCCGATAGTGGAGAGCCAGCCCGGACTGCCGGCGGCCGCGGCGTGAAACAGTTGCACGATGATGCCCGCCGGCAGGCAGTAGGCTTCGAACAGGTTCTGCGCGGCCAGCTTGGGCAGGGAGGGCGACATGGACCAGTGGCCGCCGATAATGCGGCGATACATTTCCGGGAAGGCCATGTGCTCCAGCCCGCGGTCCTTCTGATTGCCCACGCCGAAAGGGTGAACCAGCACCAGGCCGCGCGGTCTGCCGCAGGCGCGGAAGCGGCGGCCGAGAGCCTCCAGCATGCGCTCAGGAATCGAGTGACCGGCGCCCGATCCGCCGATGGCCACGGTCTGGCCATCTTGAATCAGCGCCGCTGCCTCGTCGGCCGTGACCAACGGCTTTTCCAGGACGGATGGCATGTCGGTTTCACCTCCCCCTGAACACGGGCCGGCGTTTCTCCAGGAACGCGCGCATGCCTTCGCGCCGGTCCTCCGTTGCGGTGACGGCGGCGAAGGCGGCCGCCTCGAATTGCAGTCCCGCTTCCATCCCGCTTCGCAGGCCCAGATCGACGCTCTCCATGAGCAGGGCGGCGGCCACGGGCGCGTTTTCCAGGATGGTGCGCAGCAGGCCGCGGCAGAAGTCCAACAGCTCGGCCTGGGGCACAACGTGGTTGACCAGGCCGATGCGATGGGCCTCGGTGGCGTCGATGGGCTGTCCGGTCAGCATCATCTCCAGCGCCCGGCCCCGGCCAACCAGTTGGGGAAGACGCTGCGTGCCCCCGTTGGCGGGGAAGACGCCGATCCTCACTTCAGGCAACCCAAGCCTGGCATTGCAGGAAGCCACGCGCAGGGTACAGCACATGGCCAGCTCCAGGCCGCCCCCAGGGCGTAGCCGTTGATGGCGGCAATGGAGGGCTTGCCCATGCTCTCCAGCCGGCGCATGATGCGCTGATCCCGCAGGCAGCGGCTCTTACCCTCGAGCGGCGTGGCCCCGATGAGCTCGTTGATGTCAGCGCCTGCGATGAAGGCTTTCTCGCCCGCGCCCGTCAGGATTAATGCGCGGTGGGCCGCATCGGCTTCTATGCGGGCGAATGCGTCGTCGAGTTCGCCCATGGCGGCGAGGTTCAGCGCGTTGAGCTTGTCGGGCCGGTTGACGGTGATCAGCACGATCCCTTCTTCGGAGGGTTCAAAGAGCAGGTGAGCGTAAGCCATCGTTTTCCCCCGTCTACCTTATCCCAGCCCCCAGCGGCTGTCAATGCTACACCGTGGTCCCCGCACTAACCCGCGTAATTCGGGGACTGGCGCGAATTTCGCCGCTGTTGCGAAATTCGTGGCCTGTACCCGAATTACCCTCCCCGCATTAGCCCGCTCAACGAAACTGGAGGAGGGCAAGTATACTGTAGGGCATCGAGGGTCGATGAACATCACCATCACGGGCGCGAGCGGCTTTGTCGGGCGAAGGCTGATCGAGAGACTGCTCACCGAGAATCACTCGCTTCATCTGCTCGGGCGGACGCCCAGAAGCGGCGTGCCATTTTCGACCTGGGATGTTTTGGGTGAGAGCGCGCCGCCGCAAGAGAGTCTGGTCAACGTGGATGCGGTGGTGTACCTGGCTGGGGAGCCGGTGGCGCAGCGCTGGACGCCGCAGGCGAAGCGCAGAATCCGCGCCACTCGCGTCGAGGGTACCCGGCGTCTCGTGGAGGGCTTGTCCGCGCTGGAGCGGCGGCCGGCGGTGCTGGTGTGCGCCTCGGCCATAGGGATCTACGGGTCGCGCGGGGATGAAATCCTGACGGAATCTTCGCCAACGGGGGAGGGTTTCCTGGCGGATGTTTGCAGGGAGTGGGAAAGCGCCGCCGATCTGGCACAGCCGCTGGGGGTGCGGGTGGTGAAGCTTCGCATCGGAATGGTGCTGGGCCGCGCAGGCGGCGCGCTGGCGCGCATGCTTCCGGCTTTCAAAGCGGGTCTCGGTGGCCGGCTGGGATCGGGGAAGCAGTGGATGTCGTGGCTTCATCTGGATGACCTGGTTGATCTGATCCGCCACTCGATCGAGCGCCCCGAAGTTCGCGGAGTGGTGAACGCTACGGCCCCTAATCCCGTAAGGAACGCGGAATTCACCCGCGTCCTGGCGTCCGTGCTGCACCGCCCGGCAGTTGTGCCGGTTCCCGCCTTCGCGCTGAAGCTCTTATTCGGCGAGATGGCTCAGGTCCTGCTGGAGAGCCAGCGAGTCCTGTCCCCGGCGGCCGGCTTGCGGTTTCACTATCCGGAACTCACGCCGGCGTTGCGGCAACTGCTCGCGTAATACAATACGCCTGATGCGCATCATCCTTCTCACAACGGCGCTGATTGCGTGTGCAAGCGCTGCGGACCGCCGCATCACGCTGGCGGAGTTGCGCGACAAAATCGAGGGGGGCTGGGCGGGCAAGATGATCGGGGTCAGCTACGGCGCGCCGACCGAGTTCCGGTTCCGCGAGCAGATCAACGAAAGCGAGCTGCCCAGGTGGACGCCGGAGCGCGTCTCCAACTCGCTGGACCAGGACGACCTGTACGTGAACATGACCTTTGCCCAGGTGCTGGACGAGAAGGGCCTCGATGCCGCCACTCAGGATTTCGGCAACGCCTTCAAGGAGGCGAAGTACCGCATCTGGCATGCCAACCTGGCGGCCCGGCGGGCCCTGAAACGGGGCGTCCCGGCGGCGCTCTCTGGCACGCCTCGCTACAGCGCGCATACCAGCGACATCGGCTTCCAGTTCGAATCGGATTTCATCGGGCTGATGGCGCCGGGGTTGCCGCGCGCCGCGGGCGAGCTGTGCGATCGGGTCGGGCACGTGATGATCTATGGGGCCGGCATCTACGCCGGCATGTTCGTGTCAGGCATGTACGCGGCGGCCTTCTTCGAAAGCGATCCGCAACGGGTGGTGGAGGCGGGGCTGGCTTGTGTGCCGCCCAAGAGCGGCTATGCCAGGGCCATCGCGGATGTGCTGGCCTGGGCCAGGCAGTACCCGGATGACTGGAAGCAGGTGTGGCGCCTGATCGAGCAGAAATGGAACCAAGGCGACGCTTGTCCGGAGGGCGCGCTGCGGCCTTTCAACATCGATGCAAAGCTGAATGGAGCGTACGTGGCGCTGGGTTTGCTGTGCGGCGGCGGCGATTTCGGCAAAACCATCGAGATTGCCACGCGGGCCGGACAGGATTCCGACTGCAATCCGGCCACCGCGGCTGGCGTGCTCGGCGCCATGCTGGGCTACCGGCGCATTCCAGAGCAATTCAAGAGCGGAATATCGGCCATCGCCGACAGAAGGTTCAGCTACACCGGCTTCACCTTTCGCACCATCGTCGAGAGCACCCAGAAGCGGGCGGTCGAGCTGGTGAAGCGGAACGGTGGGAGACTCGAAGGCGACACGCTGATCGTGAAGGTACAGGCGCCCAGGGCGCCGAAGATCAAGCAGGAATGGAAAGGCTACGGGGTGCCGGTGGAGCGCATCGCTAACACGGATCCGCGGTGGAGTTGGAAGGGCGCTTGGCGCCCCCAGCAGCAGACACGGGTGACCTCGGAGAAAGACGCAGAGGCTTCGGTTCAGTTTGAAGGCACCGGGGCGATCGTGGTGGGCCCCTATCTGCCGACCGGAGGCAAGGCGGATGTGTATCTGGACGGCAAGTTCCATCGAACGGTGGACGTTTACCCGGACGAGGACAACGCCAAACGGGGCGAAGCCGTGTGGCACGCCTTCGGCTTGAAAAACGGCAAGCATCTCGTACGACTGGTGGTGCGGGCCGAGCCCTTTGGCGAATCGAAGGGGGCCGAGGTCGCGATCGATGACCTGGTCGTCTTCCGGTAACTATAATATCCCAATGCGACGAATTGCTCTGATTGTCACCGTGCTGTTTGTTTTTCTAGCCGTGCTCGCCCTACCCCAAACGGGCGCCTACCGTGAGATCTCGCTGAAGGATCTGCATGACAAGATCGCCGGGCGGCTGGGCCGGCCAGATGATCGGCGTCAGCTACGGCGCGCCCACCGAGTTCCGGGCGCGAGGCAAGATCCTGGAGACGGAGCTGCCGAAATGGACCCCGGAACGCGTCAGCAACTCGCTCGGCCAGGACGACCTGTACGTGGACATGACCTTCGCCAAGGTGCTCGATGACAAGGGGCTGAAGGCGACCACGGAAGATTTCGGCGCCATGTTCCGGGAAGCCAAGTACGGTCTGTGGCACGCCAATTTGGCGGGGCGGCGCAACCTGCAGCGGGGCGTTCCGGCGACTCTATCGGGCACGCCGCGTTACAACGCGCACGCCAACGACATCGATTTCCAGATCGAGAGCGACTTCATCGGCCTGATGGCGCCGGGGCTGCATCAGGCCGCCAACGACATCGCTTACCGCGCCGGGCGCGTCATGAACTACGGCGACGGCATCTACGGCGGCATGTTCGTTTCGGGCATGTATGCGGCGGCGTTTTTCGAAAGCGATCCGCGTAAGCTGGTCGAGGCCGGGCTGGCCTGCATTCCCGACAAAGAGCCCCTACGGGCTGCTGATCGCCGACCTGCTGGCTTGGTCGAAGCAATACCCCCAGGACTGGAAGAAAGTCTGGCAGCTCATCGAGGACAAGTGGGACAAGAACGACCCCTGCCCGGCTGGCGCGCTCCAGCCCTTCAACATCGACGCCAAGCTGAACGGCGCTTACATCGCCCTGGGGCTGCTCTACGGGAAGAACGATTTCGGCAAGACGCTGGAGATCTCGACGCGCGCCGGGCAGGATTCGGACTGCAACCCGGCCAGCGCCGGCGGCATCCTGGGCGTGATGCTGGGCTACGAGCGCATCCCGGAGGAGTGGAAGGGCGGCATCCCGGCCCTGGCGGACCAGAAATTCCGCTACACCGACTTTTCTTTCCGCACCATCGTCGAGAGCACCGAGAAGCGCGCCATCGCCCTGGTGAAGCAGACCGGCGGGCGACTGGAAGGCGACAAGCTGATGGTCAAGGTGCAGGCGCCCAAAGCGCCCAAGCTGGAAGTCTGGAACTACGGCACGGTCGCCGAGCGCATCCCGGCCGCCGACGCCCGCTGGAGCTGGGCGGGTCCCTGGCGCACCGAAGACAAACGGCCCGGCAAACTCGCTTCCGAGAAGGGCGCCGAGGCTTCACTCTCCTTCGCGGGCACCGGCGTGATTGTAGTGGGGCCTTACCTGCCCAGCGGCGGCAAGGCGGACGTCTACCTGGATGGGAAACTGGACCGGACCGTGGATGTGAACTCGGATGAGAAAGCCGGCAAGGGCGGCGAAGCGGTGTGGCACGCTTTCGGGCTGAAGAATGGCAAGCACACGGTGCGCCTGGTGGTGCGCGGCGAGCCCTACGGGGAGGGCAAGGGCACCGACGTCGGCATCGAGGATCTGGTGGTGTTCCGGTAAAGGGTTTCGCGCGAAGGCGCAAAGATGACGCAAAGCACGCTGGGGCTGATTCTGATTTCAGCGGCGCTGTGCACGGCCGCGCAGAGGGGCGGCTATCGCAGGATTTCGCTGGCGGAACTGCGCGACAAGATCGAAGGCGGGTGGGCCGGGCAGATGATCGGGGTCAGCTACGGCGCGCCCACGGAGTTCCGTGCGCAGGGCAAGATCAACGAGAGCGAGCTGCCGAAGTGGACTCCGGAGCGGGTCTCCAACTCCCTGGATCAGGACGACCTGTACGTGGAGATGACCCTGGCCAAGGTCCTCGACGAGAAGGGGCTGGGGGCCACCACGGCGGATTTCGGCGCGGTGTTCCAGAAGGCGCAATACCCGCTGTGGCACGCCAACCTGGCGGCGCGGCGGAACCTGAAACGCGGCGTGCTCGCGGCAGGAGCTGGTGCGCCGTATGTGAACGCGCACGCCCACGACATCGATTTCCAGATCGAGGCCGATTTCATCGGGCTGATGGCGCCCGGCCTGCCGCAGGCCGCCACCAAGCTGGCGCTGAAGATCGGCCCGATGATCAACCACGGCGACGGCATCTACGGCGGGGTGTTCATAGCATCGATGTACGCGGTGGCGTTTTTCGAGAACGATCCGCGCAAAGTGGTCGAGGCCGGGCTGGGCTGCCTGCCCCGCAAGAGCCGCTACGCCAAGCTGGTGCGCGACGTGCTCACCTGGTCCGCGCAATATCCGCAGGATTGGAAGAGGGTCTGGAAGCTGATCGAGGACAAGTGGGACCAGCGCGATGCCTGCCCGAAAGGCGCTCTGAAGCCGTACAATATCGACGCCAGCATCAACGGCGGCTACGTGGTGCTGGGTTTGCTTTACGGTCGGAGAGACTTTGGGAAGACCATCGAGATTGCCACACGGAGCGGGCAGGACTCCGACTGCAACCCCTCGACCGCGGGCGGCATCTTGGGCGCGATGCTGGGCTACCGGCGGATCCCCGAGGAGTGGAAGAGCGGCATTCCTGCCATTGCCGGCAAGAAATTCGCTTACACGGATTTCTCGTTCCGCAGCATTGTCGAGAGCACACAGAAGCGGGCCATCGCGCTGGTCGCCAAACACGGGGGGCGGCTGGAGGGCGATCACCTTGTCGTGAAGGCGCAGGCGCCGAAGCCCGCTCCACTGGATGTGTGGGACGACTACGCTTCGCCGGCTCGAGCGCATCCCGGCTTCCGATGCGCGCTGGAACTTTCAAGGAGGGTGGCGCACCGAGGGAGAGGCCAGGATCTTGAACCAGAAGGGCGCTGCCGCGCTGATCAGTTTTGAAGGCACGGGCGCGATTATTTGTGGTCCCTTGCTGCCCAGCGGCGGAAAGGCCGAGGTCTTCCTGGACGGTGATCTGGAGCGAATGATCGATGTCTATCCGGATGAGGATGCCACGAAGCCCACCGAGGCCCTCTGGCACACCTTCGGCCTGCGGCGCGGAAAGCACACCGTGGTCCTGGTGGTGCAAGGCCAAACGTACCCGGGATCAAAAGGAGCCGACGTCGCGATCGAGGACCTGGTGGTATTCCGATGAAGATGCCGCGAGCCGTGGCGTTCCGAGCTCGATGCCCCAATCCCTCTTGACTGCGTTAATAGACTAGACGTGAATAAAAACAGACAGTAATGAAAATAACTGTCGCGAGCTTTGACTGTGGTTCGTATTACGGCGACTCGGCCATGTTGCTCCCTCTGTCCGAACTGGCGACCGCCATCAGCGGCCCATGGGGGAAGATCGGAGAACCGCCCTACGATCCGCAACTGGCGCAGCAATATGGCCTCGCCTGCTTCAGGTCGTATGATGATTCGGAGATGATCAATGTCCCGATATGGCACCCGCAGCCCACGTTTATTGACATTCATCCCCAGGCGGTGTATCCGTCCCCGAGCGACACGGCGACCCGGGCGAAGAACTTCTATTCGGATATTTGGGCGTTCATGCAGTATCGTGGCCGGACGGGGGACTACGTGGTGTTCGGGGAAACGAACCCGGTGGAACAGCCGGGGTGCAACGAATGGACGGCCGAGCAGGCAGACGCCATGCTATACGGCATTCCGGGGCAGAACAACGGGTACAAGAACAGCACCCTGTTTGCCAATCGCGCGGCGAGCGTGGTCATGCGTCCGTGGCACCGTACCGAGTATGGGTTGTCGTGCACGCCCAGTCCCAACACCATCAATCCCCCATACAACCCGTTCAACCCGTGACGACCACAATGACAGGGCGCAGGCAAAGGAGGAGTGACGTGATCCGAATCAGGAGCTTGACATTAGTCGGGGCGCTGCTTCCAGTGATCGCCTTGGCACAGGGCGCGCCAGGCGCCGGCGTCATATCCGGAGGCATTGTGGATGAGGCTGGCAAGCCCGTGCCCGGGGTGAAGCTGGGCTACAGCAAGCTGGCGGAATATGCCCGCGACAAGGACGGCCGCAGGGTGGTAAAGGAGCTTGGTTTCAGCCGCGCGATCACGGCCGGAGCCGACGGGCGGTTCGTCCTGCCAGGCCTGCCGCCCGGGAAGTACTCTGTCTGCGCGCTGGCCGCTCAACCTGGACAGCTTGGCAGTTGCGATTGGGGCGGCGTTCCGGTGGTACTGATCGCCGCTGGCCAGCGCGTCGAGAACCTCACGAGAACAGTCTGGGACGGCACCGTGCTGACCATACGGGTGTCCGACCCCAGCAGCAGGATTGCCCTTCCCGACTCGCTCGGCAAGGTAACACCGGAACGACGCTTTTTCATCGGCGCATGCCTGGACTCCGGGTTCTACCGGCGTGCAGAGCTGGTCTCACAGACGGCCACGGAGTACGTGTTCCGTGTTACCGTTCCCAGGCGCCGGCCCGTTCGCCTGTTCATCGACTCGGACCTGCGCGTGACCGACCAGACGGGCCGCCCGGTGGAGACCAGGCGGCCGGCCAGCCAGGAGCTCCCGGCGATCAGGGGCGCCGAGCTGACCGTCCAGTTGCGGGCTAACTAGCCCGGGCCTTCGCAGGGAGGTAGTTTGAGGATATGAGCTGCGTTCGGAACAGCCTAGTGGTTTTCCTTCTACCGGCGGTTGCCGCGCTGTCGCAACAGCCGGTCATCAACCCGCAAGGCGTGGTCAACGCAGCTTCGTTTGCCAGCCCTGGGCAGCCCAGCTCGGGGATTGTCCCCGGATCCATTGCCTCGCTGTTCGGCCGGAACCTGGCGGCGGTGGCACGTCAGGCCCAGGCCCTGCCGCTGCCCCGCAGCCTGGAGGGAACCTCGGTCACTGTGAATGGGATCCCCGCCCCGCTTTTCTACGTTTCGCCCAACCAGATCAACTTCCAGGTTCCCAGCGCCCTGGACCGGTTCGGGGGGCCGGTTCCGGTGGTCGTGACCACCGCGGCGGGTGCCAGCGCGCCGGTGTTGGCAGGGGTGGCATACGCTGCCCCCGGCATCTTCACGCAGGAGTCGCGGGGCTGCGGGCAAGGAGCCGTGCAGAACATCGCCGCCGACGGCAGCCGGACGCTGAACACTCCTGCTGAGAGCGCCTCTCCGGGCAGCTTCGTGTCGGTGTACGCCACTGGGTTGGGGCCGGTATACTTTGCGCCGCAGGATGGCTACCCGGCGCCACGCGATCCGCTGGCTCTCGCGGCTGGCGGTGTATGGGCCTATCTTGGCCTCGATGGGTTTGCCAGAGTTGTCTCTTTCCCGACGTACAAGGGTCTCGCCCCGGATCTGGTGGGGGTTTACCAGATCGACTTCCAGGTCCCCGACGATGGCCCCGAGGGTTGCGCCGTGCCCCTGGTTATTACGGAAAATATCTTCACGAGCCAGCCTGTTATGATCAGCGTCCGGCGGGGTGGGGGGCAGTGCCGAGACGCGCCCCCGGCCAGCTTCGCCTCTCTCCGGTGGCAGAAAACCGTCACGAGCGGGCCGCAGCCGTCAACGGTCTTGACCCAGGAGACCTTCACGGCCACATTCGCGGAGGGCCCGGAGGATCAAGTGGTGCCTCAGCCCGGTCTGCCTGGGTTGCCCTGCCCGTCCCCTGGCGAGCCCCCCAAGCCGGGACCGCGCTGCCCCGGCATGGGACCCAGAACGCTCGACGCTGGACCGCTGACGCTCGAAGGCCTGCCCGCAGGGCCGATCACGGTGAATCCTGTTTCATCCTCTGGGGACATCGTCTACACCGCGTCGCTCCCAGCAGGCAGCATCCGGGCAGGATCGGTGCGCGTCGTGGCGGTAGGTGGCCCCAAGGTGGGTGCGTTCCAGACGGGCGTCTCGATCCCGCCACCGATCGAGATCACCACGCCGTTGCCGCCCGGCACGCTGATCCCGAACAACCAACCCTTCCGGCTAACCTGGAGGAACGGGAGCGCGGACGCCGTGGTCTGCATGCGGCTCGCCGCGCCCAATCCGGTCAGCGAGCCCAGCGTGTCGTGCGTAGCTTACGCCAGTGAAGGCGAGGTGACCGTGGGAATATCGGGTTCCGGAGACCGTTTGTATTTTCCACTTCCGCCGGGCGAGGCCTACATCGTCGTCACCGTCAGCCCGCGGGCCGGGCAAGTGCAGAGTTTCTCCGCGCCAGGACTGACGCAGGGTGGCAAGCACGAGTGGAGCTACGAATACCGCTTCTACGGCCTGCGAATCGGCTCCCCCTGAAGCGCCGTAGCCCGGGAGGCCCGTCGAGGTGCGTGCGCAGCGCGCAAGTTGAAGGTCGCAGCAGCGGTCTCGCGGGCCAGCATCTCAAGCAGTCGGCCCCGGTGCTAAGGATCCCTTTTCACCGTGATATACGCCCCGGCCGGAGTGCTCTCCCCCGCTACCTGTAAGCTGACTGCCTGATCGCCGTCTGCAATGGCGGCGGGCAGTCTGACGTTGAGCTGATACAGCCCGGGATGGCCGGCGAAGCGCCCGCATAGTAAAGATCGTCTCCCGCAACCTCCAGGCCGCCGATGGTCAGCCTCACCTTTCCCGCGGTGGGCGCGATCATTCCGGGCACCACTCCGGGTTCAACTGCCGGATCCGTTGCGCCCCAGCCGACGCCGTAGAGCTCGAGCCAATCGCCGGGCCGCGCCGGGACGAAAGTCGCGCCCGCCACCAGGCCGGGTGCGCCCAAATAGGCATACGCGCGGCTCACGTTGAACCCGGCAATGGGACTCTTGCCGTCCGCCCTGGCAACGAAGAACAAAAACTCCGGCGTGGCCAGTCTGGCGGCCACCTTCTCGACGTTGCTCCTCAGCTCGGTGGCGTCGCCGCAGTTGCGGATTACCTGCACCGACACCTCGGCGCCGGCGGTCACCTTGGGCACGATGACGTTAACCTGGTTGGTCGCCACCAGGTAGATCGGCGCCGCGAGATCATTGAACCTGACGCACACGCCCGCGACCTTGGTGGGCACCTGCCCAGCGGAAGGCGCGGCTGTCTGGGGGGCGCTGCCCGGCGAAGCGAAGCTCTCGCCCCAGATGGTGACGATGGCGTTGGGGGAAACCGCTCGCACCGGCGGCACGCTCAGCCCCGCGCCGGTGACGCCCCCGGAGGCGATCCTGGGCGCGTCGGGCGAAACGACCGTCTTCACGGTGATGGTGAACTTCACCGGGGCCAAACCGGACGCCGTGGCGGTCACCGTGACTGTTCCCGCCGTCCTGCCTGCGGTCAGGCCGACGCTCGCCAGTCCGGAATTGTCCGTGGTCGCGGTGGACGCGGACAGGGTCGCGCTGCCCGCCGTGACGGCGAAGGCAATGACGGTGTTCTCGACGCCCACACCGGCTCTGCCGGTCAGCTTTACCGAAAGCGGCTTGGGCAGAACCTCCCCGGCATTCACGCTCTGGTTGTCGCCGCCGGCGATCTCCAGCCGGGAGGGCGAATTCATGATGAGCTGGTGCACCCGGCTGTTGGCTTCATCCACTAAATAGACGTCCCCCCCGGAGCCGGCGGCGAGCTGCGTAGCCCAACCCACCGAGGCGGAAAGCGCCGGCAGCCCATCGCCCCTGAAGAGCCAATCGTTGTTACCGGCGATGCGGAACACCATTCCGCGGGACACCTTGGCGATGGTCGGAGCATTGTTATCGGAGACGTATAAGTCGCCAAACTCGTCAATGGCGATGCCCATCGGTGAACCGATCGAGGCGCCCGCGGCGGGCTGAGGCGTGGGACCGGGCGGCACGTCTCTCCCATTGCCCACTACGGTGCTGATCCTGCCGTCTGAGGTCACCTTGCGGACACGGTTGTTGCCGGTGTCGGCGATGTACAAATCTCCGTTCTTGTCCACCACCATGTTCCACGCTGTGCTGATCTGCGCCGCGATGGCCGGACCACCGTCGCCGCCGTAGCCACAGCGGACAGATCCCACGATCTGGCTGAGCTGGCCTTCGGGAGTCAGTTTGCGCACGCGGCACACCGGCCAGGTTTCCGCGAAGTACAGGTTCCCCTGGGCATCCGTGGCGATAGCAGAGATCAGGATGGATGGCGGTCCTTGCAAGGTCGGACGAGGGTCCCCGATTTCCGTATTCTGCGCTGCCGTAGTGATGATCCCGTTCTTGCTGATCCTGCGCACCCGGTCCTGGTTGATGGTGTAAAGGTTCCCTGCGCCATCCAGCGCCAGCAACTGGGGAAGGGAAAGCTGGGCTACGCTGGCGGGGCCGTTGTCGCCGATGACGCCGTTCTCGCCGGTACCGGCGTATGTGGTGATGATGCCGTTCGGAGCTACCTTTCGAATCCGGTTGTTGCCCATGTCGGCGATGTAGACCGCGCCGTCCCGGTCCACCGCCACCCCGTCGGGCCAGTCCAGCAGAGCCGAGGTGGCCGGCCCGTTGTCCCCGCCGAAGTGCGAAGCTCCCGCCACCGTGCTGATGACTCCGGCGGATACCCTGCGAACGCGATGGTTCTCATTGTCCGCAATGAGCAGGCTCCCGTCCCGGTCCAGGACCAGACCGAGCGGCTCTGCGAGTCTGGCCGCGGTGGCTTGGCCGCCGTCGCCGGCATAGCCGTAGATCCCATTGCCCGCGTAGGCCCGGATCATGCCGCTGCGGTCGATGACTCGCACCCGGCTCAAGACGTTGCAGCTTACGTAGAGGTTCCCGGCACTGTCCACAGCCAGCCCCATCGGATAGCCCATAGGCGCTGCGATCGCGGCGCCGCCATCGCCGGCCGCGTCCCACCCCCAATTTTGGCCGTTACCCGCGTAGGTCGTAATCAGACCGGAGGGATCCATTTTTCGGACCCGGTAGTTGTCCGCGTCTGCGATGTAGAGGTTGTTGCTGGCGTCGAACGCCAAAGCTCTGGGCCAGTTAAGTTGGACGGACATGGCCGGCCCGTCGCCGTTGTAGCCCGCTGTCCCGGTACCAGCCACCGTGGTGATCCTCCCGGTCGCGTCTACTCTGCGGATGCGGTGGTTGTCCATGTCGGCGAAATAGAGGTCTCCGTTAGTATGGAGCGCCATGCCGCCGGGGGAGGCAAGCTGGGTCGAAGTGGCCGGGCCGTCGCCGTTGAAACCGGGGACCCCGGTTCCGGCCAACACGCTTACCGCCCCCTTTGCGGTGATCCTGTAAATGTAGGCGTTGCCGTCCGCGGCATAGACATTATCGGAGCGATCCACCAGCAGACTGGTAGCGGATACTTCGGCGAAGGTGCTGATGGTCCCGGAGGGCGAGACCTTACGGATGCGCGGGCCCCACTTGCTCCCAATGTAGATATTACCTTTCGAGTCCACCGCCACGGCTTCCGGGCGGTTCAGAACCGCAGCAGTGGCCGGCCCACCGTCCCCCAGAGGGGAGCTTCCGGCCACCGTCCGGAGCACGTAAGGATGGGTGGGCTGAGCCAGGGCTACCGCCAGCGGCATCAACGGCGCAGCGACAATCGCTCGAAGCAGTGCGCGCATGTACAGTCTCCTCCTCAGATAAAATCTCCCACTTGAAAGATCGACACGCCCTGCGCGCTACTGCTTGTTGAAGACCCGCGTGCTGTCTCCCTCACCCTGCGAGCTGCTGAAGTGCATCTTGACGGTCAGGATCTTGCCGTCGCCGGAAAGCGACCACCTTTCACTGGTGCTGATGGGATTGCCCTGGAACTCCATCTTGGAGTCGATCACCAGCGTGTCGCCGTCCCACTTCAGCGTGCTCTTGACCTCGCTGTTGCGCATCTTGTGCACGCACTCTTTGCCGTCGGTGGTGTAATTCCTTTCCGAGGTGAATTCCCCGCGCTCGCTCACCTGGGTCGAAACCACCTTGAGGTTGGGCTCCTGGTGCGTGATCTTCTGCACCATGCTCTGCGGCGCCGGCATGGGACCGAAGTCGCTCTTGGCGACATCCAGTTTCCATCCCCCGGTGAAATCCGGTTTGGCCTGCGCCATGACCGCGCACATGACCAGCACGAGGCCCGCGAGAACCATCGTCTTGCCTATTTTCATTTCGACACTCCTGAACGTATTGCTAGCTGCCCGGGCGCTGCCCGGGCAGCCAGCCCATCATCGCACTTTCTGAGCAGCCGCCGCTCGCTGGGGTGTCTGGTTGCGGCTCGCCGCGCTGTGCCTACTGGTAGCTCACCATCTTCCCGTTCAGGAAGGTGTAGAGGAAATAGCCTAGGTCCAGCCCCGGGGCCTGGAACTTGCTGCTGTCGGGGTTGGGGGCGCTGCCCACCAGCAACATGCCTGTGCCGTAAGGCGTGCTCTGGGAAGCCTGATCGCTGGCTGGAAGCGCGGAAAGCACCAGGGAGGGCACGGTGAACCCGTTCGCGCTGGCGCGCTCGGTGCACACGAAGCCGGCGCCCACCTGCGGGCTGGTCCGCATGGAGGATCCTACGATCTCCACCACCCCTTGTGGATCGCCGCCGCTCCAGGTCACCGGCAGGTCTCGCGTACGGTCGATATTGTTGATGCTGCTCTGATTGGTCCAGACCAGTGCCTGCGGGACGGTGAGCCTGGCGGTAAAAGCGCCCACGTCGGATCCGCCCGTGCCAGTTAGAGTGTAGCTCCCGGCAACGACGAAATCCGGTCCGGGGCTAAGCGGCGAGCCGCTGCTCAGCTCGGCGGTGTAGCTGCCCTTGGACTGCCTGGTGAACTGCTTGGTGCCGGTGGGACCGGTCACGCTGATATTCCCGGCTTCCAGACCTTCCGGCCGGACCGGGTCAGTCATGCTGGGCGTCGAGCCCAGGAAGGGGAAGACCAGACAAGTCCCCAGCGAAGGCACTCCGGCCACCCCCTGAGAGGTGATTAGGGTGCGGAAATCGTAGCGCGAAAAATCCGCCGAGCCGGTTTCCTGCTTCACGGTAAGTGAAATGCCCATAACAGACATGCTGAAGGCGGTGTGGTTCAGGTCGATGTAGCCCGTTTTGAGGCCGCCCGCCTGAGCCTTCTGGATGTCGCTGGGCGACACGCCCAGGGGGTCGGAGCAAACCGGGCCGCTCGAGGAAACTGACATGCTCGCAAAGTTGCTCACCACGCCCCCCACTTTGACCGCCAGGGGGACGTAGCAACCCTCCACGCCGCTCGGCACCTCGAAGTTCACCTGGTCGAGACCGGAGAACCCCGGAGCGCGCCCCCGGAAGAGGATCCTGGCGGATTTGTTGCCCACAAAGACCTGAGCATCCGAGGTCCGCATGTCCTCTACCGGAGCGCCCCTGCTTTCATCAAAGGTCACCGGTCCGATGCCGGTCCCCCAGAGCACCCACACCTGACCGGGTTGGGCCGCCGCCGTGAGGATGTTTGGCGCATAGTTTGCGTCGGTCACCACAGCCGGCCCGCTGCCGGCCTGATTGAGGGTGAAGATGCCAAAACTGCTGCGCACCACCGTGATGGGGCCGCCGCGCTGGTCTGGTTGTTATAGGTGACGGTCAGGGTGCCGGTTCCGGTGGGCGTGCTGGACGGAACCACCAACGCCAGTTGACCGGCCAGCGCGTAGATCATTAATCCGCTCACCTTCGTGGTGCCCACCGTGATCTGCACCGAGGTCCCGGACAGAGTGGTCGGCAAGGGGAATCCGGCCTGCACCAGGTTGGTCGGGCCCAGGTTCTTGCCAAACACCAGGGCAATCGAGCCCTGGGCAATCGACGCGTTTGGCAGTCCGGCAGGCGCGTAGCTGGCCGCGTTGACGACGCCTCCGGCATCAACGGTTGGCTGGGCGGCCGCAATTCCCGTCAAGAGAGCCAAGGCCCCCAGCAAGGTTATGGACGTTTTCATATGCTTATGCCTCCTCGTAGTGATACTTCTCTTATACCTCAATCCGCGCCGCCCGGTGTTGCCGCGAAGCGGCGAGGCCCTGTTCACGGATGGCTTGGCCGGCGCCGCTGAGGTTGGCCAGGCGCATTTCCGAGTACTTGCGCGAGAGCAGCACCCCATGGGCGCCGGCGCGAAAGGTCGCCAGCACGGCCTCCCTGGTTCCCTGCGGCGTGCTCTTGCTGTGCTTCTGGTCAGTCGGGATGTCGATGTCTATGCCCGGCCAGATCTGGGTCTTGGTCCCCGCGGCGCCTTCCACAGCGCGCCTGGTCTCGCGGTAGACGTAATCGCCCGAAAGCCCCGCAGTAGGGATCTCGCGGTACGGGCGTTCCTTGTAATTCATGACGCGGTACTCGAATTCCAGTAACTGTTCATGGGGCACGTCGGCGAACAGGGTCCCGGCGACGCTGGCGATGTAGCCGGCCATGCGCTCGCCGCCGCAGTTGTGATACATCACCATCTTCAGGAAGTCGGAATACTTCGAGAGTTCCTGAAGGTCTTGCTCGGCGCGATAGAAGGGGCTGAAGGAGTTGTTGTGCCAGATGTGCCAGCCGACGCCGACCGTGGACTTGATGGACTTGGCCTTCTGGTAGATGGCGCTATAGGTTTCGCGCAGGCTGTCGGTCCAGAACATCTCCCAGGTCAGAATTTCGGGATAGCGCAGCAGCAGGCGCCAGAAGGTGACGAAGGCGCCATCCACCGGGCGGCGGCCGGCGCGAGTCTCGTGGACGAATCTCTCCAGCGCGCGGTAGCCCTCTTTGACCCTCTCGAAGTGGATGCCTTGGTCCCGGGCCTTGCGCTCGCAGAAGGCGCAGAAGCAGGTCACGCGACCGGGATCGCTGGAGGCGCCGCCGTGTCTGGCTCCCAGGGCGTTCCCCAGAGCGCCCTGACGTTCGGAGCCCCACATGAGGCCGTCAATGTCGTAGGATCGCGCGTAATCCTCCACCAGGGCCAGCCAGAAATTGCGCACGTCCGGGTTGTTGAAGCACAGTGTGGCGGCGTTCCGGCCGTAGAGATCGCGCTCCTGGAGTTTCTCGATGTTGGGAACGTCTTTGCGGAACACGTCCTCGAACCAGCAGATGACTCTCACGCCCCGCTTTTTGGCGGCAGGCAGCACGCTGGCCAGGACGTCAAAGCCGCCGTGATCGGGGGCCCGGGTGTCTTTCAGAACGGTGTCCCGGTAATACTCCGGGTGCACAGTGGCGAAGTTGCCGCCGTGGAAGTCTGGGTCATACTCCTGCTTGCCGTGGTCGGGCAGGGGTTGGCCGGGGACCTGCCGGCCGGCGATGCCCCGACCGTAGGTGAAGGTGGCCACAAACAGGGTGTTGATCGAAGCCCGCTGCTGGAAGATGTCCAGGACCTGCTCGACACCTTCGTCCACGAAGGAGACCGCGCCCACCTGGATGCCGATCATTTTCTGGGGGGCGCCGGCCAGCGGCGCGGCCGCCAGGCCGGCGACAGCGGTTTTCAGGAAGTCACGACGTTGGGGATGCGCGCTCAAGTTATCCTGCCTTTCTTCCGATCTATTGGAGAGTGAGAATATCGAGGATTGTACTATGTCTGGCCGCGCCCGCGGTGCTCGCTCTGGCCCAGGCGCCGGATCCTTATGAAAAGGCGCGGGCCGCGATGGAGCAATCCCTCGGCAAGCAGCGCGAGTCGGTGGAAAGACAGCGCGCCTCCGTGCGGGCCCAGGTCCCGGCCGCCTCTTCCGGCAGTTCCTTCTTCACCGTGCCGTGGACCTCAGCTTTCCCCGCTGCGGCAATTCCCGCAGACACGCCGGATTGCGAGCCGGTACCCGAGGAACAGATCGGCCCGCTCATTGAAGAGATTTCTCAGCGCGAAGGCCTGACTCCGGACCTGCTGCGCGCCGTGATCCAGAAAGAATCCGCCTTCCTCCCCTGCGCCGTTTCCAGGAAAGGCGCCCAGGGATTGATGCAACTGATGCCCGCCACAGCGGCCGACTTCGGGGTGCAAGATCCGTTTGACCCGAACGAGAACATCAACGCGGGAGCGAAGTTCCTAAAGCAACTGCTCGGTCGTTACGGAGGCGATCTAGTGCTGGCCCTGGGCGCCTACAACGCTGGCCCGGGCCGGGTGGATTCCATCGGCCGCCTGCCGCTGTTCCCCGAAACCGTCAACTACGTCTCGGAGATTCTCGAAAAACTGGGTGGAGGAATCACCGCAGAGACGCAGCGGCCGCAGAGATAACGCAGAGAAAAACTCTCAGCACCTCTCTGCGATTCCTCTGCGTGCTCGGCGCCTCTGCGGTGAAAGGCGCGCTGGTCTACAAGACCACCTTCACCCTGCCCTGGCGCGGTGCGGCTTCAGAAGTTGATTCTGAGACCTAACTGGATCGAGCGCGATCCGGTGCCGCCGACGCCTTGATTGGCGATCAGGCCGGCCAGCGTACCGGTGACCTTCCCGAAGTCCACACTGCCCACGGTGGTATTGGGGTTGCCGAAGGCCGGGGTGTTGGTGAAGTTGAGGGTCTCGACTCGGAACTCGCCCTTCACCCGCTCGGTGAGCTGGAACTTGCGGAACAGCGAAACGTCCAGATCGCTCAACCCGGGGCCGTTGAAGTCATTCCGCCCCATGTTTCCGAAATGGGGCGTCTTGCCATCCGCGTCCAGGGGCTGCTTGAATGGCGCGGTGTCGAACCATAGAACGGAGCCGCCCGGCCCGGCGATGTTATGGAGAATAGTGATCGGCCCGGTCTGGTCGGGTGTCTGGCTGCTGCCGGGAGTGTTCGCGCTGACCGTCGTGCCGAAGGTCATGGGTCTGCCGGTCATCAGGCTCAAGATGCCGCTCAGTTGCCAGTCACCCAGGACCCAGCGGCCCGCGCCGCTCTGGAGCCAGCGCTTGCCCTTGCCGAACGGCAGTTCGTACAAGTAGCTCTGAACAAAGGTGTGGCTGCGGTCGAAACCCAGGCGGGCATAGCTGCGCTGCGGCTGGATGTAGTTCCAGAGGCCGTCGATCTCGGATGAGTACCCGAGCGCCTTTCCATAGGTGTAGGCAGTGGTCATCAGGAAGCCGCCGCTGAAACGCCGGTCAAGCTTGACCTGGAGACTGTTGTAGTTGTTGCTGTATCCGGCGTAGCGAAGGAGGACATCCGTGTTCTTGCCGAACTTTTGATACAAAGGACGCCCAGCAGCGCCGGAATTGAAGGTCATCCCGGCGTTGAGGTTGTAAGTAACCGGTGCCCGAACCGTGTGGTTGCCGACATAGGCAGCCTCGATCACGAAGTTCTTCGGCAGTTGGCGCTGGACCGCGAAGTTCCAGGACTGGATGTAACCTTCGCGGTAATCAAGCGGAACGCTGCCGGCAATAGCCAGCGACAGCAATTGGGCCGTGTTGGCGACGATAATACCGTTGGACGGAATCGCGGCTGGTTGCGGCGCCGGGAAACCAGTGGCCATCGAGCCGTACACGCCCGCGGAACTCTGGGCCTGGCCGTAGCTGGTCAGGGAATTGTAGGTGTTGCTTTGCTTCACCGGGTAGTCGTCCCAGGCATATTTGTTGTCCGGGAAGGGAAGCCAACTGAGCCCAAACCCGGCGCGAATTACGGTCTTAGGGTCAAGCCGGTAGGCCAGGCCGAGGCGCGGCGCAAAATCCGTGTAATACGTCTTGCGCCCCAGGTTCATCGGATTGTTGCCGAAGCCGGCGACGACCAGGCTGTTGGTGGCGGAGTCGTAGTTGGAGAAACCGCCCGCCAGGCGCGGAGTCACCGGTGGATAGAAATCGTGACGCACGCCGAGATCGACGGTTAACTTCGGGGTCGCTTGCCACTTGTCCTGGACGTAGGTAAACAGCATGGTGGCGCGCTGGCTGGGGAAGGTCCCGGCCAGGTCGCGCTGGAACTGGGACGGGACATCTAGCAGGAAACTGGCCAGAGCGTTGGCTTGGCCGAGGACCGTGGAGCCGGGGATGGCTGTCTGGTTGTTTCCGTAACTGAACTCGCCGCGCGCACCACCGGCGTTCTGGGTTTGCAGCAACTCCTCGCGGAGCCGCCGGACCTCGGCGCCGAACTTGATGGTGTGGTTCTGGAGCAGTTTGGTCCAGTTGCTGACGAAGTTGAAGTTAGTTTCGGCGCGGTTCCAGGGCAGGCTGCCGGCATACCCGACCAGCGGACTGCTATAGCCGCCTACGTTCATCGAGGTCAGGCCGCTGGTCCAGCGATCAAGGTTCACGCCCTTGATGCCAATGGCTTCAGCCGCGTTGGTCCCGGCATCGACGGTTTCGGCTATATTGCTATACCGGCTCAAACCGACCCGCGCTTCGGAAATGAAGGTGGACGAGAAGAGGCGCGTGTAGTTGATGGCCGCGCTCTGGGTGCGGTTCACGCCGGTTCCGGCAAAGCCCTTGCCGCCGCCCCCGGCTATCCCGAACCGGCCCGGGTCAGTCACGACTGGCCGCTGGAGGCTATAGCGCGCCGAGAACCGGTCCTTATCGCTCTGCTGATGGTCGACCTTGACGTCGAACGAGTTGCTGTCCTTTTTGCGCGTCGTGGAGCTGGCGTAGTTGTTGAGGATGTCGGAACCCAGGTTGGGGAGCGGCACCATGGCCAGGACTTTCTTGGCGATCGGGCTGATGCGCGAGTCAGGGACCTGGTTGTTGGCAAACGGCTGGCGTCCGGCGCCCGTATCCAGATTTCCTGTGGCCGGATCATAAATGACCGCCCTGGAGGCCAGGCTGCTGAAATCGCCGGCACGCAACGTCGCCGTCGGCACCGAAAGGATGAAACCGTCGCCCCGGCGGTCCTTGGACTGCAGAAAGTCGCCGAAGAAGAAGGTCCGGTTCTTGCGGATCGGTCCACCGACGTTGAAGCCGTAAGAGTTGGCCGTGGTTACCGGTTTTGTCGGCTGAAACGTCTCCCTGGCGCCCAAGGCGCTGTCACTGTGGAACCAGTAGAGGGCGCCGTGCAGGTCGTTGGTGCCCGACTTCAGCATGATGTTAGTGACCGCGCCGCCGGCACGTCCCAGCTCGGCTTCGTAGTTGCTGGTGCTGACATCCACGGTTTCCAGCGCTTCGATCGGCGGAATCAGCACGGTCAACAGCCCGGTGCGGTGGTTGTTGTCCACGCCCTCGAACTGCACGTTGTTTCCCTCGCGGCTTACTCCGTGGACTTGCGTCGTAAGGGCGCCCTGAGAATTGAAGAATTCCGAGTGCGGCTGGAAGGATCGAGATGTGCCCGGCACCAGGTTCAGCAGCGCCTGGAAGTTGCGGCTGTAGCCGAGCGGCATGTTCACCAACTGCGCCGCCTCGATCTTGCGCCCGGTGTCCGACCGGTCGGTTTGCAGGATCGGGACTTCCGCGACGACCGTGATGGTTTCGCTGAGCGCCCCCGGCTGCAAGGTGAGGTCGGCGCGTATGGTCGTGTTGACCAGCACGTTGACGCCTTCCTTCACCGCCGTGCGAAAGCCGGGCTGCTCGATCGAGACTCGGTACACGCCCGGCTCCAGCGTCGGGAAGGCGTAGTTGCCGCTGGCATTGGTTTCCGTAGCCCGCTTGATGCCGGTGTTGACTTCAATGATGGTCACTTTGGCGTTGGGAACAACGCCGCCCGACGAGTCGGTGACCGTCCCCAGCAGGCTGCCGGTAACCGCCTGGCCTCGCAGTGACATTGGGGCAAGGCAAGTGATGAGAAGAGCAAGCGCACAGAGGGCGCAGGAGAAACGATGCGTCCGGAATGGCATACACAGACCTCCTAGCTTGGATTTCCGTTTTGGCGTCCCAACCGCCATTCAGTATACACCCAACTGCCTCGGCTCGGGCAGTCCGGCTCATGGTTGCACTCGGAACCGTCAGAAATGCTGTTAAGGGGTCTAAATGTTTCACCCATTCGAGTCGATATGGCAGGCAAGTGCGAGTGGTGTGATTGGCGGCCACCAGAATGGCAGGCCCAAACGGACGTCAACTCGAGATGCTGGAGGCTTCCCCCCAGGCGATCGACTGGGAATTTCTCCAGGCCGAGGCCCTGCACGGCGCCGAACAGCCCGCCGTGATCCTGGTCGTTGACCGCCTGGAAATCAACCGCCGATTGTTGCGAAGCTGGCTGAGAACCGAGGGTCACCGAATCCTGGAAACCCCCAGCGCAACCGAGGCGCTCCAGATCCTGGAACAGACCAAGGTAGACCTGGTGATCCTGGATTTGATGATGCCGGAGACGAGCGGCCTGGATTTCTGCCGCCGGATGAAGGCAAACCGGAAAACCCACCTGCTTCCCGTGCTGATGGTAACCAGCGTCCAGGGAGTCGAGAATGAGGTGGCCGGCATTGCCGCGGGAGCGGACGCCTTCCTTACCAGACCACTGCACCCCTCCGTGGTTCGCACCCGCATCGCCTCGATGTTGCGGCGCAAGGCGGCCACCGACTCGCTGGAAGAAGCCGAATCGGTCCTGTTCGCTTTGGCCCAGATGCTGGAGCAGCGGGACAGCGCCATGAGCGGGCATTGCGAGAGGCTGGATGCCATCAGCATGACCCTGGGCACGGCCCTGAATCTGTCCCGCTCCCAACTGTTGAGCTTGCATCGGGGCGCCTATTTGCACGACATCGGCAAGGGCAGCATTCCCGACGCCGTCCTGTTCAAACCGGGTCCTCTGACCAAGCAGGAAAACGCCATCATGCGTTTGCACCCCCTCCGGGGGGAGGAGATCTGCCGGCACGTCAAGAGCCTGGCGCCGGTGCTGCCCATCATTCGAAACCACCACGAACGCTGGGACGGCTCCGGCTACCCCGACGGACTGGCGGGAGAGCAGATTCCCTTGCTCGCCAGGGTCCTTCAGGTGGCCGACATCTTCGATGCCCTGACTTCCCCTCGCCCTTACAAACGTGCTGTGTCGCGTACCAAGGCGCTTGACATCCTCGAGCGGGAGGCGCGTCGCGGTTGGCGGGAACCCGAACTGGTCCGGCTATTCCGGGAGCTCAGCGAGCATTCCCTCTGCACCGTCGAGGAAGGGAGCTTGCTGCCCTCGACCCCCGCCGAAAGCATCCGCCAATCGCTGGAGAACATGCGCGCCGCCGTACTCACGGAATAGGACGGGCGCCGGTGGGGCAGGTCCCCGACCTGCCTTGCCGGGCCCACGGCGCTTCTGCGGTTCAAGCCTTGCTCAGTTTTCCCGCGTTCCCCTGGATCTTGCGCACCGCTTCGGCGATCTGCTCCATGTCGCGGCGCGGGCCCAGGAGCATGTTCTGAGTCAGCCAGACCGCTTCCTGGCAGAGCTGGTCATTGACCGGGCAGTGATTGCGCTCCTCCCATTGGGCCAGCCGCTCGCTCGAGAAGACCCTGCGGAAGCCCCGCGACTGCAAGACGTTCTTCAGGAACGGCTCCTTGTTGAGCGGCGCGTAGCCGCCCGAGGCCGGAATGCCCTCGGCCTTCAGCGCCTTCAGGAAGACCGCCCGCGAGACCCCGGCGAAATGCTCCTTCCGGTAGCGGAACATGTACAGGTGATAGGCGTTGCGCGTGCAGCCCTCGTACATGCGCGCCGGCAGCATGCCCGGGATCTCCTTGAGCATGGCGGTGAGATACTGCCCGTTCTCGCTGCGGGTCTTCGACTGCTCCTCCAGGCGCGTCATCTGGGCCATCAGCAGCGTGGCCTGGAACTCGGTCAGGCGCAGGTTGGCGCCATTGGCGTGGTAGGAGAAATCGTAGCTGGTGATCTTCCGCCCGCGCCCGTTGTTGTGGAAGGCGTAGCACCTCTCGATTAGGTCCGCATCGTTTGACAGGATGGCCCCGCCCTCCCCGGAGTTCAGGTTCTTGGAGGCTTGAAAACTGAAGCAGCCGGTATCGCCCAGGCTGCCCAGTTTGCGCCTGCGCCACTCGCCGAAATGCGCCTGGCAGGCATCTTCGATGACCGGAAGCTTGTGCTTGCGGCCGATGGGCAGGATGGCATCGAGATCCGCGGCCGAGCCGCCAATGTGCACCGGGATGATGGCAGTGGTGCGGTCAGTAATGGCAGCCTCGATTTTCCCCGGATCGATCTGGGAGGTTTCCAGATCGCTATCCACGAATACCGGCACCGCGTGGTGAACCAAGACTGCGTTGATGGTGGCCACAAAGGTGTACGGCGGCACGAGTACTTCATCACCAGCCCCAACCCCCACCGCGGCCAAGGAAGCGATCAGCGCGCTGGTGCCGTTGGCCGTAGCCAGGCAGTGTTTGGCCCCCGTCAGCTTGGCGTAGGCTTCCTCGAAACGGTCCACCTGCTTGCCGTACCCACGAAACCATTTCCCGCTGCGCAGCGTCTCCAGCAGGCTGTGCTCCTCGAGCTTGTCGAAGCGGGGCCAGGAGGGGAACGGCTCAGTGCGCACCGGCTTGCCTCCCAGCAGGGCCAGGGTCTCGTTGGAGACCGGCTTGGCGGCCAGGCCCAGACCGGCGCTGCTGGCAGAAGCAACGCCCAAAAAGTGACGACGACTCACTGGAGTTCTCATGGACTTCCTCGCTTGTTGCCTGTTGCCCGTAGCCTGCGGAAGCTGGCCCCCTACATGCTACGGGCTACAAGCTACAAGCATCTTACCTCTTCTCGGCGACAATAGGGAATAGAGGACAAGCTTGAGCGACCTGGCGGCCCTCCAGTTGCTCCACCAGCAGGTCATCGCCTGCCGGCGCTGCCCGCGCCTGCGCTCGCACTGCGCCCGCGTGGCAGCCCTGCGGCGCAGGGCCTACCGCGATTGGCAATATTGGGGCAGGCCGGTGCCGTCTTTCGGCGATCCGGAAGCCCGCCTGCTGATCATCGGTCTGGCGCCCGCGGCGCACGGCGCCAACCGGACCGGCCGGATGTTCACCGGCGACCGTTCCGCAGATTACCTCTATCGCGCCCTGCATGCTGCCGGCTTCGCCTCCCAGCCCACCAGCCGCGCGCGCGACGACGGGCTGGTATTGTCGGATGCCTATATCACCGCAGCGGTTCGCTGCGCGCCGCCCGCCAACAAGCCCACCCCCCGGGAGATCCGCCACTGTCGCTCGTATCTGGAGCGCGAATTGGACCTGTTGCCGGAGCTGCGCGTGGTGGTCGCGCTGGGCAGGATCGCCTTCGATGTCTACCTGTCGATCCTGCGCGATCGCGGGATCATACCGTGCCGGGCGGCATTCCCCTTCGGACACAACCGGCAGCACGTCATCGGTTCCGGTTCGCCGCTCCTGGTCAGCTCCTACCATCCCAGCCAGCAGAACACCTCCACAGGCCGCCTGACCCAGAAAATGCTCCTGGATGTGTTCCTCCGGGTCCGGCGGCTGCTGAAAGAATCCAACGGAACCCCAATATGAACGATTCCAAACACGTGAAAGCGGTCGTAACCTCACGGCGTGACGTCAGCGCCGGCCTTTGGATTGTCCAGGTTCGGCCTGAGGAGAAAATCTCCTTCCTTCCCGGCCAATATGTCACTGCCGGGCTACCTGACGTAGAGAAGCTGGTCGAAAGACCCTATTCGGTCGTCTCCTCTCCGGGCGAGCCGGAGTTGGAGTTTTTCCTGGAACTGGTCCCCGGCGGCCACCTGACCCCTCAGCTCTACAAGATCCCGGTCGGAGAGGAGATCTTCTTGAGACGGGCGGCCAAGGGCCGCTTTCTGTTTGACGACAACAGCGGGCGCCTGAACCATTTTATGGTGGCCACGGTCACCGGGGTGGCTCCGTTCCTCAGCATGCTGCGCGAGCTGGTGGCGCGGGAAGCCGCGGGGCAGCCCATCCCCTGCCGGGTCGCCCTCCTCCAGGCCGCCAGTGTTTCTCAGGAGCTTGGGTATTGCGAAGAGCTGTCGGGGCTTGCCCGGGAGCGCGCCTGGCTTCGCTATATTCCCACCGTCAGCCGCCCCTGGCTCGATCCGGTCTGGAAGGGCGAGCGGGGGCGGGCCGAGGACGTCACTCGCAAGCACTTGGATCTGCTAGGTTTTCCCGTTGCCGATACCACTGCTTACGTGTGCGGCAATCCGAACATGATCGAGAACGTCAAAGGCGTCTTCCAGCGGGCCGGCTTTCCCAAAGATTCCGTCAAGCAAGAGGTTTATTGGTTGGCGGACAGAGGCGCGTAGGGCACAAAGGGGATAGTCTCCGTTTTCCAAGCCCCGCCAGCCGAGACTCTCCCTTTTTGCCAGCATCGCATCCTTGAAAAAGGGGTAGAATAGTCAAGTCGCCCCAAGCAGGCGCCGGCCGATGTTATCGATGTCGATTCCCTTGACGCTCTGGCTTGCCCTCTCTCCCCTGGAGCAATTGGGGCGCAGCCTGTTTGACGAGACCTTCGCCGGCATCCATCAGTTGGCCTGGTTCGATTGGGCCATGCTGATTCCCTACTTCACGCTGCTGGGCATCCTCTCGCTCTATGGCATCCACCGGTACGAGATCCTCCGGACCTACTTCAAGCACCGCAAAAAGCTGCCCACAGAGGCGCCGGGGCGTTTCGAACACCTGCCCAGGGTCACCGTCCAGCTCCCGCTGTACAACGAGCGCTACGTGGTCGAGCGACTAATCGAGGAAGTCAGCAAAATCGAGTACCCCCGGGAACTGCTCCAGATCCAGGTGCTGGATGATTCCACTGACGAGACCAAGGTGGTTGCCGAGCGGCTGGTGGCCCAGTATCGAGCGCTGGGGCATCCCATCGAGTACCACCATCGCCCCCATCGGGAAGGCTACAAAGCGGGCGCCCTGCAACAGGGCCTGGAAACCGCCACGGGTGAGTTCATCGCCGTTTTTGACGCCGATTTCATTCCACCGGCCGATTTCCTGAGGCGCACCGTGGACTTCTTCACCGACCCGAAGGTGGGCGTGGTCCAGGCCCGGTGGAGCTATGTCAACCGGGAGTTCAACCTGCTCACCGAGGTGGAGGCTATGCTGCTGGACGGCCACTTCGTTCTGGAGCACGGCGCCCGGTACGGTCGCGGGCTGTTCTTCAATTTCAACGGCACCGCCGGCATCCTGCGGCGGCGCATGATCGAAGACGCCGGCGGCTGGCAGCACGACACCCTGACCGAAGACTGCGATCTCAGTTACCGGGCGCAACTGAAGGGCTGGCAGTTCGTTTACCTGCCCGTGCTCGACTGCCCCTCGGAACTGCCGGTGGAGATGCACGGCTTCCAGGTTCAGCAGTCGCGCTGGGCCAAAGGGCTGACTCAGGTGGCCATGAAGCTGCTGCCGGCCATCCTGCGTTCTCGCGTTCCGTGGCGGGTCAAGCTCGAGGCCTTCCTGCATCTGACTCCCAACATCAGCTACCCGCTGATGGTGATGGTGTCGGCCCTGCTGCTGCCGGTGATGATCGTCCGCTTCTACATGGGCCTGTTTCAGATGGTCTTTCTCGATCTGCCGCTGATCATTGCCTCCTTCTTCTCGATTGCCGCCTTCTACGTTCTGGCGCAGAGGAGCTGTTCCCGAAAGGTTGGAAACGATCCATCTTCCTGATGCCGGCCCTGCTGGCGCTCGGGGTGGGGCTCACGATCATCAACACCCGGGCGGTGTTGGAGGCTCTGCTGGGCATCCGAAGCGCCTTCGAGCGGACCCCCAAGTACGCCATCGAGAAGCGCGACGCCAGGCTCACCAACGTCCGCTACCGGCGCAAGAGCGGATGGATACCCTTCATCGAGATCGCCGTCGGCACCTACTTTCTGTGGACCGTGGCTTTCGCCATCGACACTCTCAATTTCTTTGCGCTGCCGTTCCTGCTGCTGTTCGTGGCCGGCTACTACTGGGCCGGCTTCGCCACCTTGTACCAGGAGTATCGGGACCGCCTGCGGGCCGCCCGGCGCCGCCGGCTGGAGCTGGAAACGGCACGCTAGAAACCCGCATCTTGCCCGCCTTCCGAAGGGCCTGTCCGGACCAAGCAGAGTTCTGAGTTAGACTGTATTGCACGGTATGAGAACCGCTACAACCAGTGGAACTGCGTCGCACGGCGAGGCGGCCTGCTATGAGAGACGATGAATCCGGGGCCTTGCGGGCCTACGTAGTTGTCCTCCGATGTGCCTCTGCCGCTTTCTTTGCGCCGGGGGATTGCCTGCGCGTGCCGGCGGTTCCTACCGCCATTGGCCCCGTGGATATACGTTTGGGCACGCGTTACTGCAATCGCGGACCCGGCCTGCTGGTGCCTGGCGTTCTATGGGTCGAGGTTCGCGGTTCGGCGCCCCCCTATCGGGCAGTGACCCCGGTTTTTGCCAGCGCCGCCTTCAGCTTGATTCCTCTGATCGCCCTGAGTGCCAATGCCGCGGTCGAGGAGCCTGAGGTTGAAATCGCTTACGACAACACCCCTTACGCCACCGAGCGCGCCTTTCTTCAGAATCTGCTTCCCGAGGAGCCCAGTGTTCCCCGGCGGGTGGGCAGGCGGGTGGACGTTCCCGTAACCGCAGCCCTCATCCGCGCCCTGGCGGTGCATCCGGAGAGGGGCCGCATCCGGCGCGCCATCGGCCAGTATTGGGAGGCTCTGGGCTGCTGGCGGCCCAGTCGGGAGAGCCTCGCGCTGGCACACCTCTCCCTGGGGATGGAAGCCCTGCTCAAGACCTTCCAGCAAAGTCTTTGCCGCCAGGAGGGAAAGACCCAGCCGGAGTTGGCAGCGGCCTTGGGAGTCAGGTTGGAGGATCTTGGCCCAGCCATTCGGAGCTCCAGGCTGTTCCAGAACGATCAGGAGTGCTGCCAAAAAGCCCGCAAGGCGCTCGAGAGCCTGGAACAGGGATTCGCAACCTTCGGCCAGGGCCGGTCTTTCTCCGTGGAGGTGCGGGACCGGACGGCGCGCTATCTGCGGTCGGTCATTCTGGAGTTGCTCGGTCTGGAGGAGAAAGACCGCGCCGTGCTGCTCAGCCCTCCCTTCGACAAACCGCTGGGCTCCAGGCCTGAGGTGAGATGCCTTCGAGGCCGGCTGGTCGGCCCTGCCGGCGAACTCGCGGCGGCAGGCCAGGAGCATCCCTTCATGAACTGCCGAGCTTCGATCAAAGCCATCTCCCTACTCGAGTCGGGTGAGTATCACGTCGAGATCGAAGAACACATCACGCCCTCTCTGGCGGAGGGGGTTTCTTTTCAGCCCGAGTTTCCGGCGATGCAGGGTCAGCCCGAGGCAGCGCCAACAGATGAGTGTGCCCCCGGTTCAGAGAGTCCAGGGCAGACCCAACAAGTCAAGGCAGCCGGTGTCAAATGAAGGGCAAGGTTTCCCTGTAGCGGAGGAAAGCGGTGCGCACCATTGCAGTGATCGCGCTGGTGGCGGCGGGGGTCTTCCTTCTGGCTTCCTTCCCGCGGGAGGTCTCGCTGGAGCGCAGGAGGAATTTCCGCGCCGTGGCGGCCGTGGCCCTGTTTGTGGCCGGATGTTTCTTTCTACCTTCCTGGATGCAGTTGGGCATCATCCTGATCCTCTTCTCCGGTTACCTTGCTGTAACCGCTCCGATTCCCCCTGCATCCCGCGGGGCGAAGACTAGGCGGGCCGAACCACCTTCCCCGGACGAGCAGCCAACCACTTTGATCCCCGCCCCGCAGGGGGCCGGGCTGGCGGCGCTGATCAACGTCAAGACCACGGGCTTGGAGCCGGGCTCCGACGAAATTATCGAGTTCGGCGCCCAGTTGTTCGCCTTCGACAAGAGCAGCGGAGAGATCTTCGGGGTGGTGGACGAGTATTTCGGCCTGCGCCAGCCCAGCTACAGCATCCACCCCAAGCCCGGCGTGCTCAGCACTCTCAGCATGAAGATGCTGCGCGGGCGCTCCCTGGATGCCGCCAAGATCGAATCCATCCTGGACCGGGCCGAATTCCTAGTTGCCCACAACGCGGACTTTGACCGCCGCTTTGTCTCGAAACTGTTTGCCAAGGCACAGGAAAAACTGTGGATCTGTTCGATGCGCCAGATTGACTGGTTTGAAGAGGGTTGCCCGGACCGCAAGCTTCCAACGCTCTTGAGACACTTCGGACTGCCCGCGCCGGATTCCCACCGCGCCAGGGCCCATGTCACCGCGTCCATCGAGCTGCTGTCTCAGCAGGGGCAGGACGGCCGCCGGCTCATGTGCCAGTTGATCCAGGCCACTCAGAGAATGAAACCGCCCCGCAAGCGCCGCACCAAGCCAATCGAGCTGTAAAACCCGGGACAGGCTACACCGTCCCTCGTGGACGGTGTAGCCTGTCCCGGGTTTTCCGGGTCAGCGCGCGTAGCACGATCGTGCTACGATGAAACATGTGGAGAGTGCTCCTTTCCGACCGCGCCGTCCGGCAGTTGAAGCGCATTCACAAGCACAGGCGCACGTTCATCAAGGAGGAGATTTGGAAACACCTGGCCCAGTCGGACCCTTTGCAGGCTGGCAGAAACAAATTGCGGCTGCGTCGCGCGTCCGAATACGCGGAGTTCGAGCTGCGGCTGGAGCCGTGGCGTGTCTTCTATCGCGTGCGTGGAGGCCTCGTCGAGGTTGTCCTGATCGGCGAAAAAAGAGGTAACAAGCTGCTGATCGAAGGGGAAGAGTTCGTCCTATGAAAACCGAGAGCTTGCGGGAAGTGAAAAACAACCTGAGCCGCGTCATTGAGGGACTGCCAAAGACAGGTCCGGTGCTCATCACCAGAAGGGGAAGGGCTAGTGCGGTGCTCCTGCCTGTGACCGGGGACACGGATCTGGAGGTGCTCTTGCTCTCCTCCAACACCCGCTTCTGGGAGTTGTTCGACCGCGCGACGACGAGCAGGAAGTGGACGCCTTTGGACGAGGTTCCGTAGGACTCCCGGGCCGCCGCTGGAGTCACCTCCTCCACGCTTTCTGCTCCCAGAAAACCGGGGACAGGCTACACCGTCCCTCGTGGACGGTGTAGCCTGTCCCCAGTTTTCCTGTCCGGTCGGCTCCTGCTGCGTTAGGCGATGCGGTGTGCCCAAACCAGGCACTAGATGGACATCATGTATGCCGATCACAGGACCGTGCTGGGTTGTCCCTGCGTCGAAACACAAGTCCGCCGCGGCTTCCAGACGGAACTCGACAAGATCCGCAGACAAACCCGCTCGGCCGTGAGCCGCGGTCCCCTCCACCGCCCACGCAGCGAGCGCGTTTCAGGCGGCACCCGGCTAACCCTGCTTCCGGGTACGCTTCCAACGCGGTACCATATTCCCAAACGGGAATGACGCGCCCCCTTTACATCACGCCCTCGCATGCGCTGATCCGCCGTTACTACCAGGAGCTTCAGCGCTACACGGCGCGTCACGTCGAGCATGAGTCCGCCCTCCGCACCGCCTTCCAGGGCCTCCTCACCGGCTCCGGGCGGCTCCACGGCTGGAACTTCGTCCCCGAGGAAGCGCTAAGGGTCGGCGACCGGCTCGTCCGTCCTGACGGAACCCTCTGGGACCGCAACAACCTCCCCCGCGGCTACTGGGAGGCCAAGGACCCCCGCGACGAGCTCAACGCCGAAATCCTCCGCAAAATCCGTCGCGGCTATCCGCTCACCAACACCATCTTCGAAAACACCCGCCGTGCCGTCCTCTACCAGAACGAGCAGCCCATAGCCCGCTTCAGTCTCGGCGATCCCCAAGAACTCGCCAACCTCCTCAACCTGTTCTTCGCCCACACCGAGCCTAACATCCGCCGCTTCGAGGAGGCCGTCGATACCTTCGGGAACCGCATCCCCATGCTCGCCAAGGGCCTGCTCGAAAAGATCGCCGAGGCCCACCGCTCCAACAGCCGCTTCAGACAGGCCTTCACCACTTTCTTCGACCTATGCCGCTCCTCGCTCAATCCCAACCTCCGCTCCGGGGCCGTCGATGAGATGCTCGTCCAGCACCTCCTCACCGAGCGCCTCATCCGCAATATCTTCGACAACCCCGAGTTCACTCGGCGCAACGCCATCGCCGTCGAGGTCGAGCGCGTCATCGGTGCGCTGGTCAGCGAGAGCTTCAGCTCCTCCGAGTACCTCAGAGGCCTCGACCCGTTCTACTTGGCCATCAAGGCCGCCGCCCGCAACCTCCTCGACTTCACCGAAAAACAGCGCTTCCTCAACAACGTCTATGAGCGCTTCTTCCGCGGCTTCTCCGTCCACCTCGCCGATACCCACGGCATCATTTACACCCCACAGCCCATCGTCGAGTTCATCTGCGCCTCCGTCGAGGAAGTCCTCCGCTCCGAGTTCGGAAAGAAGCTCTCCGACCCCGACGTTCACATCCTCGACCCCTGCACGGGCACTGGCAGTTTCCTCATCCGCCTCATGCACGCTCACATCGACCGCCGCGACCTGCCCCGCATGTACCGCGAGCAATTGTTCGCCAACGAGGTGATGCTCATGCCCTATTACATCGCCGCGCTCAACATCGAGCACACCTACACCGAGCTCATCGGCCCCTACGCGCCCTTCCCCGGCCTCTGTTTCGTCGATACCCTCGACATCCCCGAGAAAGGCCAGCTCGCTATGTTCACCCAGGAAAACACTGAGCGCGTGGACCGCGAGCGGCACGCCCCCATCACCGTCATCCTCGGCAACCCGCCCTACAACGTCGGCCAGATCAACGAGAACGACAACAACAAGAACCGCAAGTACCCCGTCATCGACGGCCGCGTCAGCGACACCTACGCCCGGTCCTCCATCGCCTCCAGCACCAGCAAGCTCAACGACCCGTATGTAAAATTCTTCCGCTGGGCCACCGACCGCCTCGGCGACCGCGACGGCATCGTCTGCTTCGTGTCCAACAACAGCTTCCTCGATCAGATCGCCTTCGACGGCATGCGCAAGCACCTCGCCCAGGACTTCCACCGCATCTACCACCTGAACCTCCAAGGCAACGTGCGCAAGAATCCGAAGCTCAGCGGCACCGCCTACAACGTCTTCGGCATCCAGGTCGGCGTCGGCATCACCATCGCCGTCCGCCGCGCCGGCCTCCCCCGCGGCATCTTCTACCTTGCCGTCCCGCTCGAATGGCGCCGCCACAAGAAGCTCGACTGGCTTCACCAACAGCGCGACCTCCGCTCTATCGCTTGGCAGGAACTTACGCCTGACGCCCGCCACACCTGGCTCATCCCCGAACATGCTGCCGAGTTCGCCAGCTTCCTGCCGTTGGGTCTCAAGAAAGGTAAGGGCGGCGAAGGCCTCCCCGGAGAGGCAATCTTCGAAGTCTACTCGCTGGGTGTCAGCACCAACCGCGACGAGTGGATGTTCGACTTCTCCCGAGACGCCCTGGCCGAAAAAGTCGAGCGCTTCATCGAAAGCTACAACGGCGAAGTGGACCGCTGGAAACGCCGCAAGGACCGCAACGCGAAAGTTGACGACTTCGTCACCTACGACGACCGCCGCATCAAGTGGAGCGAGGCCCTAAAGCTCAACCTCCAGCGCGAGCAGTACGCCGAGTTCGCCGAAAGCAAGATCCGCACCGCAGTTTATCGACCTTTCAGCAAGCGGCTGCTGTTTTATGATCCCCTCTGCAATGAGAAGCCCCGCCTCTTCCCCGAGATCTTCCCGACGCCCGAAACCGAACGCGAGAACTGTGCTATCTGCGTGCCTGGCCCGGGAAACCGCATGCCCTTCGGCTGTCTGATCGCCAACGCAATCCCCGCGCTCGACCTTGCGTTCGAGAAGGCCCAGTGCTTCCCCCTTTACACCTACTCCCCCGACGGCTCACATCGCCGCGACAACATCACCGACTCCGCCCTAGCCCGCTTCCGCGAACATTACAGCGACCCTGGCATCACCAAGACCCAGATCTTCCACTACGTCTACGCCCTCCTCCACCACCCCGACTACCGCGCCCGCTTCGCCGACAACCTCAAGCGCGAGTTTCCCCGCATCCCCTTCGCCCCCGACTTCGAAGCCTTCGCCGAAGCCGGGGAGCGCTTGGCCCGCCTTCACCTGCACTACGAGCGCCTGCACCCCTATCCGCTGGAGTTCCTCGTCAACCCCGGTCTGTCCCTCTCCTACCGGGTCGAAGACAAAATGCGCCTCAGCAAGGACAAGCGCTCCCTGGTCGTCAACGCGTCGCTCACCCTCGCGGGTATCCCGCCCGAGTGCTTCGAATACCGCCTCGGCAACCGCAGCGCCCTCGATTGGGTCATCGACCAGTACCAGGTCACCGAAGACCCCCGCACCGGCATCCGCCTCGACCCCAACCGCCCCGACGACCCCGAATACATCGTCCGCCTCCTCGGCCAGGTCATCCGCGTCAACCTCGAAACCCTCGCCATCCTCCGCACTCTCCCCGCCTGGCGGTAGCTCAGACAGGTACAATGTCCCGCGCCTTCAGCGCTTTCCGTTCAAGCGGTCTATCGGCGCCACGGCGCGGCAGCCGCCCGTCCGCTTCTCTAAACAGCGAACGCTCACCCAACGTTCTTGCCACCCACCCCCGGTGGCGTAGCGTCTTGCGGACCCCCGGATTCAGTCACCAGTTGAACCGACCCGTCGGCAGGGTCTTCTTCCGTGCGTTATACTAGCCGATTCGGGTGCGAATTGAACTATGCCACTTGATGGGAAACAATCTCAAACGGCCAACGGGCAGTCGGCAGCCCCGCCTGAGCCCACACCGGCACCTAAAGCCGCGCCAGCTCACGAACCTGCGGCTGCCCCGGGACCCGACCAGGTGAGTATTACCACGGCTGTGCAAACTGCCCCCAGTCCAGGCCTGCCCACCATCTTCGTGAATGCGATCGTTGAGCTCAAAGAGTACCTGAAAAGGGACGTGCTAATGATCGTCCAGGGTCCCCGCGGCGAACTGGGAGCACTGGACGACTCTCTCGTCCAAACGATACTGCGCACCTGCCACACGAAGCCTGACAAGAAGAACATCGCCGTCCTGCTGCACTCGCGCGGTGGATCCGCGAAATGCGCTTACCTGATCGCAAAGACCCTCAACGTGTGCTGCAATGAATTCGCCGCGGTCGTCCCGGCATACGCGAAGAGCGCAGCCACGCTGCTAAGTCTCGGCGCAACGAGCATCATCATGAGCGAGCATGCGGAACTTGGGCCGCTGGATGCGCAGTTTTGGGAAACCGAGCGAGAGGAGTTCATCTCCGCGCTCGACGAAGTGCAGTCCCTCGAACGGCTGCACGCCTTCTCCCTCGAAGCCATCGACCGGACGATGCTGCTTTTGCTCGGTCGAACCGGAAAGAAAACTGAGACTCTTCTCCCGCCGATACTACGGTATGTCGCCGAGTTGATGCGCCCCCTGTTCGAGAAGATCGACACGGTGCACTACACTCAGATGTCCCGGGCGCTGAAAGTCGCCGAGGAGTACGCCATCCGGCTACTGGGGAATCGCTATCCGACCGATAAGGCGAGTGACATTGCGAGGCAGCTTGTGCATGGATACCCCGAGCACGGGTTTATAATCGATATCGGCGAGGCGAAGTCCATCGGATTGGACGTGCAGCCAGCTTGTCCGGAGCTAGAGGCAATCATGGATCGGATACGGCCGCACCTGGGCAGGGTGGCGGCGGTTGGTTACCTGAAGGAGCTCGTATGCGCCTGAGCACACAAGAGATTTATGGCATGTCCGCAGTGGTGACGTCGAGAGACGCGGTCGAGAGGGCAATCGCGCTGGCGAAAACCAGTCGGAGATCGACTTGGGAGGGCATCGTCCGAAAAAGCGGGTCCAAACGCATCTTGGACCGGCCCGATAGGTCGAGCTCTCCGCGTTCCCGGCGCTCCGCGTAGTCGCCGGTCACGACGTCCACCCAATTTTTCCACACCCCCGGGCGTAAAGCGACCTTTACACGTCTTTGAGAGCGCAGTCTGTCCTGTGCGGCAATCCGCCACTGGCTCCTTACAACGGCCGCAGTCTCCCTGGGCGCGACCAGCATGGCTTGGAATCCACACACGCAGCGTCTTAAGATCACTTCCTTCGTAACTTTTTTTTCCCCGCCCCCTCACCCACTTGCCGCGCCCTTCCGCGCCGGCCCGCCTCGCGCCCTCTTACCCTGTAGCCGGGGGCGTCCCATGCCCAGCCAGCAACAGATCGAAGCCAACCGCCGCAATGCCCAACTCAGGACCGGTCCCAGAACCCGGCAAAGCAAAGCCGCCGTCAGCCGCAACGCCGTGAAGCATGGCCTCGCGGCTGACGAATGGCACCGCACGGATCACTCCCGGATGCGGCGCGATATTACCTCCTGGTGATGACGCGCCTTGTCCAGATGCCGACACCACACCCGCTGATCCGCCGCTACAACATCGGTCATCGACCAGTACCAGGTCCCCGAAGACCCACGCAGCGGCATCCGCCTCGACCCCAACCGCCCCGACGACTCCGCATACATCGTCCGCCTCGTCGGCCAAGTCATCCGCCTCAGCCTCGAAACCCTCCAGATCGTCCGCTCCCTCCCCCCCTGGCACTGAGCCCATCTCAATTGGCGCGCCATTGACTTCTGAATTCAGCGGGACCATGATAAATGGTGTCCCAGTAGCCAGTGCCAGGATTTCTGGAGGCCAAACCGTGGCGGACAAGGGGTTCACAGCCGGCACAAGCGGACGCGGCAGGTTCCCCGAGCCGGGAGCGGGGGAATTATGCGGACCGGCCGGTCCGCATAAGATTCTGGGGGCAAATTGTCGAATGGAACCGAAGTCGTTATATTGGAAGCAGTTGCCACTGCGCCTCGCCACCGGCGGTTCCGTCTTAGGCCGGCCGGGAGCCGTTTTATGCGGGTCTGCATAATCACTCGTTAGGTCGCGTCCCCCGTGTCGATTTGGAGGTCCAATCGATATCGATGGCTAAGTCGATCAAAATTCTGTTCCTTGGCCTGATCGTCTACTTCTCCGCGGAGCTATTTTTCTGGCTTGGCGGTCGGTGGTTTCAGGAGCTCGGGGCACCGGATGAGTTCCGCGATCGTGTGGCCATCCTTCGGGCACGGTTCTGGAGGTCCTTTTTGCTTGTTCTTGGCTGCACCGCCGGAGTTTTAGCGGTGCAGTACCTCGCAGGCTCGTTTCCAAATACGGCGCGGAATTGGCTTAGGGTCGCTGCTGCCAACGTGGCGCTAACCGCGACCCTGGGTCGCGGTGGATGGGCCATCCAGAGCTGGAACGAGCAGACGGTCGTCGAGCGGATCGACCGTGGCATGTTCGTAATCGCGGAGGTTGGAGCAACGGTGCTTCTGCTGTTTGCCTTGGGGCTTTGAGCCGGCGCGACCTAGCATCGCGTTGCAGCGGATCACGTGCTCGCGATGCTGGCACGTCGGCCGCTGAGCGCGCGCGTTAGGAGGGAGTGTGGGACTACTTATCGTCGGGTTGGTTTGCGGATGCATCGCCTTCGTAGTCGGGAAGTGGCGGCATTCCTGCATATTCTGGGGAGCCACAGCTCCGTGGAACGTTCCCCTTGGATGGCGGAGCCGCTCCATGCGGTATGGTTCGTGGTTACTGGTTGCACTCACGTCACTACTCTTCGCCACGTGCATTGCAAAGCTTATCATGGAGTCTGTCCATCCCTGGGTGGGCAAGTTTTCTTGGGGGGTGCTGCTCATGGCACGATGGCTTGCGTCCGGCACCGCTGCCACCAACCAAGGAAAGGCGAGCGGCGTGTTTTTCAATCGGCGCAGGCGGTTTAATGGTGACGTTGCGGCGTTGCTACCAGCGTTTGGCATCGATATGGAAGAGGCGGGGTTCTTCAAGTTACTGAACGTTCTTGATATCGCATGGGCTGAGAAGTACAGCGCATATGAAGCGGGGTTGCTTGTTGCCTACTCATTTGCGGCAGGCCTGTATGACCACGGCCTTGTGCAGAGAGCGGATGCTCTCGTCACGGATCGGCTGATGCCAATCCAGAAGGACTGGATAAAGAAAGGTATAGTCCGACCGGAGCTCGTTGACCACTGGCCGGAGAGGCTCGAAAAGCGGGCGGTCCCTGCCCAAAGCCAGGCTTCGGTGCGCTGACAAGGTGGAGAGGATCGGCAAGAATCGGAGTCGCGCCCAACAATGGCGTGCAGCCCACGCTGAAAGACAGCGCGGCTGACGCCAGCCGTTAAGCGAGTACCTGTTTGTAGGAGCCATGGGTTACTTTCTCGATCTCTTCAGCCCGGAAACCTATGAGGCGTTTCGTCGATCCGATCAGTCGGTGTCTGGTTTCCGAAGGCGCCACAAGAACGCGGCCGAACGCATCAGGCCCGGGGATAGACTCGTCTGCTACATGACGAAGCTGTCGAGATGGTTTGGGCTGCTCGAAGTACTTGAAGGCCCTTTCCAGGATGACAAGCCCATCTTTTACCCCGAAAGTGACCCATTCGTGATCCGCTTCCGCGTCAGGCCGCTTGTGTGGTTGCCGGTAGACAGGGCGGTCCCCATTTACGAAGACGCGGTATGGAATCGGCTTTCCTTCACGCGGGGTCAGACAAGGGGGACTCCCACCTGGACCGGCAGAGTCCGCACGAGCCTTGTGGAGCTCACTGAAGACGATGGCCGCTTGCTCGAGTCTGTGCTCCTCGAACAGAGCCGGGGAGGGAAGACGTACCCGGTTGATCCGGGCGACTTCCACAAGCTCGCGACGCACACGGTTCGGCGTGTTGACAAGGACGTGACCGTCGCGGTACCCGAGGACAGAGACCAGGAAATCAGCGCAGAAAGGCCCGCACAGGCCGAGGTTCGCGAGTCGATTCAGATCCAGGCTCTCCTTGCGGAGATTGGTGCTCGGATGGGTATGCAGGTCTGGATTCCGCGAGCGGATCGCCCCGCAGTTCTCGCTGAATGGAAAGGCGACCATGCACCTCCCTTGGAGCGCCTACCGCTTAACTACGATGAGACTACACTGAAAACCATCGAGCAAATAGACGTACTTTGGCTGAAGGGCAGGTCAATCCGAAGGGCTTTCGAGGTCGAACACACGACCTCGGTCTACTCGGGGATCCTTCGCATGGCCGACCTTCTTGCACTCCAGCCGAACATGGACATCAGGCTCCACATTGTCGCGCCCGTCGCCCGACGCGAGAAGGTCCTCCAGGAACTCCGTCGCCCCGTGTTTTCGCTGCTAGAACGCGGGCCGCTCTCCGAGAGTTGTACCTACCTGTCGTACGACGGCGTGCGCGAGCTGGGACAGCAGCCAAACTTGGCGCACCTCAAGGAAACCGTTCTCGACGACTATGAGGAAGAAGCTGAAGAGTGAACCCATTGGTCTAACTACGGCCTGCACCTGGCGGCCGGTGGAGGGCCCGCGGCAGATCGAGAGGTCCCGCCCGCCCGCCGCAGCTGACGCCCGGCGTTAGCTCCTGGAGCATGGCACCAAGAACGCGTATTCCCCACAACCATCTGGCCGGCGGCCGCGTAATGGACGCTGAACGCGCCTCTCAACCAGTCGGGGTCACCGTGATGCAAGTGTCTGAAACGCCGGAATGTGCAGCCAGTGCGATGATGGAGGAACTCATTCTTCGGCAAGCCAGCAGCTCACAACCGGTCGTCATGCCGCCCACGACGGCCTCATCCGTCCCAACACCAAGCCCGCTGAACAAGCGCGTCACTCCGCAGAGGCTGGATCGCCCCGCGGCTGCTGTGGCGCTTCCGCGGCGCACGCCCTGGAACCGGAAACCAGTCGCTCCCGCCAAGAGGCGATCAACGATCAGCTAGGCTTGCCCCTAATCCGAGAGCTTGCCGCCCTCCACAGCGCCCTCTCGACCCAGGCGCTAACCGTGGTGCCTTCGACCTCTGCCCGCGCGTAGATCCGGGTCAGAACATGAATCGGCAACCGCCAGGTTACACTCCGCCGCACCGTTCCACTCTTGGGCGGCCTGCCAGCGCCTGGTCTTTTCCCACCCCGGCTCAAGACCTGACACCGGCCGCGACCGGCAGGTCCGGAGCCGGTCGAGCGCGCCGCCTCGAGCTCGATCGAGCCACAGACGTCACACGGCGGCGGACCGCCGGTCTGACCTCTTTCTGGCGAGCGATCATTCCCTGCTGGAGACCCAACTGTAGCCACATGTCCCTTAGGGCCAGATACAAGGGGTGCCTTAGCACCTCCAGATGGGAACGTCGCCGAGCGTAAATCGGCGATTTTGGGCTAAAGAGAAACTCATCAAACGACACCCAATCCACATTCCGCTGGAACTGTCTTACTGCCTTCTCGTAGAACGCCCTCTCGCTGTCCGTCAAACTGCTCAGCTCGATGCTGACCTTCGTCTTCGGATTGACATACTTCAACATTCGGATCTCCGGATCTTACGGCCAAAGCCGCACGAAATAGCGTGAGACGCAAGCTGCAACTCAGTCCACTTGCTCAAAGTGCACGGGATGGTATTCGAAATACATGAGTCTAACGCTGTTCTTTGAATATGTCAAGACAATTTCAGAGCCTCGCCAGTTTTCAGCCCGGTTGCGAGATGGTCTCTACGCTGTCGGCGGGTATTCCCGTAGGCCTCACGGGGCCCCCGCGCCGCCCCGCTCACCGTCCCCTGACAATGCACCCGAAGGCCTCCCCTGTCCAGCAACCAGCAAGGCGTGTCCTTGAAGCACTTCTTCGTCCAGGCGCTCCGCCCTGCCCTGGCCAGAGCGCGAGGGCTGGAGTAGCCCCTAGCAGGCAACGCGGAGGCGCTGCCGTTTCGGCCGCGGGCAAGGGTTGCCTCACCCTCGCATGAAAAGCCGGGCTAGAATAGAGGGTGAGCCGAAGGGGCTCGGAGTGAGCAGGCGCATCGGGCGGAAAGGCTGACGATGGTGAGGTCGGACAAGGAACGGCTGGCGACACTTCCGGGAGGCGCTGCGGAGGCATTTACACCCCTCACGGTAGACCCGAAGAACGAACCGGGCGGAGGTGACGAAGCCCCCCTCGTGCCGACCGCGCCTAGGACCGAACTGGGGCGCCGACTTTGGGACATCCGCGGGAGGAATGTGGGGTCAGGCCTTCCGTTGCTGAACTGGGACCAGATCGCGGCTGAGGTCGTTGCGCGAAGAGGCGAACGAGCATAACCGGCCGTGATTCGGACCTTCGTTGACGCCAGTATCCTCATTGCTGGTGCGCGAGGGCAGGCACCCCAGGCACAGAAGGCGATGGAAATCCCCGATGATCCCGCCCGCGAGTTCGTGTCCAGCGATTTCGTCAAACTTGAGGTCCTGCCTATCCCCGTATATCACGGTCTCGTGGACGAGGTTGCCTTCTATCAGGCGTTCTTTGACAGTGTGGCCCAGTGGGCTTCGGTCAGCGACACGCTGTCGGGAGTGCTCACGATCCAGCCGCACGCTTAGCAGACCAAGAACTTCCACAGGAGGGCGGCCGTGCGGTCGAAGTCCTCTGCCGGCCTGCGTTCCCACCTCCTACCGTATTTATGGGAAAATGGGAGCATGAAGACCACGGTCGAGATTCCCGACCCCCTGTTCCGCCAAGCCAAGGCAGCCGCCGCGCAACAAGGCCTGTCCTTGAAGGACTTCTTCGCCCAGGCGCTCAGCCAACGGCTTCGACCAAGGGCCGGCGGCCCAATGGAGAAGCCGTGGATGCGGGCGTTTGGCGGGCTGCGGGAACTCCATCGTGAGACTAGGCGGCTGGAGCGCGTCGTGGCGGAGGAATTCGAGCGCATCGACGACGAGGAGTGGCGGTGATTCTCGATACCAACGCCCTGTCGGCTTTCGCCGACGGCGACAAGAAACTGTTGCCCGTCATCGAAAGCGAAGTGAACCTCGCTATCCCGGTCATCGCGCTCGGCGAGTTTCTCTATGGCATTCACCAATCCCGGCTTAGGGAGCGGTACGAACAATGGCTCAGGGCGAACCTCCCGCTGTTTGATCTGCTGCTCATCGGGGAGGAGACGGCCCGGCGCTACGCCGATATCCGCCGCGAGTTGAAGGCGGCGGGGTTTCCCATCCCCAGCAATGACGTCTGGATTGCGGCCCTGGCGCGAGAGCATCGCTCGCCACTGGTAAGCCGTGATCAGCACTTCCGGGCTGTCAGCGGGCTCCGCCTCCTGACCTGGTAGAGAACCCGCCGCGCCTCCGGCGCATCACGGACGTCGCCTTTACTCAGATGTGCCCCATCCGCCCTTACTGTCCCAGACTGGCCAGCTTGTTGAGGCCGTCGATGTAAGCTTTGGCGCTGGCTTCGATCACGTCGGTCGAGGCGCCTCGCCCCATGACTTTCCGGCCTCCTTCTTCAAGCTGCACGGTGACCTCGCCCATCGCTTCCGTGCCGCTGGTCACCGCCCGGATCTCGTATCGCACCAGCTTGGCGGAGCTCTTCGTTACCTGCGGAGATGGCCTTGCAGGCCGCATCCACGGGGCCGTCTCCCACGGCAGCGCCCTGCGCTGATCTCGTCTTTGACGCGCACCCTCACGGTGGCCGTCGGTATGGCCGAGGTGCCGCTGTAGACATGCAGATAGTCGAGCTGGTAGATTTCCGGAACCGGATGGATCTCGTCGTGGAGGATGGCGATGAGGTCCTCGTCGAAAACCTCCTGCTTCTTGTCCGCCACCATCAGGAATCGCTGGTAGGTCTGGTTCAGTTCCTCCTGCGAGAGCGTGTATCCGAGTTTCTTGAGCCGGTCGCGCAGGCCGTGGCGTCCCGTGCGCGCCGTCAGCACCACGCGGCTTTCCGAGAAGCCCACGTCTTCGGGACGCATGATCTCGTAAGTCTCGCGGTCCTTCAGAAATCCATCCACGTGAATTCCCGAGCTGTGGGAGAAGGCGTTGCCTCCCACGACCGCCTTGTTGGGCGGAACCGCGATTCCGAGCATGTCGGAAACCAGGCGGCTGGTTCGGCAGAACTCGCGGGCCTCGATGCTCGGTGTGCACTCCGAAGTAGTCGCCGCGCGTGCGGATGGCCATCACCACCTCTTCCAGCGCCGCGTTGCCGGCCCTTTCGCCGATCCCGTTGATGGTGCCTTCCACCTGGCGGGCGCCGTTGCGCACGCCGGCCAGCGTGTTGGCCACCGCCAGTCCCAGATCGTTGTGGCAGTGGACGCTGATGGTCGCCCGAGCGATGTTCGGCACCTTCTCCCGGATGGCCCGAATCAGAGCGCCGAATTGCTCCGGCACGGTGTAGCCGGTGGTATCGGGAATATTGACCACGCGTGGCTCCGGCTTCGATGGCCGCCTGAAGCATTTCGAACAGGTAAGCGGGATCGGCGCGGCCGGCGTCTTCGGCGTAGAACTCGACATCGTCGGCGTACTGCCTGGCGAGCTTGACCGCGTCGACCGCCATCTGCACGATCTTGACCTTCTTCTCAGCCAGGGTCTTCCCGTACTTTTCGTCCCTGAACTTGCCCAGGATATGGATGTCCGAGACGCCGATCCCGGTGTGGATGCGCGGCCGCTTGGCTTTGGCCAGCGCCTTGCCGCAAGCCTCGATGTCGCTGGCCACCGCCCGCGACAAGGCGCAGATGACGGGGCCCTCGATCTCCTGAGAGATCAGCTGGACGGCCTCGAAGTCTTCCGGCGAAGACGCGGGATAACCGGCCTCGATGATGTCCACGTTCAGCCGGGCCAACTGCCGGGCGATGGTCAGTTTCTCTCTGCTTCCGAGCCGGGTTCCGGCCGCCTGCTCGCCGTCTCTCAGCGTCGTGTCAAATACCGCTACTTTCTCGGACATCACAGGCTCCCATGTAAGAGGCGCGGAGACAAAAAATGCATGGTGCGAACGGGGGGAGTTGAACCCCCACAGAGTTTCCTCTACCAGATCCTAAGTCTGGCGCGTCTGCCAGTTCCGCCACGTTCGCGCGCAAACTGCACTTCAAGCCCATCATAACATTGCAGAAACCGGCAGGCACCAGTGGGCCGGCCAGCAACGTAATGCCCGTGGGAAACCTCTGCTAAGATGGTGGGCTGTCCTGTGGTTGTCTATGGACCACATTCTTTCGATCGTCCTGTTCACGCCGCTGGTCGGGCTGCTGGTTCTGCTTTTCATCCCCTCCTCCAAGCCGCAGCGCCATCAAGCTGTGGGCCAACATCGCCTCGCTTCGTCGGGCTTTCTGGTCTGCCTGCCGCTGGTCTTCAGCTTCGACCGCGCGCAAGGACTTCCAGTTCGTCGAGAAGGCCGCCTGGATCCCCTCGCATCGGCGCCTCCTACCACCTCGGCATCGACGGCTACAGCCTGCTGCTGGTCGTGCTGACCGGCCTGCTGGGGTTCCTCTCCATCCTGTCCAGTTGGAACGCCATCGAGCACGCGGCTCAAGGAATACTACGCCAACTTCCTCGCTCCTGCAGGTGGGGATGCTGGGCGTCTTCATGGCGCGCGATTTCCTGCTGTTCTTCGTCTTCTGGGAGCTGGTGCTGGTGCCGATGTACTTCATCATCGCCATCTGGGGCGGCCACGCGCCGCGTTTACGCCGCCATCAAGTTCATCATCTACACCTTGATCGGCTCGGTGCTGATGTTGCTGGGCATCCTGGCGCTGTACTTCCAGCACTACAGCCAGTTCCAGGTCTACACCTTCGACATCGCCGAACTGATGCGCACCAGCCTGCCCGGCCAACCTCCAGTGGTGGGTCTTCTGGGCCTTCTTCCTGGGCTTCGCCGTGAAGGTGCCCATGTGGCCGCTGCACACCTGGCTGCCCGACGCGCACACCGAGGCGCCCACCGCCGGCTCGGTCATCCTGGCCAGCATCCTGCTGAAGATGGGGACATACGGCTTCCTGCGCTTCTCGCTCCCGCTGCTGCCCGATGCCGCCAAGGACCCCACCGTCGTCAGCGCCATGGCGGTGCTTTCGATCATCGCCATCGTCTACGGCGCCCTGGTCTGCCTGATGCAGAAGGACTGGAAGAAGCTGATCGCCTATTCCTCGGTCAGCCACCTGGGCTTCTGCACGCTGGGCATCTTCGCGCTGAACCCGGCCGGGATCGCCGGCTCGATTCTCCAGCAGATCAACCACGGCATCTCGACCGGCATGCTGTTCTTGATCGTGGGGATTGCCTACGAGCGCCGGCACACGCGCGAGATCGCCGAGTACGGCGGCCTGCTGCGGGTGATGCCGGTGTTCACCATCGTCTTCTTCATCGCCGCGCTCAGCTCGATGGGCATGCCGCGCGCTCAACGGCTTCATCGGCGAGATCACCATCCTGCAGGGCGCCTACCAGGTGTCGCTGCAACTGGGCCTTCTGGTGCGTGCGTGGGCATCGCGCTGGGCGCCGCCTACCTGATCTGGCTGTTCCAGCGGACCATGCTGGGTGAGACATCCGAGAAGAACCTGCACTTGAAGGACCTCTCGGCCCGCGAGATCGCGGTGTTCGCCCCGCTGCTGATCTGGGCCTTCTGGATCGGCCTCTACCCCAAGCCCTTCTTCGCCGTGCTGGAACGGCCGGCGGCCCAGATCGTCGAGCGCGTCCACCCGGCTACTTCGTCGAGCGCGACCGTGCCTTCTCACAGGCCGCAGCAAACGGCCGCGGCAGCTTGATGGAAGTAAGCCGCTCGACCCAGCGGCAGCGCGCCGCCGCACCATTCGCCGTGCAGGATCAGGCTGCCGGCCACCAGCGCCGGGTGCGGAATCACGGTGCAGCAGCGCGCGCAGACGCCGATTTCCCCGCCCCGGCCTGCGGCGTGCAGCCGCCGCATCCGCTCCATCTCCTCCGAGTTCCAGATCTCCTGGATCGGCTGCTCGCCGATGCGGCCCACCGGCGCCCCGTCCAGCATGTAGCTCTGGCAGCACGGGTAGACGTCGCCGTTCTGCTTGACGTACATGGGGCCGCGCCACAGGTAGTGGCAAGGGTGTTTCCAGTCGCCCGGCTCGTGCGCCGCTCCCGGCTCGCAGCACGTTGGTCTCGTCCTCCTTGATGCGCACCTGGTCCACGCCCGGCACGGCGCTCCAGAAGCGGATGAAATCCTCCACCTCGCCCGCAGTTGCGCTCCAGGCGAACCATCTGCACCACCACCTGCACCCTGGCGCCGCGCTCCTTCTTCATCCGGCAGAAGCGCACGAAATTGTCCCGCACTTTCTCGAACCGCGCGCCCTTCCGGTAGAACTCGAAGCTCTCCTTCGTAGCGCCGTCGAAGCTCAGCGTGACGTGCTCGAGTGGCTGACCGCAGCAGCCGGTCGGATGTCTCCTCGTCCAGCAGCGTGCCGTTGGTCGAAAGCAGCGTCGAGATGTGGTGCCGCGCGCAGTACTCGATCCGCTCGAAGATCTTCGGGTCCAGAAACGGCTCGCCCAGCCCGATCAGCATCATGTGCTCGGCGCTCCGCCCGCTCTCGCGCACCAGCCGCTCGAAGATCTCCTCCGCCATGTCTTCCTTGGGCTGCGGGTGGGTCTCGCGCGGGCACATCGGGCAGTACAGGTTGCACTTGGCCGTGGTCTCGACGATGTACTCCACCGGCAACGCATTCAGCCTGCTGTGCCGCCGCAGGTAGCCCCAGAGAAGTCTCAGACGATTGGCGAGCCGCAATACATCTATTGTAGCTGCCCAGCCTGCCACATCGTTTCCACCGGATACCATCGGCTCAGAGGGTCGGCGGTTTGGAACAACTGCTCGGCCACCCGGAACGTGCCCACGCGCGCACTAGGCGGCTGCTGCCGCAGCCAAGCGAAGCTCTCCCTGGGGCCGTACAGGCCTTGTAGCAGCGTCGCGCTCACAGCCATTACGCACTCGCCTGCATAGGCCGCAAACTGCGCCAAGCCGACGAACAGCGCGTGGGCCCGCAATCCGAGGCGGGCTCCAGTCCAGGCGATGGCCCTGCCGGTGAACGTGCTCTGATCGGCCATGGAGCGCAACGACGGCCCGGCCTCGGATGGGACCACCAGTCCGAAGACGACTCCCGTATCTGAAGAAAGCCCATGGCCGCGAGCAAGACGGCCACCAGTGGCCAGAACCAGCGGCTGCTGCTCGGCAACGGCTCCTGTCCCGGAAGTGACTCCAGGTGCGCTGGCGGCATAGAGGAAGCATAGCCCCCTTCACAGAGTTCAATCGGACTATAGCTGACTGAAAGAAGGCGAGATGCCGCATTTTGACGTGATTCATCGCGGCATCGGAACCGGCGCTCACGAGGAATTGGGTCATTGATTCATTGATTCATTGACGACGAACACCGCGGTTGACCTCCTCAATCGTCAATCTTCAATGACTCAATGTCTCATTCAATTCTTCGGATGAGCACCGCAGTCCCGGCAGCCAGTCCGGGGGAGCTGCCCAGTTCGGTGGCCGACCAGTTCACTTCCATGGAGTTCTCCGAGATCAGCTTGAGGCGGACCTCGCCCCGGGCGCCGCCTCCCCCGCTCCATTCCAGCACCGCGGTATCCTTGCCCGGCCACCCTTCGAACTGGAAGATCACCTCCGGCGAGATGGCCCGATCCGTCACCCTATACCGGGCGTAATAGCGGCCCCGCAGCAGCCCCGCTTCCTCGACGATCACGGCCTCGATGTATTCCGGCGGGTAGAGAGTTTTTGCCGAGGGAGCAACCTTGGGAGGGGCATAAAACCAGGTGCCCGCGAAACGGCTGGCAGCGCTGGCCCGGCCGACCTCCCCGGCTGGGATGAATGGGCTGGGGGCCGGAACCCGGGCACTAGGACTGGGTGCGACCGCGGCGGCGGATCCGCTGATCTCCGGCGGTTCGGGGATTAGCGGCGGAGCGCTGGCCGTCTTTTCGCCAGCCACGCGGCCCCAGGAACTGCTGCTCGCCGATGGGCTGGAGCGCGCCTGGGCGAGCTGGGCTCGAGCGGCGTCGCGCTCCGCCTCCAAGACCTCCAACCGGCGGCGCAACTGGCTTACCTGTTGGGCCAGCGGGTCCGCAACCTGCGGGCTGACACCCGCAGCCCCGGAGCCCCCTGCCCGGGATTGGTCTTTCGCCGCCGTGGACTTCGGATAGGCAGGCGCGCCGCGTCCGCTGTCGGCGGTAACGTACCAGAAAATGCCTCCGGCCACCACGCTGATCCCCAGCAGCCAGAGGGCGAACCTCCAATCGCTGGAGGAGAACCGAAACAGCCTTGGCAGGTCCCAGGCCGGCCTTCTAACAGCGCCGGCCGCGGCCGGCTCCTCCAGCAGATTCTCCGAAGCTGCGCGCAGGCCCCGGTCGTAGTTGCTGCGTTGCACGGGATCGCCCAATACCGCGTAGATGGCGTTGAGGCGTTTCATCTGGCACTCGGCCAGGTGCTTCAACGCCTCTTCGGCCTGCTGGTCCGGATGCAGCAGCCGCGCCAGGCTCTTGTAGGCCTGCCGGATCTCTCCCACCGAGGCCGATGGCGTAAGTCCCAGCTCCTCGTAGTAGTTCATAGCCGCCGGCAACTACGTTGTACCAAATCCCAAACCTGCAATCCAATTCACCGCCCAGACTCCTTTGCGTGACCTCTGCGCCCTCCGCGCCTCTGCGGTGAAGGGATGTCACGGCGCCGGTGTGCAGCCGCCATTTCCGCCAGCGGATAGACGCGGTCGATGACCGGCCTCACCAGGCAAGCGAAAATAGAATACACTGTTTGAATCGCATTCACAGGATGGTAGCTCTATGAACTCAGACGTCAGGTCGAATTCGCGCCGCTGGTTCCTCCAGTCGGCGGCGGGGCTTACTGGGCTGGCCCACGCCGGCAGCCCCGCTGCGACTCAAACCGCGCCGCCGCTGCCCAAGGTCAGCTTCGGCAAATCCCAGATCACGCGCCTCATCATCGGCTCGAACCCGTTCTACGGGTACTCCCACTTCAACCGCATCCTCGACCAGCACATGCGCGAGTGGTACACCCAGGACCGCAAAATGGAAGTGCTGCACGCTTGCCAGCGGCACGGCATTGGTACCTGGCAACTCCACTACAACGATCAGCCCGTGGATGACTTCAAACGCTACCGCGCCGAAGGCGGCCGCATGAACCTCATCTTGCTGGCCGACTTCGAGTTGATGAAGGACCCCAAGCTGCTTCCCGAGGTGGTCAAGTTAGGCTCTCTCGGCATCGCCCACCACGGCAACCGCACCGACGAGCGTTTCCGCAATGGGGAGGAAGAAAAGGTGAAGGAGTTTCTGAAAGCGGTTCGCGACGCTGGCGTGATGGTCGGTCTCTCGACCCACAACCCGGCGGTCATCGATACCGTCGAGAGCGAAGCCTGGGATATCGACTACTACCAGACCTGCCTGTATCGGATTACGCGAACCCCCGAGGAGGCGCGCGCCGAGTATGGGGAAGCGCCGCTGGGCGAAATCTACATGGAGAAGGACCCGGAGCGCATGTGCCGCATGATTCGCCAGACCAGGAAACCCTGCCTGGCCTTCAAGCTGTTCGGCGCCGGCCGCGCGATCAGCTCGCCCGAGCAGATCGAGCGCGCCTTCCGCTTCGCCTTGACCAACATTAAGCCCACCGACGCCGTGATCGTCGGCATGTACCCGCGTTTCAAAGACGAGGTGCGCGAAAACACCGAGTTGGTCCGTCGCGTCCTGGCCGGCCCGGGCGCCTGAGTCGGCCCAACCGCCGCTAGAGCGCTTGAAGCGCCAAACTTGTCGTAAATGAGTCAAGTTTTCCTCACCGCAAAGACTCAGAGGCCGCGGAGGCAACGCGGAGAAAACCTCTCAGGATTTCTCTGCGCCCCCTTTGGGTCCTTTGCGCCTCTGCGGTGAAGATTTCACAACTTCTTAGCAACCCCGCGATCGCTAATTTCCTCGGCGCCGGTGGTCAGCCATCGTTCCAGGACCTTCCCCAATGCTTTCGCACTCACCGGCTTGACCAGGTAATCGTCCATGCCGGCCGCCAGACACTTCTCGCGGTCCCCTGCCAGGGCGTTGGCGGTCATGGCGATGATCACGCTGCGGCGCGAGTTCGCTTCCCGCCGGCGAATCTCACGGGTGGCCTCGTAGCCGTCCAGTTCCGGCATCCAGCAGTCCATCAGCACCGCGTCGTAGGGATTCTTCTGAACCGCCTGGACCGCCTCGGCGCCGTTGGCAACCACATCCACCTGGTAACCCAGTTTCTCCAGGATCCGGGCCGCCACCGTCTGATTGACCTCGTTGTCTTCGGCCAGCAGCAAGCGGCCGCACTGCTTTTCACTTGTGCTCGGTTTCGCCTCCGCCGCAGCCGCCCCCGTACCCTGCCCACGCTGCACACTCCGCGCCAGGTAGCGGAAAAGCTCGGAGCGGCGCACCGGTTTCACCAGTGACGCCGTGATGCCCGCCGACTCTAGCTCGGCCACCGCCGGTCGCCGGTGGTGCCAGGTCAGCAGGATCAACACCAGGTCCTTCAACTCTTGCTGGGAGCGGATGACTCGAGCCAACTCCAGGCCGTCCATCCCGGGCATGCCTTGATCTACAATCACCACGTCGTAGGGCTTTCGCGCCTCCACGGCTTTCAGCAATCGCTCTAGCGCCAGCGGACCCTTCTCCACGCAGTCGGCCTGGATGTCCAGCGCCGCCAACTGCTGCTGCAAAATCATCAGGTTCGTGGGTATGTCGTCCACCGCCAGTACCCTCAAACCTGACAGATCAACCGCCGCCGGTTCTTCACCCTCCGGCGGCGCGGCCACCGGCAGACGTGCCGTGAACCAGAACGTCGAGCCTCGCCCGGGAACGCTCCGCACCCCGATCTGCCCGCCCATCAGTTCCACCAGCCGCTTGCTGATGGCCAGTCCCAACCCGGTCCCGCCGAACCGCCGCGTGGTCGAGGCATCGGCCTGGGTGAAAGGATGGAAAAGCCGCGCTTGCGTCGCGGCAGCGATCCCAACCCCTGTATCGGAGACTTCAATTTTCAGTTCCGCCTGCCCCTCCCGTAACTCCCGCAAGGCCAGCCGCACCAGAATCTCGCCGGCCGAAGTGAACTTGATCGCATTGGTCAGCAGGTTTAACAGCACTTGTCGGAGGCGGACCGGATCGCCCTGTACTCTGGCCGGTACTTCCGGGTCGATCAGGCAGCCCAGTTCCAGCCCTTTGCGGTGCGCTTGTTCGGCCAACAGCTCCGCTGCCCCCTCAATGGTGTCGCGCACATCGAAGCACACCTCCTCGGTCTCCAGCCTCCCGGCTTCGATCTTGGAGAAATCCAGGATGTTGCTGATGATCGTCAAAAGCGCCTCTCCCGATGCGCGGATGATCTCCCCATACTGCCGCTGTTCCCCGCTCAGCTCGGTGTCCAGCAGCAGACCGGTCACCCCGATCACCCCGTTCAAGGGCGTCCGGATTTCGTGACTCATGGCTGCCAGGAATTCGCTCTTGGCGCGGTTGGCATTCACCGCCTCCTCTTTGGCCTCTTCCAACGCCTCATCGATGCGCCTCCGCTGGAGCAGCTTCCACATGCCGTCCATCAGCAAAGTTAGTTGACGCGCATCCGACTCGTCGTAAGGCTCGGCCTTGTTGCCCACGTCCGCCACCGCCACGATGCGGCTGCCTTCGAAGACCGGCACGCTCATATGCCGCAGGATCGGCACGTGCCCCCGCGGGTAGCCATTCTTCGGCCCCGGGCAGGCCGCATAATCGTTCGTGATGATCGGTTTTCGCTGCCGGATCGCCTCCCCCAACAGGCCCAGCCGCTCGACCTGAAATGTGAAGTCCTTGTCTTCAAGGCTGCACTGGCTCATGGCGGACTTCGACCAGGAGTGCAGACTGAGCACGCTTTCGTCCGCGTTGGTGAACGCCAAAAAACCGACCTCGCTGCCCGTCAACCGCACCCCCTCCTCCAGAGCGAAATCCGTGATCTCCCGCGGCGAGGCCTCCCACATCTGGCTGAGCCTCACCAGCGCCTCCAGCCGGGCCTCATCGATTCGCAGCGCCTGCTCGGTTCGCCGCCGCTGGGTGATGTCCCGGCAGACCCCGATCAGCGCCACTGGCTGCCCACGCTCGTCACGGACTACCGAGGTTGACAGGGAGATCGGAAACTCGCTCCCGTCCTTTCGGCGATTCCACAGTTCCCCACGCCAGCCACCTCTCAGAGTGCCGGGCAGGATCTCCTCCACCTTCGCTGCCGGGTTGCGCCGCGAACGCACCATGTCGATGTGTTTGCCAATCAGTTCCTCCTCCCGGTATCCGAAAACCTTCTGGAATGCCTCGTTGACAAACAGGATATGGTCCGAGGCGTCGGTGATGGTCACGCACTCATCCGTGCTCTTCAGGGCATGCGCCAGCAGCTTGATCCTGCGTTCCGCCTGCTTACGCTCGCTGATGTCCTGCTTCGCCGCAATGAAGCACGCGATTTCGCCACCCTCATCCCGGATCGGTATCACGGTCTGTTCTTCGAAATACTGACTCCCATCCTTGCGCTGATTCACCATCTCCCCGTGCCAGGCCCGCCCGGAAAGAATTGTCCCCCAGAACTCTTCATAGAAGCGCCGGTCTTGCTTGCCGGACTTCAACAATCGAAGACTGCCCCCTACTATCTCCCCGGCGGCGTACCCCGTCATTCGAATTACAGCGGGGTTCACCCAGGTAACCTTTCCCGCCCGGTCGGCTATCACAACGCCAACGGGAATCGCTTCTAGCGCCGAGATCAATGAACCTGGGTCAGGCCCACGCGGACTGCGTCCTTTTCTGCCAACACCAGATCTCTTTACCCCTCGAGGAGATTCTGATTTCCGCCTTTCAGCGCGTGGGGCAGGTCCCCGACCTGCCCAGCCGGGCTCCCGGCCCACCCTGTCAGCCCCCCCATTTTTGCCTTTTGCTGTTTGACTTTTGCCTTGGCGGCGCAGCCGCGCTGTGGATTTCTCCTCGTCCACGCCAGACTTCCCGGCAGAGGGCGGCGTGGAACTAGCCGATGGCATTCTTCACCTCATCCGCGAGCTTCATCGTCCCCGCTACCGTCGCCGATATGCAGAACTACACCTCCTTCCTATCGGCCAATTCCAGGCTTTTCAATAGCGTGCAAGCCTCTTTCCCCGAAAACGCGAGCGCTCCCCTCACCACGTATGATCCTCCTAGCCAGGAGGGCACGATGTCATCCGCGATGCGACAACTCCTCTCCCTTCTGCTGGTATGGCTTCTTTGCGTGAGTACCAGCCTCGCTGCCAGGACCAGAGTTCCTACTCAGGCGCCTGCTTCGCAGAAACCCACACTCCAAGTCGGTGATCAGGTCGTGCTGGGCGGCTTTCACAGGCCACCCTACCCGACCATCACGGTGCCTGCGGTCCCCTTTACCCCTCCCACGGATTGAACACCGCAACCCCAGTTCCGGCCACATCCTCGGCGTTGCGGGTCACCAGAGTCAGGTTGTGATGAAGCGCCATCGCTGCCGGCAATCCGTCGATCACCGGGACAGGCATCTGCTTGGCCTGAGGTTCCGCGCTGATCTAACCGTATCCCTGAAAGTCTACCCCTGCCACCTCCTTCGGTCACTCTTCTCCCAAGACCCATATCCCCTTCTTCATCGTATCTGGCTTTCTTTTCAATAAGTTGACTCGCTGCGCGAGAATGTCGTGCGTTTTCTCATCATATGCGTCACTGTCTCCCGGCTGGCTGCTCGAATTGATGGGATCGCGAATCGCGTTCCACCGCCTCCGGCTCAACTGCTGGCCTGGATCGAGAAGCACGCAACGTAGGACATGCTTCAACTTGTCCACATCACAGGCACGACCGGCCGTGCCACCGTGTACAATGGGCGGGATGACTGAGCCAAGACGGATCGCGGTGCTCGGCGCGGGCAACATCGGTGCCGCGCTGATTGGAGGAATTCTTAAGAGTGGGATCTCGGATCGAGGCCATCTGATCGCCACCGTCCGCACCCCGGAGCGCGCTCGGGAGATTGCCGAGCGTTTTTCGATTCCGGTGACGGCGGGCGGGAACCGCGAAGCCGCGCAGGCCGTGGATGTGGTGGTGCTGGCGGTGAAGCCCTCCACGCTGCCGCGCGTGCTGATGGAAATCCGGGAGGTGCTGCGGGAGGACCAGATCCTGGTTTCGCTGGCCGCCGCCATGCCCATCCCGCTGATCGAGAAGCTGATCGCCAAGCACCTGCCCATCTTTCGCGCCATGCCCAACATTCCGGTGGTAGTAGATGAGGGCGCCACCGCGGTAGCCTCCAACGCTGCCGTCACGGCCGAGCAGCGCAGCTTGGTCGAGAGCATGTTCGGCGCGGTCGGCTACGTCACGTTCGTGGAAGAGGAGCTGATGCACGCCGTGACGGCCCTTTCGGGCAGCGGCCCAGCTTACATTTACATGGTCATTGAGGCGCTCATCGAGGGCGGACTCAAGATGGGCCTCTCCCGGGAGATCGCCACCCGGCTTACCGAGCAAACCGTACTGGGGCCGCCAAGCTGGTGCGAGAGACCACGCTGCACCCCGCCATCCTTAAGGACCAGGTCATCACCCCGGGAGGCGTGACCATCTCGGCTATCCACGAACTGGAGAAACACGGGCTGCGCTCGATGCTCATTTCGGCCATCGAAACCGCCACCTCGCATTCCCGGCATCTGACACAATCGCTTCTGGCGAAATTCAGCAACGAACCATGATCAAGAAAATACTCGCCATTCATGCTCATCCTGACGATGTAGAGATTCTAGCCGGTGGAACCCTGGCCTTGCTGGCGCGGCAGGGACACCGGATCATGATCGTCACCATGACCCCGGGCGACTGCGGATCCAATGAATACGGCCCCGAAGAGATTTCCGAAATCCGGCGGCGCGAGGCTGCTACCGCGGCCGTGCTGATTGGGGCCGAGTATCGCTGCGCCGAATTCCGCGACCTCGCCATTTTCAGTGACGATGCGGCCCGCCGGCACGTCGTCGAGACCCTCCGGCGGGCGCGTCCCGACCTGATCCTCACGGCCTCGCCGGTGGACTATCTCTGCGACCACGAACGCACCAGCGAGTTGGTCAGAGACGCCTGCTTCGGCGCGCCCGCGCCCAACTACCGCACCGGCGCGGAAAACCCTGCCGGGCCTCTGGAAGCCATCCCTCATTTGTACTTCATGGATCCAGTGGGCGGAGTGGACCGTGAAGGCAAGCTGGTGGTCCCCGACGTGGTCATCGACGTTGCATCCACCTTCCTTATCAAAAGGGAAATGCTGGCGCAGCATGCCAGCCAGCGCAACTGGCTGCAAAAACATCACAACGTCGATGAGTACATTGATATGATGGAGCGCCAGACGCGGGAGTGCGGGCGCCGCGTGGGACTCGAGTTCGGCGAAGGATTCCGGCATTACAAGGGCCACCCCTACCCGCCGACTCCGCTGTTGGAGCAATTGCTGGGCGGGGAGTTCGTCCACTCTACGCGCGGCTGACTCTGGAGAATCAGGCATGAGCCGTCCTCCCGACAGAATCCGCTCGCAAGACGCCGCAGCCCCGGCTTCCCCCTGGCGGCAGCTTTCCGGCTATCAGGCCCTGGTGCTGGTGGTGGCGTGGTTGGGGTGGGTCTTCGATTCGATGGACGCCACCATCTATACGCTGGTGATGGACCCGGCGCTGAGAGAACTACTTGGGGCGCGAGAATCCCGGGCAGATATCGGCTGGTACAGCGGCATTGTCCTTTCCATCTTCCTGGTAGGCTGGGCGCTGGGTGGTGTAGTTTTTGGGGTGGTCGCCGACTACCTGGGACGCGCCCGCACCCTGGTGATCACCATCCTAATCTACGCGGTCTTCACTGGACTGGCGGGATTCTCGCACTCCTGGTGGGAGCTGGCGCTCTATCGTTTCTTGACCGCCGTGGGCGTGGGCGGAGAATGGGCGGCCGGCGCAACCCTGGTGGCGGAGGCCTGGCCGGAGTCCCTGCGGGTGAAGGGGGCCGGGCTACTGCAATCCGCCTGGGGCGCCGGTTATTTCCTGGCTGCCGGAGCGTATCGCCTGCTGTCGGCACAAACTTGGCGGGTCATGTTCTTTGTCGGGATCCTGCCGGCGGTGGTGGCCATTTTCATCCGGCTCGCCGTGCGCGAACCGGAAAGGTGGACCGAGGCTCGGGCCGCCGAGCGGAGGAAGGGTTCACGCCGCCTGACCCTGATGGAACTGTTCACTCCGGCAGCCCGCCGGGATACCCTGGTGGGTGCGGGACTGGCGGTGGTGGCCGTCTTTGGCCTTTGGGGCGCCACCAACTGGACCCCTTCCCTGATTCGCGAGCTGCTCCAGCCGCGCGGGCTGGACAGAAGCTCTGTGAACCGCATGGTCAGCTACGCCCTGATGAGCCTCAACGTCGGAGCCATTGTGGGCTACCTGGCCTTCGCCCCCATGGCTGAGCGGCTGGGAAGGCGCGGGGCTTTTCTGGTGATGATGCTGGGCGCGGCCGTCATGCTCCCTGCTACCTTCTTGTTGCCCTCCGCCTACTCGACCGTGTTGCTGGCGCTGCCGGTTCTGGGGTTCTTCTCCAACGGAATCTTCAGCGGCTTTCCCATCTACTTGCCCGAAATCTTTCCCACGCGCATGCGGGCTACAGGGGCGGGATTCTGCTTCAACGTCGGCCGCGTCCTGGCGGCCTCGGGACCCTTCTTGACGGGATTCCTGAACCTCCGCCTCGGCACGCTGGCTCGCGCCGCCAGCTCCGTCGCGGTCATTTATCTTCTCGGCCTGATCGTGCTGGCGTTCGCTCGAGAAACCAAGGGCCAGGAAATCCAGTAGATTGAATCAGCCTTGTTTGCGCGCTTTGCGTGACCTTGGCGTCTTTGCGCGAAACTCTCCGCTCAGTCGCGGATGACCGCGATGTCGCACTTGCTTCCGCCCAAGGCCGCGATGCGCCGGGTGGGCCAGTTCAAGGCGATGGCATGATACTGCATTCCTATGTGCGCGTCGCCGATCTGGCGCAGGCTGGCCGTATCCCACAGGCGCAGGGCGGCGCTGGGAGTACTGGGGTCATCGCAGAGGGACAGCAGACGCGAGCCGTCCTCGCAAAAGGCCAGGGCCGGCATCACATCGGAAGGCAGCAGCAACAGGTTGGTGCCAACTCCCGTATCTACGTTGAGCAGGGAAAGCTGGCGCCGGTTGGCCCGGAAGTCCACCAGTTCCAGCGCCAGCAGCCGGCCCTCCGGAGAGAACGCTGAGATGCCCGCGCCAATCCCCAAGCCCAGGATGCGTAGCCGTGCCCCAGCCGGGTACGAGTAGGCGCCCACTTTGTACTGGCGGATCGTCAGACTGGCGCCTTCGATGTCGTGAACCTTGCCGACCGAATCCAGCCCGAACAGTGCGAAAGCGCTGCCAGCCGCCATGTCGCGGATCTCCCAGGCCGGGAATTCCAGACCGAAGACCGGCTGGGAGCAGCCCAGCCGGCAGCCTCTCACCCGGTTGCGGTGAAAGGGAGAGGCGCCCCCGTGGTCGGGTTCCGTGTCCCTGTACAGGAAAATGGTCCCCTGGGGACTCTCTAGGAAGCAGGCTGCTCTGATCGGGAACCGGGTGCGGATTTCCACCAGCGTCTCCCCGCTGTCTACCTCAAAGACCTTCGCCAGGCCCGTGGTGTGGGGATGATTGTCGTTCTCGTTCGCGGCGGCCAGGTAGCGGCCATCGGAGGAGAACCGCGCGCAACCCAGAAAGCCCTCAAATGGGAAGCTGCGAACGGCTTTCCCGGAGAGGACTTCGTAGAGCGTCAAATCCCTGTGTCCAACTACGATATGATGACCGTCCGGCCGAAAAGCGACGCGGGTGAGCAGGAATTCCTCGACCGGAATCGAACACACGGATTCGAGTTGCACTCTTCAGGATAACTCAGACTATGACGCAGGCAGGTCAGTTCGACCAAAGCGGCCAGCAGGCCCCCGGCGTGCGACGGTTGTGGCGGGGAGCGTTTCTGGCGCTGCTGGCCCTGGCGATCATTTTTGTGATCCCCCGGCCGGCCGCCATCCAGCCGCAGGGCTGGCGTCTGCTGGCGATTTTTGTGGCCACCGTGGCCGGCCTGCTCCTGCAACCGATTCCCGGGGGCGCCCTGGTGCTGCTGGCCGTGACCCTGGCCTCGATTTTTGGCGGCCTGACGATCCAGCAGGCTCTGAGCGGCTATGGCGATCCGATCGTCTGGCTCGTCATGGCCGCTTTCTTCATCTCGCGGGCGCTGATCAAGACCGGGCTGGCGCGGCGTATCGCCCTGTTGTTCGTGCGGCTGTTCGGGAAAAGCTCGCTGGGGGTGTGCTACGCACTCTCGCTCTCCGATCTGGTGCTGGCCGGCATCATTCCCTCCAACGCCGCGCGGTCCGGCGGAGTGATTCTGCCTATCGCCCGTTCCATCGCCGAACTGTACGGATCCTCGCCGGGCGCGACGGCTGCGCTACTGGGCTCGTTTCTGATGACCGCGGTCTACCAGAGCATCTGCGTCACGGCTTCCATGTTTCTCACCGGCCAGGCCAGCAATCCGCAGGTGGCTCAGATCGCCACGGAGCAATTCCAGTATCCGGTGAGCTGGGTGAGTTGGTTCGTGGTGGGCATCGTGCCCGGACTGTTCTCGATGGCCTTGGTTCCGCTGGTGGTCTATCGCGTGAATCCTCCGCAAATCACGCGTACCCCCGAGGCGGCCGGTTTGCGGCCAAGGAACTCCACAGCATGGGGTCGATCGGCCGCGGCGAGATGACCGTTCTGGTGGTTTTCGTGACGGTCTGTGGGTTGTGGCTCACCCAGCCTGTGCACGGTCTGGATATTACCGCGACAGCCTTGCTGGGGGCTGCCACGCTGCTGGTTTCAGGCGTGCTCACTTGGGAGGACGTCAAGAACGAGCGGGCGGCCTGGGACATCCTGATCTGGTACGGCGGGCTGCTGATGCTTGGGAAAGCGTTGAATGACGCTGGGGTGACCACGCAGTTTGCCCGCGCGGTGGGCGCGGCCTTTGGCGGCGCCGGCTGGGTGACGCTGTTCGCCATTGCCCTGCTGATTTACTTCTATGCCCACTACGGCTTTGCTAGCATCACCGCGCACATCATGGCCATGTACGCGCCCTTCGTGGCGGTGCTGATCGCCAAGGACGCACCCAAGGGTCTGATCGTCTTCGCCTTCGCCTGCTTCACCAACCTGGCCGCGGGGCTGACCAACTACGGCACCACGCCCTCGCCGATGTTTTTCGCGCAGGATTACGTCAGCCTGAAGCGCTGGCGGAAGGTGGGAGCGCTGGCCTCGCTGGTGAATATCGCGGTATGGGCGACCGTGGGCTTCGCCTGGTGGAAGCTGATCGGGGTGTGGTAGGCGGGCGCTGTACAATAGAGGAGGAGTTGACCGTGAGCATTACGCTAGAACTGGATCCGGAGCTGGCGGCGCGACTGGCAATGGAAGCCCAGGCTCGGGGCATGGCTCTCGAGGCATACCTACAGGTCCTGATTGAGCGTGCCGGCGCTCTGGAATCCCTGGTGCCACCCGGCTTGAAGGAGTTCCGGATGACGCTGGACGCTCTGGCGGAGGGATCGGCTCAACTCCCACCCCTTTCCTCTGAGAGCTTCAGCCGTGAGAGCATCTACCAGGATCACCAATGACGGGAGATGCGCCTCGCCTGGTGGACACCAACATCCTCCTTCGCCTGTTGCAGCCACGCGACTCGGAATACATGGTGGTACGAAGCGCTTTGGAACAACTGCGGTCGCGCGGTGCCCGATTATGCTTCGCGCTACAGAACCTCGTAGAGTTCTGGAATGTGTGTACGCGCCCAGTTGAGAAGAACGGTTTTGGGCTGTCCGTCTCCGAAACCGACCGGAGAGTGCGTCTGATCGAGAACGCCTTCACGTTTCTGGCCGACACCCCGGAAGTCTATCCCGAGTGGCGGCGGCTGGTGCTCGCCCACGGCATAACCGGAGTTCAGGTCCATGACGCGCGGCTTGTAGCCACGATGATCACCCACGGTGTGACCCGCTTGGCTACGCTGAACGACCGCGATTTCGCCCGCTACCGACAAATCAGTGCGATCCATCCCAGGCAGGTAGTCCGGGCCCAGTAGTTGCACGGGGGCGCTCTTCCTGGGGCTCTCACCGCCACATCACCTCGGCGCGTGAGCTGAACACTATGATCGGCGATTGGCTGGGTTCTCGCAGCGAGACCAACATTCTGGGAGGTGAGATTTACTGGGCGGAATTAAACCCGGTCCGGGGCAGTGAGCAAGCCGGACTTCGATCAGGACCATCTCCGTCGAGCGGCTGGGCAAGCGTATGGGATCCATGGGGAGGTCCGAGTTGGACCGGATTGTGGACGGGCTGCTCGAGTTGATCAGCTAAGGAAACTGGCTAGTGGAAGCTGATCGGGGGCAGGGGAGGAGAGCTCGAGTCCTTCCCCCGCACCATGGGCACGAACATGACCGGGATGATGGAGCGGCGGCGGAGTCTTCCGTTCAGGGCCTTGTCGATCACCACCAGGTCCTGGCCGAAAACGGAGCTGCCCACCGGGGCCACCAGTTTCCCCCCGGGCTTGAGTTGCTCCAGCAGCGCTTTGGGGATCTCCGGCGGAGCCGCGGTGATGATGATGCGGTCGAAGGGCGCCTGTTCCGGCCAGCCCTGGTAGCCGTCGCCGTGGCGCACGGTAACGTTCCGATAGCCCAGTTTTTCCAGGGTGGCGGCGGCCGAGCGGGCCAACTCGGGGACGATCTCGATGGTGTAGAGATGCTTCACCAGGCCCGACAGCACGGCGGCCTGGTAGCCCGAGCCGGTGCCGATCTCGAGCACCGTCAGATCCTTGTTCGGTTCGAGCAATTCCGTCATCAGGCCGACGATGTAGGGTTGCGAGATGGTCTGGCCGTAGCCCATCGGGACCGGGTGGTCCTCGTAGGCCTGGGAGCGCATCGGCTCGGGGATGAACAGGTGGCGCGGGACCGCGCGCATGACGCGCAGCACCTCGGGATTGCGCACGCCCCGCTCCTCGATCTGCGTCCGCACCATGCGGGCGCGCTCGATCGCAAAGGGATCCTGGCCCCACAGGAGAGCCAGTGAAAAAGGCAAAAGGCAAAAATTGAGGATGAAGCGGCGCACGGTCAACTCTCAATTATCCAACTGGGTGACGTACAATGTCCAAGGTGCCCGAAACGAAAATGACTACTCCGCAGAAGTCTCCCGTCGCTTTGCTCCGGCAACTTGGCATCGTGAGCGCCACGGCCCTGGTGGTGTCCAACATGGTGGGCACGGGGATTTTCACGACCACCGGATTTCTGGCCGGTGACCTGGGGGATCCCAGGCTGGTGCTGGGGATTTGGGTGGTGGGTGCGCTGTTTGCGCTGGCCGGGGCCTTCTGTTATTCCGAGCTGGGGATCAACTTTCCCAGTTCCGGCGGCGAGTACGTTTATTTGACGCGCGCCTATGGACCCACCTGGGGGTTCGTGGACGGGTGGATATCCTTCTTCGCGGGCTTCTCCGCGCCGATTGCCGCGGCGGCCCTGGCCTTCTGCGGATACCTGGGGTATTTCTTCCCGGCGCTGAATCCGAAGAATGCGGTGTTCACCATCGGATCCGGCAACTTCTCGCTGAAGCTGGGTTGGGCGCAGGTTGTGGGTTCGGGGCTGATTCTCGTTTTCACCCTGCTGAACTTTCTGGGCGTCAGCCGGGTGGCCAAGATCCAGAATGTGCTGACCGCCACCAAGCTGCTGGTGATCCTGGCGTTTATGGTGCTGGGATTCCTGGCCGGCAAGGGGAGTTGGGAGAACTTCGCGGTTCCGGCCACCCGCACCTCGCCCTATCCGGTGGCGGCCCAATTCGCCATCAGCCTGTTTTGGATTTATGTCTGTTACAGCGGCTGGAACGCCGCCACCTACGTAGCCGAGGAACTCAAGCGCCCGGAGCGCACCCTGCCGATTGCCCTCACCTTCGGCACCCTGCTGGTGGCGGCGCTGTACATGGGCCTCAACCTGGTATTCGTCTATGCCACTCCGCTCGAGACCGATGAAAGGCGAGTTGGCGATCGGATCGCTGGCGGCCAAGCACCTGTTCGGACCGGAGGTGACGGGGATTTTCAGCGCTCTGATGGCCCTGTCGCTGTTGGCGACCGTCAACGCCATGGTTACCATCGGCCCCCGCGTCTACTACGCTATGGCCAGGAACGGAGCGTTTTTCCGAGTGGCCGCCGAGGTGCACCCGCGGTGGCACACCCCGGTGATGGCAATCCTGTACCAGGGCATCTGCGCGATGCTGATGACGGTGACGCCGTTCCCCAGCCTGATGATTTACATCGGGTTCACCCTGACGTTCTGTGCCGTACTCTCGGTGGCCTCCCTGTTCATGTTCCGCCGCCGGCCGGACTGGCAGAAGGTGCGGGTGGTGAGCTTTGCCTTTCCGCTGATTCCGGTCGCTTTCATCTTGGTGGGCGTATGGACGATTCTCTACGGCTTCGGGCTGCGAGCCCAGAGTCTCGGTGGCGGTCGTAGCCACCATCGCCACGGGCGCGGCGGTATATCACTTCTGGATTCGTCCGAAGGCCGGGAGCTAGTGACCGGGGGCTTTCTGGTAATCTTCTAGTAAATGGCCCAAATCCTGGACGGCAGCCCGCGTCCGCGAGGCGATCGAGCGGGAGTTGAAGCCCCGCGTCGAGAGGCTAGTGGCCGCACATCGCGCCCCCGGGGCTGGCCGTGATCCTGGTGGGGAACAATCCGGCCTCGGAGATCTACGTCCGCAACAAGGTCAAGGCCTGCCACGCTCTGGGCATCTATAGCGAAAAGCTGACGCCGCCGGAGGACGTTTCCACCGAGGAGTTGCTGGAGATGGTTGGAACGCTGAACCGGCGGCCGGAGATTGACGGGATTCTGGTGCAACTGCCGCTGCCGGCGCAGGTGGACGCCAAGAAAGTCCTGCTGGCGGTGGATCCGGAGAAAGACGTTGATGGGCTTCATCCGCTGAACCTCGGGAAGCTGCTCAGTGGCCGGCCGGGGCCGCGGCCCTGCACGCCGGCCGGGATTTTGGAGCTGTTGAGGCGACTACGGGATTCCCCTGTTGGGGCGGCAGGCCGTGGTGGTGGGGCGCAGCGAGCTGGTCGGCAAACCGGTGGCCTTGCTGCTGCTGGCCGAGCACGCCACAGTGACCATGTGCCATTCCAGGACTGCCAACCTGCCCGAGGTCTGCCGGCAGGCGGACCTCTTGGTGGCGGCGATCGGTAGGCCGGCCTTCCTGACGGCCGATTTCATCAAGCCCGGAGCCACGGTGATCGATGTGGGGACCAACCGGCTCACCAGCCGGGAGCAGGCCGCAGCCGTTTTCCGCAACTCGCCGGAGAAGCTGGCCGAGTTCGATCGCAAGGGCAGCCTGCTGGTGGGTGATGTGAACCCAATCGACGTGGCGGAGAGGGCCGGGGCTTACACACCGGTGCCGGGCGGGGTCGGCCCGCTAACCATCGCCATGCTGATGGTCAACACCGTAGAGGCCGCCGAATGGAGACTCGGCGCATGCTGCGCGTAGGGCTGACCGGCGGGCTGGCTACGGGAAAGAGTTTCGTAGGGCAGGCGCTGGCGGACCTGGGCTGCCACTTGATCCGGGCCGATGAGCTGGGGCATGAAGTCTTGCGGCCGGGAGGGGAAGCTTACGACGCCGTGGTCGAGGAATTCGGCCCCGGCATTCTGGAGACAGATGGAAGCGTCAATCGCCGCAAGCTGGCCACGGAGGTTTTCGACCAGCCGGATCGGCTGCAGGCGCTGAACCGGTTGGTCCATCCGCCGGTGGTCCGGCGGGTGGAGGAACTGGCCCGGGAGTTCGGCACGCGCGATCCGCAAGGCATCGTGGTGGTGGAGACGGCCATTTTGATCGAGACCGGGTATTACCAGCGGTTCGACCGGATCATCCTGGTGGTTTGCGACCAGGAGCGGCAGGTCGAGCGCGCCATGCGTCGCGACCGCGCCACCCGCCCGGCGGTGCTGGCGCGCATCGAGCGCCAGATGCCTCTGGATGAGAAACGAAAGCTCGCCCATTACGTCATAGACACTTGCGGCGCCAGGGAAGACACCCTGCGGCAGGTGAAGGCAGTTTACGATTCGCTTCGGAGTATCCAGCCATGAAACTACGCGCTCTTCTTGTGGCAGCCATCCTGACGGGTGGCTTTGTGTACTTGACTTCGGTGGGTGACTGGAAGTCGCTACGCGTTTTCCATCCCACGCATACCAGCGCCGCGCCGCTGTGGTCAGAGCCGGCGGCAGGGCGCGCGGCCTTGAGCGGCGACGAGAAGAACAATATCGAGATTTACACCACCGCTCATCTGGCCACCGTGAACATCACCAGCGTGGTGTATGAAGAGAGCTGGTTCTTCCAGCTCGTTCCCAGACGAGGCATCGGCTCGGGTTTCCTGATCGATGAGGAAGGACGCATCCTGACCAACCACCACGTGATCGCTGGGGACGCGCGGCAGCTCCAGGTGACGCTACCCGGGCCCGGCCAGCAGCGCTACTCGGCGCAGATCCTGGCCGACGATCCGGCTAACGATCTGGCGCTGATCAAGATTCCGCCCCGAAGCAAGCTGCCCTTCCTGAGACTGGGAGAGTCGGATGGGCTGCAAGTGGGGCAGAAGGTGCTGGCCATTGGCAACCCGTTTGGGTTGCAGGGCACCCTGACCACCGGCATCATCAGCTCGCTGAATCGGACTATCGAAGACGAGGGTGACCGCCGGCTGGAAGACATGATCCAGACCGATGCGGCCATCAATCCGGGGAACAGCGGGGGGCCGCTGCTGGATTCGGCGGGCAATGTGATCGGCATCAACACGGCCATCTACGGGCCGGGAGGGAACATCGGAATCGGCTTCGCCATTCCCATCAACCGCGCCAAGGTGATGCTGGCCTGGTACCAAGCGAAGGGCAAGCCGCGCCCGCGAGTGGGTGTGGACATTCTGCCGGTGTCCGGCGATCTGGCTGAGGCGCTGGATCTGCCGCGAGAAGGCGGGCTTCTGCTCCTGCAAGTTCAACGAGGTTCCCCTGCCGAGGCCGCGGGCCTGCGTGGCGCGCGCCGCAACGTGATTGTGGGCAACTACCGCATCCCGGCGGGCGGGGATTTGATCGTGGCTATCGACGGCAAGCCGGTGGAGGGACGCGACTCGCTGTCGAATGCCCTCAGCCGCAAACGTCCCGGCGACAGCCTGCAACTAACTGTCTACCGCGATGGGCGCACCATGCGAGTGCGGGTCAGCCTCGACTGAGACGCGCCCACCTCCGCCGGAACAGGAAGGTTAGCAGACCTCCTCCCAGTAGGATGAAGGTCGAGGGTTCAGGGTTGGCTCGCACGCGCGCGATCATATCCTGATAGTCCCTGTCGCTCGAGTGGAGGCGCAGGTCCTCCATTCCCAGCCAGTAGATCTCCGAACCGGGTGTCAGGGACTGGGCGAAGACCGCAAAGTGCTGATGATGGGTTTCGCCGGCGGGATTCAGAAAGGACTGTGTGTAGTAGACTTGGGCGGCTCCGTCCTCCAGCGTCTGGAAGTAGAAACCATAGGTTGCAGAAGGATTGACAAAAGCGGTAGTTCCGGGGGCGGTACCGCCGGGAAAAATGGGATGTAAGACGCCGGGAGACGCGATGTCGTACCATCCCAGCTCGTTCACTCCGGCGCGTCCGGCCAAGGCCACATACATCAAGGCGTCCATGGAGCCAGAGCGCGTGAAGTAGAAATTCAAGTCCGCCGAGCCGTTCGCGTTGCCCCACCAGGGGGGCGTTACGCCCGCCTGCCCGCTCAGGATGTGGCCGACGTTGTCTTGAGGCCCATCCCAGGAGGCGTGATCCCAGTAAGGATTCCCTTGCTCGTGCAAGGGGTTGGGGAAGGGTTGCCATCCGGAACCCGCGGTGCCCGTGATGGCATTGCCAAACGCCCCCTGGGCCGTTAACAGAACTGCTATGAGACTGCCGGCGCACAGCAGTGCCTTGCTGACTCGCCGGCATTTCCAGACACTCTTGTCCATGTCTCCATGAGAAACGACAGCCTTAAGTGGGTCCAGGCCCACTTGTACCCGTACTCGGCATATGCGGTACTGGGATGGAGGTTGGCCCCCTGGGCTTGCCCTCCCCCAGTTTCACACCCGGTGCCTTCCCGGTTCGCGTAATTCGGGGACCGGCGCGAATTTCGCCGCCGTTGCGAAATTCGTGGCCTGTACCCGAATTACTGTCCCCGCATTGGTCCGGTCAAAGAAAGTGGGGGAGGGCAAGCCGCCCGGGCGATTGCTGCGGCCCGGTGTCCCGATATATCATCGGGCAGGGACTATGAAAGGGTTTCTGTTCGGGTTTTTGCTTATCGCAGGCGGGGTGTGGGCGCAGAACGTGTCGTGCGCGCTTTCGGGCGTGGTTCAGGATTCCGGGGGAGCGGTTTTCCCAGCGCTGGAGATCAAGCTATCCAGCGCGGGCACGGAGTTCGTGCGGACCACCCTGACCAACCAGGAGGGATTCTTCTCCTTTCCCAACCTGACGCCCTCGACCTTCACCCTGTCGATCACCGCGAGGGGGTTCAAGAGCTATAGGCAATCGGGGATCGAGCTGAGCGCCGGCGACCAGCGGTCGCTGGGCGTGATTCGTTTGCAGCTTGGTGAAGTGACCGAATCGGTGTCGGTGGTGGCCGAGGCCAACCCGGTGATGCTGGCCTCGGGCGAGCGCTCCAGCGTGCTGACGGGCGAGGAGATCAGCGAGATCGCGCTGCGGGGGCGGGACTTCATGGACGCAGTGGGGCTGCTGCCGGGGGTGATCGACATCAGCGACAGCCGCGAGTCGCCCAATCCCCGCTCCATCGGCGACGTCTACATCCTGGGCGGCAGAAGCAACTCCAAGAACATGACCATCGACGGGGTGACCAACATGGACACCGGCTCGAACGGGAGCGTGCACACCATGCCGTCGATGGACTCGATCGGCGAGGTCAAGATCTTGATGTCGAACTACTCGGCCGAGCACGGGCGGAACTCCAGCGGGACCATCACGGTGATCACGCGCGGCGGGGCCAAGCAGTATCGCGGCTCGGCGGGGTGGTACTACCGGCACGAGAGCTACTCGGCTAACGATTACTTCAACAACCGCAACGGTCTGGGCGGCCGCCGTACCGTTACAACATCGCCAGCTACACGCTGAACGGGCCCCTGTACTGGCCGGGGCGGTTCAACCGAGACCGCTCGAAGATGTTCTTCTTTTTCTCCCAGGAGTTCCAGCGGCAGAAAGTCAGCTACGGGGCGGCCAAGACGGTGCGGGTGCCGACAGCGCTGGAGCGGGAGGGCGATTTCTCGCAGACCTTCGACGTGAACGCCAAGCGAATCACCATCTACGATCCGCTCAACGCGCAGAAGGCGTTTCCGGGGAACGTCATCCCGGCCAGCCGGTTCACCCCGGTAGGCCGGAAAGTGTTGGACCTGTTTCCGCTGCCGAATTTCACAGACCCCGCGCCGACGCGGCTCTACCAGTGGAATTACATTTCGGCCTTGAGCGGCAGCTACCCGCGGCGGACCGAGACCATCCGGGTGGACTACTCGCCGCGGGCCAATATGCAGATGTATCTGCGGCTGAGCAACAACAGCGACGAGCAGCACCCGACCTACGGCTTGTGGGTGGTAGGCTCGGTGAACTTCCCCCTGACGCCGATCGTGTTCCGGCAACCGGGGCGCGGCGCCACCGTGCACACCTCAGCCACCCTGTCGCAGAGCTTCTTCAACGAGTTCATCGTGGGGGTGAGCCAGAACAAGCTGTACTACTTCCCGGAGTTCCCCGAGCGCGTCAGCCGGAAGGCCACGGGCATAGACATCCCGCAATGGAACCCCGGCCTGAACCCGGGCGGGCTGATCCCGAACATGACCTTCAGCAGCGTCCCCAACTACGCCAACCCTTCGATGAGCAACGGCGTGCCGTACTACAACTCGAACACCATTTTCAGTTTCGTGGAGAACCTCAGCAAGGTATGGAACACGCACACCTTGAAGTTCGGAGTGTACATCGAGCGGACGCGCAAGGACCAGAGCGCGGGGACGGCAACGCGCGGCAGCATCAGCTTCAACCGCGACCGCCTGAGCCCTCTGGATACGAACTACGCTTACTCCAACGCACTGATCGGGGTATACAGCAACTACTCGGAAGCCACGTCGCGGCCGCAGGGACAGTTCCGCTTCACGAACCTGGAATTCTACGCGCAGGACACCTGGCGGGTGAACCGGCGCGTGTCGGTGGATTGCGGCTTGCGCGTGTACCATGACCTGCCGCAGTACGACGCGCGGCTGCAACTGGCCTCCTTCGTGCCCGCGCTGTACGATTCCGCGCAGGCGCCGGTGCTATTCCGGCCGGCTCTGGATGCGACCGGGACGAAAGTGGCGATGGATCCGTTGACCGGCAGGACCTATCCGGAGGCCCTGATCGGGACGTACGTGCCGGGAGTCGGCAATCCGGCCATGGGCATGGCGACTGGGGGCAAGAACGGATTTCCACGCACGCTGTACACTGTGCCGGCCATCAGCCTGGCGCCGCGAGTCGGGTTCGCCTGGGATCCGTTTGGCCGCAGCCGCACGGCGATTCGAGGAGGCGGCGGGGTGTTCTTCGACCGCATCCAGGGCAACCCCACCATGAACACGCTCGCCAACCCGCCCACGGTTTTCGTGCCCACGGTCTACTACGGGAGCATCGAAGCGCTGGCCCAGACTTCCGGCCAGGGGATTCTGGCGCCGACCGGCACGGTGACGTCCTTGCTGGGCCGGGAGAAGATGCCCACGGTGTACAACTACAGTTTCGGGATCCAGCAGCAGATCGGACGAACCGCGCTGGCCGATGTTTCCTATGTGGGCTCGCTGTCGCGCCATTTTTCCTGGCAGCGTTACATCAACCCGGTGCCGATCGGGGCGCGCCACCTAGATCTGCATCCGGAGAACCGCGATACCACGGTCAGCGGCAGCCGCCCGCTGCCCGACAACTTTCTCCGGCCGTACCAGGGCTACGGGGACATCGCTCTGTATGAGTTCGGAGCGACCTCGAACTACAACTCGCTCCAGGCCAGCCTCAACCGGCGTATGAGCCGTGGGCTTCAGTTCGGCGTCGCCTACACGTTCGGCAAGATCCTGGGCACCGCATCTTCCGACACGTTTCGCGTGAGCACATTCTTCCCGCCACGCCAGCGGGACTACGGCTTTCTCTCCTACGACCGGACCCACGTGCTTTCGGTGCGGTACAACTGGGCGGTGCTCAAGCTGGGCAAGAAACTGCACTCACGGCGGCTGGGCGCCATCACGGACAACTGGGAGCTGGCGGGGATCTACCGCCTAATGTCGGGCGCGCCGTTCACGCCGGGTTTCAGCACCGTGGACGGGCAAGACATCACGGGCACGCCCTCGGAGAGCGCCCGCATCGACGTGGGCGATCCGAAGGCGCCGCCGCTGGAGCGCTTCGCCCGTCCGGCGCGAGGCACCTTCGGCAACGCAGGAGCCAGTGTTCTGCGCGGCCCGGGCACCAACAACTGGGACCTCTCGCTGTACCGCACCATCCGGCTGCCGGAGCGCAAATCCATGCAATTGCGCTTCGAGACCTACAACACCTTCAACCACACGCAGTTCAGCTCGCTCTCGACCTCGGCGCGCTTCGACGCAGCCGGCGCACAGGTAGACCCGCTGTTCCTGGAGCCCACCGCGGCCCGAAGCCCGCGGCGGGTGCAGTTGGCGCTGCGGTTGAACTGGTAGGGGCAAGGCATCCTTGCTGGAAGTGGTTGTCCGTGTGGAGATCGCAATCCAGAAGGAGGTGTCCGCGAAATAGGCGGCTGCCACGCTCAGGCATCCAGCTTCGGCGAACCGTAGAGATAATGGTCATGCTGGTGGGAGAGGTCGGTGGGGATCGCGGGGCTATCGACGGCATGGTCAGCCAGCCAATTCAGACATGAATCCCGCGATGTGACGGCGCCGCTAATCGCCTCAATCCGCACGATCAACGTTTGATCGAGTGGCAGCTCCACGGGATCATGCGGGACGATTACCTTCCCATCGAAGTGCGCCTGGATCGAAATCATGACGGCATCCTCCGGCCGCCAGCAACAGAACCACCTCTCTTAGTATGGCAGGAACCGCCTTGGCCCGCCCATGCCACCGCTCCCTGGGCCGCTGGATTACTTTTCTGGGCATCCTGCCGTTCGGCTCGGGAAGATTCCGCGTGTTGGGCACTTTCGGTGTCCCCTGCCGATTGACGATTGACGGTTCCAGTGTCCCGCGGCGCCAGGCACAGCAATCGTCAATCGTCAATTCCCCCGGCACAGCCGCTCTGCCCGCAGGCACCGCTCGCTGGGCTGTTTGGTTGCGGCTTCGCCGCGCTGCGATCAATCTCTCCGTTCCAGATCCGTTCCGGAAAGGTATGCGCCTCACTGTACGCCGGGTTACCCTGGCCGACGCCGAGCAGTACCTGGCCGTCAATGATCGACTGATGTCAGGCCTGGGCATGTGCGGAGTAGCGTGCCGTCTTTGGGATGAGTAACTGGAGCACGAAGATCATCAGGGCGTTGAGGGCTGGCACGACGAGCGCCAGGCGGAGGTTGCGGGCCTGGGCGATCTGGCCGACCGTCCAGGGCAGGGTCATTCCACCGGTCAGCGCGATGGCGAACAGGATGCCGAAGACCGTTCCCGAGTACTCTTCAAAGCGGCTGCCGGCCAGGCCCAGGACGGTCGGGTAGATACTGGCGAAACTGAGGCCGATTAGCACCACGCCCAGCGCGGCCACCGTTACGGTGCCGGCGAGCAGCAAGACGGTGACGCCGGCGGCTGATCCCAGTGCGCTCCCAGCCACGACCAAGGGGCCTTGCACGCGCAGCAGCAGCCGGCTGGAGATCACGCGGGCCAGCATGATCGAGCCCCAGTAGGCGGCCAGGATGTAGGAGGCCCCTTCGTAGGAGGTCTGAAACTGCGAGGTGAGGTACTTGGAAGTATAGCCGCCCATGATGAACTCATTGCCGGATTGGAAGAACAGCAAGAAGCCGAACAGCAGCACCAGAGGGTTGCGGGCCAGGCGCGCGGTTTCGGCCAGCGGCAAGCCCTCGGCGTGTTTGGGCGGCGGAAACGCCAGCGCCAGGTACAGGACCCCCAGGGCGAGGCTGAATCCGGCCGCCAGGCCGAGGATGCCAGTCAATCCCAGAACTCCCAGCAGCGAGCCGATGAGGAAGGGGAGAAACAGCGCGCCGAAGCCGAAGAACACGCCCAGCAGGTTGAGCGCGGAATTCTTCTGGCGAGGGTCGCTGTACAGATCGGCCACCAGGGTGTTGGTGACGCCGTTCAGCGCGCCCCCGCCGGCGCCCAGCAGGCAGATACTGGCGAGCAGCAAGCCGTAGCCGGGGGCCGCGGCAATTCCGAGCAGCGCTGCGCCGACGCCGAACGATCCCGCGGCCAGCGGGAGCTTTTTCCCGAAGCGGTCGGTCAAAGGCCCCAGGGCCAGCATGCTCACCAGCATGGCGGAGGTCAGCGCGAAGAACAGATTGCCAGCCTGCCCCAGACCCACCGGCAAGCGAGGCAGGAGTGCGCCCAATAGCGCCATCACGATGCCGAAGACGAACATGCCGCCGTAGGCGGCCCAGGCCAGTGCCATAAGGATTGGATCAGCCGCGCCGGAAGAACTTCTCGGCGAATTTCTCGAAGACCTTCTGATTGTGATTCGGCTCGATGCCCTCGACGTTGGGTGAAACGAAGGTCAAGGGTTGGATGCCGCGCGCCGCCAGCCGCGCGCCGGCTTCGGCCACTAGGGACATGGCGATGAATACCGCCGCCATGGTCGAGCCGGCCGCCACTTTCTCTTTCCTGCCGATATCGACCAGGGCGTCCTCCGGCGGCGTGCAGTTGTCGATGGCGATGTCAGCCACATCTGAGAGCGCCTGGCCGCTGGAGTGAGTCGGTGTCGCAACCTGGCGGTTGGCGAGCGAGGAGATGCTGATCACCGTGAGGCCCTTCTTCCTGGCCTCCAGCGCCACTTCGATGGGCGCGGCGTTCATCCCGCCGTGAGAGAAAACCAGCATGCAATCGCCGCGTTCGAGCGGATAGCTTTTCAGGAAAACCTCGGCGTAGCCTTCCTGGCGCTCGAGCCAGAGCAGCTCACGCGCGCCGCCGGGACCGATCACGTTGAACCACATCAGCCGGGGATCGTAAAGGGGGAAGAAGCCCACGAAGCTGCCGTAGCGCGGGAAGATGTCCATCACCGGAATGACCGAGTGGCCGCTGCCGAAAAGGTAGACGCGGCGGTTACTGGCGATGGCGGTGGCCATGGCTTCGGCGGCCTGCCGGATCTTCTCGGTTTGGGTGGAGTGAATCTTCGCCAGCACTTCGGAAATCTTCTGGTAATACGCCTCTGCGGACATCATCCTCCTTTCAGCAGCGCCAGGCGGGCGGCGCCGAGTACTCCGGCATCCTCTCCGAGCTGGGTCAGCTCGAGGCGCACCTGCCGGGCAGCCAGCGGTTGCGCCCACTCTAACATCTCGCGCCGGATCGGTTCAAGCAGCAGATCGCCGGCTTGCATGAGTCCCCCGCCCAGCACGATCATCTGCGGGTTCAGCATGCTCACGATATTGGCGATGCCCATGGCGAGGTAGGCGGCGGTTTGGTTCAGGACTTCGAGGGCGCGCTGGTCGCCCTGTCTGGCGGCTTCGACGACCATCTCCGCTGTGAGGGCCGCGGCGCGCCTGGCCACGGCGGGGCCGGCCGCTTCGGCTTCGAAGCATCCCACCTGCTTGTAGATCTCCCTCTTGCGAGGGTCGAGAGCAAACCAGCCCACCGCGCCGGCGATATCGCCCGCTCCGCCGCAGAGCCGCCCGTTGGTAATGATGCCCGCGCCGATGCCAGTCCCAACTGCGAGGAACACCACCTCGGTGAGCCCGCGCGCGGCGCCCAGCCACTGCTCGCCCAGCACGTATGCCGCCCGGTCGCTGTCGATCACCACGGGGACAGGGAATCGAGAGGCGAGCTCGTCGCGCAGCGGGATCTGATCTCGGCCCCAGAGGTTGGGCGCCCAGGCGTTTCCGGTCTGGGCGAAGTAAATGCCCGGCACTGCAACGCCGATAGCGCCGATTTGTCCCCAGCCCGTGGAGGTTCCGGCGACAGCCTGGTTGACGGCCTCGCAGATTTGGGAGATGGATTTCTGCGGGTTCTCCTTTTCGGCGGGGAATTTCAGTTTGTTCGAAATGTTCCCGTGGGAGTCCAGCACCGCGACCGCGATCTTGGTTCCGCCCAGGTCAACGCCCACCACGTAGCTTGCTCCGGCCATCGTGGTCATTATGCACCAAGCCGGTCACGTTGGAAGAAAAACTATTTTACTTGTACTTTGAAGCGATTAGCGCGACCGGCGGGCTGGAGGGCGGCCTGACTGGTTCTATGCTTGAATCAGAAAGGCCGCCCGACGCACCCCAGCGGCCCGCCCTGGAGAAAACTGGTGGCCACCAGACCGGGGTGCGGCACGGGGGTTGTGGGGCTTGGCGCGCATCCGCCCTTCAGAGGACATCTCGCCCACAACCCGCCAGCTTGCCATCCCCCAAGTCCGGTATCCGGGCCTGGGGGATGGCAAGCCCCCAAACCCCCAAGAACCTCCTTGTTCCACTCCCCTTGCCGACGTAGCATCATGAATGAGTGGCGGTTCGAATCGGAGTCCATGCTGTGTTGGAGGCCCTGCGCGCCCGCCGTCCTCTGAACCGGGTGCTGATTGCACAGGGCTCCTCTGGCCACCGCCTGCAAGAAATTATCGGTCTGTGCCGTGAGCTGTCCATCCCTGTGCGTTTCGAGCAGCGTGAGGCGCTGGACCGCCTGGCCGGCAGTTCGGAACACCAGGGCGTGGTGGCGCTCGGCGCCACTCATTACTACTCTGAACTTCAAGACCTTCTTGCAGCGGCGCGCCTGCTGGTTCTTCTGGACGGCGTCGAAGACCCACACAACCTGGGCGCGATTATCCGTACTGCCCACGCGGCGGGCGCCGATGCTGCCGTGATTCTGGAGCGGCGCGCAGCCGGGCTGACCGAAACCGTCGCCAAAGCGGCGGCCGGCGCGCTGGAGCACCTGCCGGTGGCCCGAGTGGGTAACTTGAGCCAGACCCTGGAGTTGCTCAAGCAGCGGGGCTTCTGGATCTACGGTCTGGACGAGCGCGGCGAGCAGTCATATGACCGCGTCGAGTACGCCTCGCCCACCGCTCTGGTTCTGGGCGGGGAAGGGAAGGGACTCCGCCAGCAGACTCGCAGACACTGCGACTTCCTCATCCGCATCCCGTTGGAAGGGAAAATCTCCTCGCTGAATGTGTCGGTGGCCGCCGGCATCGTGCTGTTCGAATGGAAGCGTCGGCGCAGTGCGGCGACATAGTACAATCGTTCGAGAGCGGCCGCCGGCTATTGAATCCGATGACTCACGCTATTTCCACCCACCTGTTCGCCAACCACCGTCTCACCACCGCCGGGCTCGACAAGATCTGGAACGCGGGCATCCCGGCGGTGGAGATTTTCTGCGCGCGCCAGCACTTCGATTACACCAATCGCGCGCAGGTGGCCGAGGTGCGGGCCTGGTTCCGCGATTCCGAACTCCAGCTCCATTCCCTGCACTCGCCGATTTTCACCGACGACATTTGGGGCCGCTCGGGCCCCCACTCGATCCTCACCATCACCGAGCCGGTGAAGTCCAAGCGCGTGGCGATGGTGGACGAGATCAAGCGCGCCATCGACATCGCCGAGTCCGTTCCTTTCCGGTACTTCGTGCAGCATCTGGGCATGAACGACGAGGAGTATGACGACCGGAAAATCGAGGCCGCCTTCTCCTCCCTGGACGAGTTGAGCGTCTTCGCCAAGCAGCGCGGCGTCGAGATTTTGCTGGAGAACATACCCAACAAGCTTTCCACCGCCGAACGCCTGCTTCAGTTCTTGGAAGTGACCCACCTCAACCTTGGCTTCTGCTTTGACATCGGCCACGCTCACATGGATGAGGGAGTCGAGAGCGCTTTCGCGATGCTGAAGGAGCGCATCCGCTCGACCCACGTGCACGACAATGACCGCCAGACGGACGGCCACCTGTTCCCGTTCTTTGCCGAGGGCGGCACGGTGGACTGGACCAGGACCATGGAACTGCTGCGCTCGCGCGCCGATCAGTACCCGCTGCTGCTGGAGCTGCGGGAGGTGCCGGAAATCAAACACCCGCTCGACCATGTCGTCGCCATCTTCGACCGATTGGAGAAGCTGTGAGATGAGTCCTGCCGTAACGATTGCCGAAGCCGGCCGCTATGTGGGTCAGACGGTGCGCATTCCGGGCTGGCTCTACAACCTGCGCAAGTCCGGCAAGATCGTGTTTCCCTTGCTGCGGGACGGCACCGGGATCATGCAGTGCGTGGCCATCAAGAGCGAGCTGCCGGAAGAGCTGTTCGAGACCATCAAGAACCTGACACAGGAATCCTCGATCATCATCACCGGCCGGATCCGGGCCGAGCAGCGCGCCCCGGGCGGCTACGAGCTGGACGTGGAGCACGTGGATGTGGTTGACCGGGTGCCGGAAAGCGACCCCTACCCCATCACACCCAAAGAGCACGGCATCGATTTCCTGATGGACCACCGCCACCTGTGGCTGCGCAGCCGCCGCCAGCACGCCATCCTGCGGGTGCGCCACGAGGTGATCCGCGCGGTGCGCGACTATTTCGATTCCAACGGATTCACGCTGGTGGACACGCCCATCTTCACGCCGGCGGCCTGCGAGGGCACCACCAGCTTGTTCGAGGTGAACTACTTCGACGAGGAGAAGGTCTACCTCACGCAGTCCGGGCAGCTTTACAACGAGGCCACCGCCATGGCCTTCGGCAAGGTGTATTGCTTCGGGCCCACCTTCCGCGCCGAGCGCTCGAAGACGCGCCGGCATCTCACCGAGTTCTGGATGGTGGAGCCGGAGATGGCTTACGCCACGCTGGAGGACGTCAAGCGCTTGGCCGAAGAACTGGTGGTCTTCATCGTGGGCCGCGTGCTGGAGAACCGGCGGGCCGAGCTGGCCGTTCTGGAAAGAGACCTCTCGAAGCTGGAGGCGATTCAGCCGCCCTTCCCGCGCATCAGCTACGACGAGGCGGTCAAGATCCTCCAGGGGAAAGGCAGCGAGATCCAGTGGGGCGGGGATTTCGGCGGGACCGACGAAACGCTGCTCACCGAAGATCGCGACCGGCCTCTCATGGTGGATCGCTATCCCACCGCGATCAAGGCCTTCTACATGCAGCCGGACCCCGAGCGGGCTGAAGTCGCTCTGGGCGTGGACGTGCTGGCGCCGGAAGGCTACGGCGAGATCATCGGCGGCGGGCAGCGTATCCACGATCTGGGCCTGCTGCTACGGCGCATCGAAGAGCACAACCTGCCGAAGGAAGCCTTCAACTGGTACATCGACCTGCGCAAGTTCGGCTCGGTTCCTCACGGCGGTTTCGGCATGGGGATCGAGCGCACGGTGACCTGGCTGTGCGGCCTGGACCACCTGCGCGAGACCATCGCTTTTCCACGCATGCTGTACCGCACCCGGCCCTGATTTATGCGCCACTCGCACATTGCGGTGATCGGCGCGCCGCTCGATCTGGGAGCGGGGCGGCGGGGTGTGGATATGGGCCCCTCGGCCATCCGCTTCGCCAATCTGGGCCAGCGGCTCTCGGCGCTGGGATACCAGGTTCAGGACCTCGGCAACGTGGCCGTCCAACAGCCCGAGCGAATCCGGCCTGGCTCGCGCAGCGCCCGGTATCTCTCCCAGATCGCGAAGTCCTGCACGCGCCTGGCGGCCATGGTCAAGAGAGCCGCCGAGAAAGGTCAGGTGCCGCTGGTGCTGGGCGGCGATCACTCCATCGCCGTGGGCACGGTCTCGGGAATGTCCAAGCACCTTCGAGAGGCCGGCCAGAAGCTGGGCCTGCTGTGGATCGACGCGCATCCCGACATGAACACGCCCCAGACCTCTCCTAGCGGCAACGTCCATGGGATGCCGCTGGCTTGCTTGATCGGTTTGGGGCCCCGCAAGCTCACGCACATTTACGACTACGCTCCCAAGGTGGACCCCGAGAACGTGGCGCTGATCGGTCTGCGGGACGTGGACCTGCTGGAGAAACCGCACGTCAAGACCTCCGGCGTACGCGCCTTCACCATGCGCGACATCGATGAGCGCCTCCTGCACGCCGTGATGGAGGAAGCGCTTGAGATCGTTTCCGAGGGCACGGAAGGGTTTCATGTCTCGCTCGACATGGACGCCGTCGATCCCGAACACGCTCCGGGAGTGGGCACGGCGGTGCGCGGCGGCCTGAGCTATCGCGAGGCCCATCTGGCCATGGAGATGGTCTGCGATTCCCAGCGCATGACCTCCATGGATGTGGTGGAAGTCAACCCGGTGATCGACGAGGCCAACCGAACGGCCATTTTGGCCGTCGAGCTGGTGCTCTCTGCCCTGGGCAAGAGGATTCTATGAAGCTACGAGTAGCCGTTCTCTACGGCGGCCGCAGCGGAGAGCACGAGGTCTCGATCCGCTCGGCGGAGTCGATCATGGCAGCGATGGATCCGTCGAAATACGAGATCCTGCGCTTGTTCATCACGCCGGAGGGCCGCTGGAGGCCGCGAGCGATCCTGCCCGAGCCGGGCGCCAATCCGGACATCGACGTGGTCTTCCCGGTGCTGCACGGCACGTTTGGAGAAGACGGCACGGTACAAGGGCTGCTGGAGCTGGCGGATCTCCCCTACGTGGGAGCGGGCGTGCTCGGCTCCTCGGTTTCGATGGACAAGGAAGTCATGAAGCGGCTGTGCCTGGAGCGCAGCCTCCCCATCGTTGAATACATCGTGCTCACGCGCGCACAGTTGGCTGTCGAGCCCGTCGAGCAACGCTTCTGTTATCCGGTGTTCGTGAAACCTGCCAACCTGGGCTCCTCGGTTGGCATCACCAAGGCGAAGAACCGAGCCGAACTCGAAGCCGCGCTGCGGCTGGCCGCGGACTACGATCGCAAGATCATCGTCGAGCGTGCTATTGCCGGGCGCGAGCTGGAGTGTGCGGTGCTCGGCAATGAGGATCCAGCGGCCTCCTTGCCCTGCGAAATCCTGCCGTCTCGCGAGTTCTACGATTACGAAGACAAATATCTTCTCGATCAGGCGCAGACCATCGTGCCCGCGGAGCTGGCGCCCGAGCAGGTCGAAGAAATCCGTCGGCTAGCCGTGGAATGCTATCTGGCGGTGGACTGCGAAGGGATGGCGCGGGTGGATTTTCTGCTGGAATCCACCACTGGCAGCGTCTACATCAACGAGATCAACACCATCCCCGGCTTCACCTCCATCAGCATGTTTCCCAAGATGTGGGAAGCCACCGGCCTCCCCTATCCCCAACTGATTGACCGGCTGATCGAGCTGGCGCTTGAGCGGCACGCGGTCAAGCAAGAGACGCGGTTCAGCAGATAGATGCTTCTGTTCACGCTACTGTTGTCGCTGCTGTCGCCTTCGGAAGACGACGATCTGGCCGCGCACTTGAAGCGATTCATGGAAGTGTACGCGCTGGTCGAGCGGGAAGCTGCCGAGCCAGTGGCCCCGGACAAGGCCATCTACGGCGGCGCGATCCCGGGCATGCTGCGGAAGCTCGATCCGCATTCGGTCTTCTTCGATCCCGCCCAGTTCGAGCAGCTCAAGGAACTCGAGAAGTCCTTCCGCAAGGGCTTTGGTAGCGTGGTCTCGGTGATGCCGGGGCGGGTGGTGGTGTTGCAGGCGCTGCCGGGAACGCCCTCGGCCAAGTCCGGCATCGCCCCGGGGGACGAGATCCTGGTCATCAACGGCATCAGCCTGGCGGGCCTGGATATGGAGGATCTGGTCGAGCTGCTGGGCCAGTCGCGGCAGAAAGAGGCGCGCCTGGATGTTCGCCGGCCGGGGGTGGCCGCGCTTCTTCAGTTCACCCTGATCCCCGAGGAGCTGCAATCCCCGAGTGTCGAACGCGCCTTCTTCCTGCGCCCTGGGATTGGCTACTTGCGCGTCTCCAGCTTCGACGCCGAGACCGGCTCGCAGATCCGCGGAGCTATCGAGAAACTCGGCGGCAACAAGCTGAAGGGGCTGGTGCTGGACCTGCGCGACAATCCCGGCGGGATTCTGCCGGCCGCCCTGGAGACCGTTGCGTTGTTCCTCCAGCCGGGCCAGACCTTGCTGAGCGTGCGAGGCCGGATGGTGGCGGCCAAAGAGGAGAAGGTGCCGGAGACCGCCCGGCCGTACGCATTCCCCCTGGCCGTGCTGATCAACGCCAAAAGCGCCAGCGCTTCGGAGATCGTCGCCGGCGCGCTTCAGGACCACGACCGCGGCGTCATCCTCGGCGAACCCAGCTTCGGCAAAGGCCTGGTAGAAACCGTCTATCCGCTCTCGGAAAGCACCGGACTCGCTCTGACCACCGCCTATTACTACACCCCTAGCGGACGCTCCATCCAGAAGCCCCTCGCGGCCGGCCAGATCCAGCCGATGCGAACTTCGGAAACCTTCCGCACCGATTCTGGCCGCCCGGTCCAGGGCGGCGGCGGCATCCAGCCGGACTACGTCGTCTATCCGGAGCCGCTGACCCAGTTCCGCGCGGCGTTGCAGGCGGGGGGCTGGGTGACTTCCTTCGCCACCGAATACACGCGTAGCCATAGCGTCTCGGAGGAATTCGAGGTCACGCCCGGCTTGCTCGACGAATTCCAGGTCTACCTTTCCCAGAGAGACATTCGCCCCAGCGTGGGCGAATGGAGCCGCGAGCGGGAATGGATTCGCAACCACCTCAAGGCGGAGATCTTCAACCAAACCCTGGGCGTGGCCAAGGGCGACGAAGTCGAAGCCCAGCGCGACCCGGTGATCCTGGCGGCGTTAGAGAAGCTGCGCTGAAAAGGCATGCTGTCCGTTTCGAAAGGGGTAAGCCGCCACGTGGAAGGGACCCACGCATGTGGAGAGTGAGAGCCTGGGTCGGCCCGCCTGGTCTCCCGAAGCCCAGGCACGCCAGACAGTGAGGGTTACAGGGCCTTAGCCAGTTCGGTT
>CAVRZY010000265.1:0-10944 GCA_963725415.1 uncultured Acidobacteriota bacterium | reverse complement strand
AGTTGTTCTTGTCGATCACACCCTGCCGCCGGCCGACGCCGCCGTCGTTGACGAATCGCACGCCCCCGCGCAGCGGGCCAAGCCCGGGCACCGTGATGCCGAGGTCGAGAGCCGGATCGAAACTGTAGAGCAGCCGGTCAAACCTCTCGGTGGGAGGGGTCTCCAGCTCAAACCGCATGCCCAGGTTCAGCGTGAGTTTGCGCGTCACCTTCCAATCGTCCTGGAAGAAAAGGCCGGCATAGTGAACCTGTAGAGTCAGGGGCGAGGTGAAGCCGATGCCCCGGTTGCTCGCCGTGGTCGGCAGGCCCAACAGCAAAGATGCCATGCCGCTGCCGGAAGTGTTGCCGGTGGAGGACTGCGTGGGGTTCGAACGCGTCAGGGTGTTGTTAAAAACGAATTGCCCGTTGGCGTAGGTACCGGGGTTGTTCTCGTTCCAACGCGTCATGCGATAGTCCAGCCCAAAGCGCAGGGTATGAGCCCCTTGCGGCTTGTTGAAATTGTTCATGAACGACCAGATATCATTGACGCTCTGCCTGGGGCGGCTGCCGATGAAAGGCGCGCCCTCCTGGCTGAGGTCGAAGATCGGCCAGGCCGGCGCGACCTGGCGCCCCGTAATCGCGGCGGGCAGGCCCAGATCGGCGGGATTCTCCGTGTCACCCGGCATGAAGTTGTAAGTCCAAACCCTGGTATACCCCAGCCGGAACGATCCAACCAGACTGGGGGTGAACAGGACGGTGTCATCCAGGGTCGCGCTCCGGTGCTTGCGGCTGTCCGTATTCAGGTTGGAGGTGCCGTTTGGCGGGACACTATAAGCGCCCGGGAAATAGGCCGGATTTGGCTGCCCCAGGTATTCTGGCTGGGCCACCCGCAGGAAGATCCGATGCCTGCTGCCCAGCGCCTGGTCGATCCGCACCTGCCAGTTCCTGGTCACTTGAGGGAACTTCATATCGGCGGTCCAGTTGGGCGTGTTGATCTGTGTGCGATCCAGGTTCAGGTTGGGCGCCGGCAGCTTACCAAGCACGGCCATGCCGATGGCACTGAGCCGCTGGGACGGAATGACCGCGTTAGGGAACACCGTGCGGGACTGAAACGTGCCCGCTGCATTGACCGCGGTGCTCTGCGGGTCGTACAAGACCAGTGGAGCGCCGGCCGATGCCAGCGTCTTTGAAAAATCGCCCTGCCGCATGGCAGCGCTGGGAACGTAGGCCAGTCCCACTGCATGGTTACCGTTCCGGTCTTTTTCGTAGCCGAAGAAGAAGAACGTCCGATTGCGCCCATCGTACTTCGGCAGCCGGACAGGGCCCCCGATGGTCCCGCCGAAGGAATACATGTCCACCATGGGGTGCGGGATCCCAACGCGATTATTCTCCCAGGCATTGGCGTTCAGAGCCTCATTCTGGGTGTAGTAAAAGGCGCTTCCGTGGTACTCGTTAGTTCCCGATTTTGTGGTAATGGACAGCGCCCCGCCGTTGGAACGGCCCAGGCTGGCGTCGAACATCGTGGTGACGATCTTGAACTCTTGCACCGCATCGGTCATGGGAATGCCCACGGCCAGGCCCGATTGCCGCGGCGCCAGCGCCGGCGAGCCGTCTATGGTGACGTCGTTCCCTTTTTGGGTGCCGTTGCCCCCGTTCACCGCGATTTCGTTTTGGTTGTTGCCCATAGTGCCGCCGAACCCTAACGATCCAGTGGCCAGTACGCCGGGCGCCATGTTGGCGAGCTGCAAAACGCTGCTGATAAGCAAGGCATCGTCCATGAAAGCGCGGTCGGCCACTTGACCCAGGTCCGCGCTGGCGCTCTGCAGCATGGGACTTTCCGCCTGGACAGTCACGACTTCTGCGATGGCGCCTATCTGAAGGGCAAAGTCCAAGGTGATCCGATCGTTAACCTGAACGATAATCCCGTCCCGAAGGACTTGTCGAAAGCCCGCGGCGCCTACTGCGACCTTATACTTGCCAGGCAGCAGAAACGGTACGACGTAGTTTCCCTCGGCGTTCGACTGAACATCGACCGCTACGTTGGTTTCCTGATTGGTTACGGTGACTTTCGCCCCGGGAACCACGGCCCCGGAAGGATCCGTGATCCGTCCCAGAATCACTCCCCTGAACTCCTGCGCAAACAGCGGGGCGAACATCAAAACGAAACAAGACACGCACCACAGCGTTTTCCGCATCGGCACACATCCTTTCTGCAGCGGCCCGAAACGTCGCCGCACACGCTCGCACGCAAATTCGGGACAAGTATAACACTAAACGTCCACGGCCTAAAGGCGGGGTCTTGTCTATGGAGTAATGCCTCAGTCTCGGGGGCAATAGCCAGTCCAGCCGGGTAGGATAGGCTTCCAGCCTGTCCGGACGCCTTTCGAATACCGCCCGAGACAAGCTGGAGCTTCTTCCACGGCCCCCGAGACTGAGGCATTACATAAATCATGCAGTAATAGCTGCTGAGGAAACACAGCCCCTATCCCCAGACCGAAGGGTAGTGCCGATCTGCTGGAAGACCGACGCCGTAGTGTCCAAAAACGATCTGCCTCAGATCGTGCAGCTTCGAGAGCCCATTACGGCGGTCTTGGCTGCTATCCTGTGCCAATGCGCCGGACCTTGGATCCGTTGTGACTTCTGCTGATTTCATTTCTGTTGCCGGTTGGTTGGGCCAGCAGCAGCGGGACGCCATCGATTATCTCCCTGAAGAGAACCCAGTGCTGCGAGAGCAACTCGGCAACAAACGGCTCCGTTTGAACGACGATCAGCGCCGGCGCTTGGCAGCCAAGGCCAAAACGCTGGGGCGTCGCCTGCTGCGTGAAGCCGCCACCATCCTCACGCCTCAAACCCTCCTGGCCTGGTACCGGAAGCTGATCGCCCAGAAGTACGATGGGAGGCACCATCGAGGCGAATAGACTCTGGATGGACCAGGTAGCCCGCAACCTCTGCGATGATGGAGACGGGTTCCTGACGGGGAAGCGATATCTGATCCACGACCGCGACCCGCTCTTTACCGCTGAGTTTCTGGGAACGCTGGCCGCCAGTGGGGTGAAGTCCGTGAAACTGCCGCCACAGTCGCCAAATTTGAATCCCCATGCGGAGCGATCTGTCAGAACCATCAAGGAATCCTGCTTGGACCGGATGATCCTATTCGGGGAAGGTTCGCTGCGGAAGGCGATTCGCGAATTCGTGGCGCATTATCATGGCGAGCGAAACCACCAAGGTCTCGGCAACCGGTTGATCATCCCGGATGATTCCCATGCTGGTAATGCTGGAGCGATCCGACCCCGCGAGCGTTTGGGCGGGATGCTGAACTACTATTATCGGCAGGCCGCCTGAGGGAAGAGGAACCGGGCTCTCACAGCATGGTCACCATCAACCGAACAGCGATCGTGGTGACGCCGGGCCAGCCATTCCTGGACTGGATTTTCGAGGAGCAACTCGACGGCTGGTACCGTGTTCCCGGTTTGTGACCGAGCCGGCGTGACCTGGACGCCTTCGATCGCTGGTTCGAGTGGAGTTTTCATTCGATGGTGGTCGATCTCTGCGACGATCCGCTGCTCCAAGAAGAGATCTGGCCCGCGCGGTTCCCTTCTTTGGCCGGGCAGTGTTTCCAGTTTGAGTTTTTGGACGTTACACCGCGACTTATGCCTGAGTTCAGGCTGACAAAACAGGGCTCTCAACGTCAGTTGACGTCCGCGCCTGCAGGCCGGTATATTTTTGATTCTAAATGACTAGGGAATTTCCGGGATTCACGGTCTGCTGATCGCCGAATTCTAGGAAGGCGTCGCGCCGCGTGAGTTCGTTCGTCAGGTGATCTCCATGACAGAAGCGCGCGGTCAAAACGACACCCTCAGGGAGAACTGCCACGTGCGCGTGGGATCCTGGCCGGTGATTGCGCCGAAGGAACTGTTGGTCGGCGACGTGTTGGGCGCGGAGAGGTTCGGATGGTTCAGTGCATTCAGACACTCGGCGCGGAACTGGGTCCTGATCTTCTCGGTTACGCGGAAGGTCTTGATGGCGGAGAGTTCCCAGCGATCCTGGCCGGGGCCGCGGACGCCGCTGAAGCGCAGCGGCGAGACCCGGACGTTGCTGGCGAGTTGCTGCGCGCTATTGCGGTTGAAGCCGGCATCGGTGTTGAACCAGCGGTCCACGTTACGCGTGTCGTTCGACAGTTTGACATCGTCCGGGTCGCCGGTGAACAGCGTCCACACGTCGCCAAAGGCTAGCGGCGCGCCACTTTGCCGCTGCATGATGCCGTTCAACTGCCACCCGCCGGCAAAGAAGTCCAGCGCCGCCGGCCACTGGCCGCCCATGCGCCGCCCGCGGCCGAAAGGCAGTTCCCAAATACCGCTCATAACGAGGCGGTTCGTGCGGTCCATGTCCGAGAGGACCGGTACGGCATGGGGTCCGTGGGGTTCAGAAACTCGGTGGCCTGCATCCACTTCGACCAGGTGTAGGAAAGCTGGAAGGTGAAGCCGCGGGAGAAGCGCCGTTCGGCGCGCACCTGGAGCGAGTGGTACCAGGAGTAGCCGGCCGGATCGCCCATCGACACCCCATTGAACTGCGGGTAGGGACGCAGCAAGTTGCCGCGCGAAATGTTCTTGCCGTAGATCGGATTGGTCCCGGAGAGCGGGTTCGGGTACTGCGCGCTCAGGGAGTCGATGGTCTTCTGGTCCCGGTACGGCAGGCGGCTCAGGTATTGCGCCGGCGTGTTGTTCAGGGCGCGGGGGATGTCCAGCCGCGTTCCCCGGCTGCCGACATAGGTGGCTTCCGCCAGGAACCGTCCTGGCAACGCCTGCTGCAAGCCGAGCGACCACCGCTGCACGTACGGCTGCTTACGCTGCTCGCGGAAGAAGCTTACCGACTGGCCCAGGTTCGTGGCCAGGCCCCCCGCGACGCCGAGCGGCGGCAACAATCCGTTCGGGAAGGGGTCCGCCGTCTTGACCAGGAAGGTCAGCCCGCTGTCCAGCGATGGCTGGATCGGCGTTGCCATGCTGAAACCCGTCTGGATCGCATCCGTCTTGAACGCGCCGAGGGAGTCGAAGAACATCCCGTAACCGGCGCGCAGAACTGTCTCCGGCCGAAGCTGATAGGCCAGGCCCACGCGCGGCATGAAGTTATTCTTCTCGCCCTGCCAGTAAGTGCGCGGATTGCCCCCCACGCCCACGAACGTCAGGCCGCCCGGCACGCGGAACTGGTCCAGCGGAAGCTCCGGGATCGGGCTCTTGGCGTAGTTGGCGCGTGCCTGCGCCTCGATCGGGCTGGCCTGGTCGAAAGCGAAGTGCGCCACCGACCGGTTGTATCGCTCGGTGACAGGCGACTCCAGCTCGTAGCGCAGCCCCAGGTTCAGCGTCAGCTTGTGCGACACCTTGATGTCGTCCTGCAAGTACAACCCGAAATACTTGTCCTGCTCGGCGCTCGTCCCAGTGCGATCCATCTCTCCCTCGGGGACGCCCAACAGGAAGGCCGCCAGTTCGCCGCCCACCGGGGGCGCCGCCGAATTGTCGAACGGCCCACGGGTGTAAGTGGACGAGAAAGCCAGTCGCGGCGAGACATCCAGCGGGTACCGGCCCACGTTCTCGCGATAGACGCGGAAGTCGAAACCGAACCGCAGGTTGTGGTTTCCTTTGAGCTTGGTGAACGTAGCTGCCAGGGAGTGGGTCGTCGAATAGTTGCCGCCGTCGCCGCTATCCCAGTCGCTCAAAGCGGTCAGCGACCCGACCTGCACGTTCGGGAATGCGACGAGGTTTGGGTCGGCCAGCGCCACCAGCCGCGGTGAGAAGCCCAGCGAGGTGAGATCGAACCCGCGGCTGCCGCGCCGCTCGGTGAAGGTCGCGCGCGTGATTCCGTAGCGCAGGTTAACCAGGAATGTCGGCGTAATGACGTAGACATCGTCGAACGCGACACCCTGGTTGTAACGGTTGATTACGATGCCGGACGCCCCAGTCGTGAAGAGCCGGTTCTTGTCCTCCTGCCAATAATCTTTGTTCAGGCGTAGGAAAATGCGATGGTTCTGGTTAAAAGCGTGATCGAGGCGTCCCAGGTGCACCCAGGTGTCCTCGAGGCCCTTGCCGGCCAGGAAGTGGTTGTTGCGGCCGTCCTTCGTGCCGGCCTGATTCGCAACGTTCCAGTAGGGCAGGATCTTCAGCGCCACCGGGTCTAAGCGGCTAGTCGGAAGGATGTTGCCTGCGAACGGCTGGCGGCTGAAGCGCCCGCCCGCGGCGGGGGCGGTGGTAGCCGGGTCGTAAACCTGGTAGTTGGAGCCGAGCGCCAATAACGCGGAGAGATCCCCACGGCGCATGGCGTCGGTGGGTACCGTATTGGTGAACGACTTTGGGTTCCCCCACGTGTTCGCTTCCCAGGTGTAGAACCAGAAGGTCTTGTTCTTGCCGTTGTAGAGCTTCGGAAGCAGCACCGGGCCGCTGCCCGCGAGGCCGTAACGGTTGTCCTGGTAGACCGGCAACGTCTGGCCGGCGCGGTTCTGGAAGATGTTGGCCGTGTCCAAGGCGGAGTTGCGGAGCCACCAGTAGACCTCGCCGTGCAGCGTGTTGGTCCCGCCTTTGGTGCTAACGTTGACCAGCGCGCCGATGGTGTGCCCGATGCTGGCGTCGTAGGACGACGTCTGCACTTTGAACTCGGCCACGGCACCCTGGGGCGGGATGAAGCCGACGCGCGGGGACGTCCCCTGCCCCTGGGTGTTGGAGATACCGTCCAAGGTGAATTCGTTGTTGTACGTACCGGCACCATCGGTGGAGAATTCCGAGTTCTTGCTGATCGAGAAAGACCCCGCCTTGGCCAGACGGGTGTCCTTGGCGTTGAGCACCCCGGGCGCCAGTTGCACCAGCGCCATGGGGCTATTGCCGAACGACGGCAACTCGCTCACGCGGCGCTCATCCACCACCTGGCCTAGCGAACTCTCCGACGTGCTGAGCAGGGGCGTCTCGGCCTTGACCTCGATGGCCTCCGCGACGTTGCCCACTTCAAGTTCGATGTTGACCTGGACCGTGTCGCTGACGCGGACCTGGACGCCTTCGCGGACGAACCGCTTGAAGCCGGTCAACTCGGCCTGGACAGTGTAGGCACCCGTCAGCAGGTAGGGCAGCGTGTAGTTGCCCGACTCATTCGTTTTGGCGCCGGCTGTGACGCCGGTGGCGATGTTGGTGGCGCGGACATCGGCGCCGGCTATCACGGCGCCGCTTGGGTCCGTGACGCGCCCCAAAATGGTACCCCTGGTTTCCTGCGCCAAGGCGCAGGCGGCGACTCCTAACGTAACGATCAACCATCGAACTGGCACTGAAGTCACTCCTTTCTCAGTTTGCAAGCGTTTGTGACATTATGCGTCAACTTTCCGCTTTCGTCAAGCCTGCGAATTGGGTCACTTAACATGTCACCGAGAGGCCATCGGTTGGGTCACGAAATAGAGTCACCGAAATGGGCGTGGAGCATGGACAGAGGACAGGGTTTGAACGAGCCTAATCGGAGTGGACATGCACTCACGCGAGCAGTATCTGCGAAGCCCCAAGAAAGATCGCCCAGGAGACGGCAGGGGAACAGGGGTAGGTCGTCCTTCTGGTACTCCCCACGCCCGAGAATCGCTCCCAGGCCGGTTCGCGCGCGCTCCTTGGGCATCCTGGCGGACGGTCGCAGTGGCCTCTACTCCGAGAACGCCAGTGCAACACTTTAGAGTCTAAACCCGTCCCCTGGCGCCGGGCGTCCAACCTGGGGAACCTGTGGCGGCGGCTGGCACTGCCGAAGAGGATTGGCAACTGGTCGTTGACGAGCCTGCAACAACGGTTGGTGAAGACCGGCGGGCGGCTGATCAAGCACGCCCGGTATTACTGGCTGCTGTTCGCAGAGAGCCACCTGACGCGGCGGCTCTTTGGAAGCATGGTGCGGCGGATCGCGGCGTTGCCGGTGCCGACCGGATAGCAGACAGCTACTGAGGGGGAGCAGACGGGACGGAACGGAGGTTGGGGAACGGAAAGGTGTCGCTGCGATCCCTTGGAAATAGGGCAGTTCCAGGTCTTCGTGTGTCCCGAAGAGCCAAGGGTGCCATTGTGGCAGGGCGCCCGGGTCGCTCAGGATGGAAACTATGCCAGAAACGGCTCGAACGAAGGGGGTTGGGTGTCTACTGGATGGCAGCCCGGAAGCCAAAATCGGAATTCCGGTCTGGACATGTGACCAACTCCTTTCGTATGCGGCTCTGCACCGCCGTTTCTTCCGATTCTCAGCGTAACCCGCGACACTGCGAACCGGGGTTGGTCGCCCCATATTGACTAGTGAAATCCATTCGGAACGAAAAGAGACTGTGCGAAGGAAGGTGGACATGATTCGCAAGACCATGGCAATCTTTGGGCTTCTCGCGGGAAGCCTCTTGTGCCCTCCCGTAGTGTCCAAAAACTCGATCCTCCTCAGATGGTGCAGGTTACACTGCCCGTTGCAGGAACCTTGGCTGTTATCCTGTGCCAATGCGCCGGACCTTGCACCCGTTCCGACTGTTGCGCGTTTCCATGGCCGGCTGGCTCAACCAGCAACAGCGGGACGCGCTTGATTATCTTCGCGAAGAGAATCGCGTCCTTCGGGAGCAACTAGGAAACAAGCGACTGCGCTTGGACGACGACCAACGCCGGCGCTTGGCAGCCAAGACCAAGAAGGTCGGTCGTCGCATTCTGCGTGAAGTTGCCACCATCGTCACTCCTGAGACGCTTCTGGCTTGGCACCGAAAGCTGATCGCCAAGGAATACGATGGCAGTGCACGGCGTGGTCCAGGACGACCTCGGACGCGGGATGAAATCCGGACGTTGGTAGTCCGCATGGCGACCGAGGACCGGGATTGGGGCTACCGGCGGACACAGGGAGCGTTGGCCAATCTGGGCCATGAGGTTGCGCGCGGCACCATCGAGGCGAATAGATTCTGGATGGACCAGGTAGCCCGCAACCTCTGCGATGATGGCGACGGGTCCCTGACGGGGAAGCGATATCTGATCCACGACCGCGACCCGCTGTTCACCGCTTAGTCCCTGGGAACGCTGGCCGCCAGTGGGGTGAAGTCTATGAAACTGCCGCCGCGGTCGCCGAACTTGAATCCCCATGCGGAGCGGTTTGTCAGAACCATCAAGGAATCCTGCTTGGACCGGATGATCCTATTCGGGGAAGGTTCGCTGCGGAAGGCGATTCACGAATTCGTGGCGCATTATCATGGCGAGCGAAACCACCAAGGTCTCGGCAACCGGTTGATCATCCCGGATGAATCCCATGCTGGTAATGGTGGAGCGATCCGGCGCCGCGACCGGTTGGGCGGAATGCTGAACTACTATTATGGCTGGTACCGTGTTCCCTCGTTGTGGCCGAGCCGGCGTAACCTCGACGCCTTCGAGCGCTGGTTCGAGTGGGGTTTTCATCCGATGGTGATCGATCTCTGCGACCATCCGCTGCTCCAAGAAGAGATCTGACTCGCGCGGTTCCCTTCTTTGGCCGGGCAGTGTTTCCAGTTTGAGTTTTGGACGTTACGGGATCATTCGCTTCATCCTTGCTTGGCAGCGCTCCTTGAGACCCGGCCGGGACCGCGGAGCGGAATCTGTCAACGCCTCTGAGACACCCTCCCAAAAAAAATCAGCGTGGTTTTGCCTCGCTCGCGGGAGGCATGGAAAATGCCAGGTGCTTTGAGAGACGGGCTATCGCGGGTTGCGGTTCGCCGCTTCGGCCGCGAGCTTCAGCTCTCTGTTGACCTCATCCAGCAGTCCTTTCGCCTTCTGAGCATGGCCCTGCATGTCCCACTCATTGGCTTTCTGCGCGGCAACAATTCTTTCCCAAGCTTGCTGACTCAACCGCTGTGCGGCCGCAAGATTTGGATGTCGAGCGGGAGAGACGTTTCGGGCGGGCCTTTGCGCCGTGGCGGCCGCTCCAATCAGGAGCAAGGCGCCGAAAACCATAGCGAGAATTCGAGTTTTGATCATGGCGGATATTGTACCCTCCGCCCCGAGGTCCCCGCAACTCGGCGCATTACCCCCGCGGTCACTACGCGGCAAGGTGTTGCGCGCGACGCTGGCCAACACCAACGTACGCCACGACTGACGCATTCATGGCGACTTCGCGCAGGTCCCGATCGGCATCCCGCGACCGCTTTGTGCTCACGATCCCATCGGTGTCTTCTCTCAGCCGTACACGCGCACAGAAACTCGCAGAACAATTCGCGAATGGCTTGCGCGGGGCTCGTCATTCCCCCAGCAGTCCTGACCTGGCCGCAGCAAGAACTCGTCGCGTCCGACTTTCACCCAGTAAGCAGAAGAATCGACCCGTATGCTCCAAAAACTCAAATGTGGCCGATGCAACATGTTACGCGCCAACCCCCGGGTGTAATACCTCAGTCTCGGGGGCAACAGCCTGTGCACCCGGGTGGGATAGGCTTCCAGCCTGTCCGGAACCCTTTCGGATACCGCCCGAGACAAGCTGAAGCTTATCCCACGACCCCCGAGACTGAGGGATCACCCCCGGGTTCCAATTTCCCTCCAGCGGCACTCCTCTGGCGCGATCCGGAAATGCCTACAGGAGAGCAACCTAGCCCGCGGTTGAGTTTCTGGACGTTACACGCTGCAGGCCCAAGCCTACAGTTGGAATCCACCACCACAGACTCTCAAACAAGGCCAGCAACAGGAAAACGAACAAGAGCAGCCACGGGAAGCTAAAGAGTAGCAGCCGACCGAGCATCGTTTTCTTACCCCCCGAACGTTCTGGCCGATTCACCGTCCGGCGGCTGTCTCTGGTACACTCTGGGAGCGCTTGAATAAGGTCGCCTGGCAACACCCGAACGCGGTCCCGCGGCACATCGAAGGCAAATCCCGAGACAACCCAGGGTGGTTGGCTGGGGCATCCTGAGCGCATGTGGCGCCCGACGGACGAAGTCCGGCTGGGGCGGCATCAGCGGGAATTACCGCATTGTAAGGTGGTCATGAACGCGCAC
>CAVRZY010000264.1:0-5928 GCA_963725415.1 uncultured Acidobacteriota bacterium | reverse complement strand
TGAGTACGGTTTTGCTCTGGTACACAGCGGGAACGTACAGAAGGCCAGGGAGGTCTTCGGGTTCGCATTATCCAAACCGGACCTGCGGGCGTCCGGGCTGCGCTCTTTGGCTTTGCTCGACCTCTATGAAGGGAAATACCGCCAGGCCGAAGCGCGGCTGCGGGAATCGATTCTGCTCAGCGAAGCCCGGCAGGACCTGCTCAGGCAGGCGCGCAGCCATCTGTTCGTCTCCATTCTGCTGGGTGGTCAAGGCGACCGAGGGGGCCAGGTGCGTGAACTCGATCAGGCGGAGCGGTGCAGGGAGGCGTTGAGCACCCCGGCGCTCTGGCTGGCTACGCGAATTGGAGCAGGCTATGCTCGCGCTGGCGCGGTCGGGAAAGCCCTGCGGATCTTGCGCCAGCTCCCTGCACAGGTTGACACCAAGAACCCGGAGCAGAGCAGCAGCCTGCATCTGGTGGAAGGAGAAGTGGCGCTCGCGCGTGGCAGCCATCGGCGCGCAGTCGAGCTTCTGCTTCTTGCCGAGCGCGAAGCCAGCACCCCGGAGACTCTGGCCAGCCTGGCCCATGCGCACGACAAAGCCGGCCAGATGGAACAGGCCATCGGCTGCTACGAGAAGCTGATTGCCATGGGCCGCCGTGCGCTGGGCTGGGAACCCCAGCAATCCTGGATTGCGGCCCACGCCCGCCTGGCACAGATTCGCTGGTCCCGGGGTAGAGATCCCAGGCGGCCCAGCTTCTGGGTATTCTTGACCGGCTGTGGAAAGAGGCCGACTCTGACCTCCCGCTGGTCAAGACCATCGCCAGGCTGCGAGGCCAGTTGCAGAGTGGCGAGCAGTAGCAGCCTGCGCGGTCCGCGCGTAGACTGCGCCCTGCTGATGCAGCGCCTCGTCAGGCATCACGTTCGGGGTCCCCATCCCCTTGGATCACGCCGCCCGTGCATACAGGCGACGACGACAACGACCCCACCGTACACGCGATAGAAGATTCCATCTGGGAACCGGTGGACAAGCGCCCGCCTGGTGTCTCGATGAATCACCGGATACCTGGTCGGATGCGCCACAACCTCACCAATGGGGGACTGAACGGCCGCCAGAAACTCATTGCCCAGCCCGGCACGCTGCCGCTCGTACCAAACAAAGGCTTCGTCGATATCCGCCGCAGCCTCCGGACGAACGATGATTGACATCACGGCTTTTTACCGGACAGCAGTGCACTCGCATATTGATGCTATGAGAGCGCTGCAGTCGAGGTGGTGCGGTAAACTAGCCACCACCTCTACAGAAAGGAGTGATTGCAGCGTATATGGAACAGTTTATCGGGTGCGATGCTCACAAGAAGTACTCGGTGTTCGTGGCGGTTGACGAACGTGGCGAGGCTTCGTCAGCCATCCGAGTAGAACATGACCGGGAGCAGTATCGGCAATTCCTGGAAGGATTGCCCGCGGGTTCGCAAATCGCTTTGGAAGCGGGCGGGCACTATTACTGGATGGTGGACGACATGGAGGCAGCCGGCCACCATCCGCGCTTGGCTCACCCGCTGGAAGCCAAGAAGCGAATGGGTAAGACCGGCAAGAAGACCGACCAGGTAGATGCCACCGGCTTAGGCATTCTGCTGCGCAACGGGACGCTGCCCGAAGTATGGATTCCGCCGGCGGAGTTGCGGGACCAGCGGGAGTTGCTGCGGCTGCGCATGTTTTTGGTGCAGCAACGAACGCGGCTGAAGAATCGGATTCAAGGAACCCTGGCGCGTTACAACATTCAGATTGCCGGGGTGAGCGACCTGTTTGGTGTGGAGGGTCGGCTGCGCCTCGGCACACGGCTGGGAGAGTTGCCGGAACACACCCGGCAAAGTGTGGAACTGGAACTGGTGACGCTGGATTTCCTGGAAGTGCAGCTCGAGGACACCGAGAAGCGACTCGCCGAGCTGATGAAAGTAACGGCAGAAGCCGATCTGCTGAAGACGCTGCCGTCTGTGGGCCGGATTTTGAGCATGGTCATGACGCTGGAGATCGGCAGGGTGGAGCGGTTTCCCTCGGCCGCGCATCTGGCCAGCTATGCCGGCCTGGTACCGCGGGTGCACTCCAGCGGTGGGCACACTCGGCTGGGGCAGATCTGCGGGGATGTGAATCAGTACCTGAAGTGGGCCTTTATCGAAGCCGGGAACCTGGTGGTCGTCCATCAGAAGCATCTGGCTGGTCAGCACGTAGTGCGGCTGTATCAACGGGTCAAGCGCAAGAAGAACCACCAGAAAGCGGTGGTGGCAGTCGCCCGGCACTTGGCCGAAGCGGCCTATTGGATTTTGAAAAAGCAGGAGGTTTATCGCGACCCGCAGCCGCAGCCGAAGGTCCCGGTCAAAGCGCAGACTGCGAATGTCTTCGTCGGCGCACGGGAAACCGCGGAACCGGCCATAGCCCACGCAGGGCAATCTGCGGCAATAGCAGCAAGCGTTCCAGCGATTCCAGCGGGAGTACAACCAGGAATGTCCGCGGGAGGCAAGCGATGCGCCTAGAGAAACACGGGCGGGGGGTAGAGCAAGCTTGGCAGATGCTGGATCTGTTTGCCAGCCTGGGCGTCCACAGCTTCGATCTCACGCGGACCGATATGGATGGGCACAAGCGGGGCTTTCGTCCGGCGCAAAGCGTAGAGGCGCTCCGGCGCGGGATGCCTTCTCTGCTGAGGTCGGCTATCCAGTGCCGGCAGAATCTGATCGTGCGGCCCAAGCGGGCCCCGGCAGCGCTGGTCCAACTGGACGATCTCGGCGGGACTATGCTGGAGCGCGTGAGGAGCGCCGCTTTTCTGATCCTGACTACCAGTGCCGGGAATCATCAGGCCTGGGTGGCGGTACAGCAATGCGGGCCGGATTTCGCCCGGCGGCTGCGCCAGGGCAGCGGTGCCGACCCAAGTGCTTCCGGGGCCACCCGCGTGGCGGGCAGCGTGAATTTCAAGCGCCAGTACGCGCCGAACTTTCCCACCGTGCAGATCCTGGAAGCGACTCCGCAACGCACGCTAACCGGGGGCGAACTGGAAGCCTTGGGCCTGGTCGCCGCGCCCGATCCGGTTCCGGTAATCCGCCCCGGCCGTGGTTCCCCCGACCGGCGAGCCAAAGCATGGCCCAGCTATGAGCGTTGTTTGCAAAACGCCCCGCCGGCGCACCACAGCAACCGGCCGGATGTCAGCCGTGCCGATTTCACGTTCTGCCTGCTGGCGATCGATTGGGGTTGGAGCATCGCGGAGACCCGCGAGCGTCTGCTGGAGAAAAGCAGCAAAGCCCGTGAGAATGGGGAAGGGTACGCCCAGCTCACAGCACAGCGCGCCGCCGCCGCGGTTGATCGAAGGCACGGAACGTTCGAGGGCATGAAACTCCCAGCGAGGGCACCCTCGCCGGGGGCAGATCTGTGGGGATGCGAATCAGCACCTGAAGTGGGCCTTTATCGAAGCCGGGAACCTGATGGTCATTCCTCAGAAGCATCTGGCTGGTCAGCAGGTAGTGCGGCTGTATCAACGGGTCAAGCGCAAGAAGAACCACCAGAAGGCGATTGTGGCGGTCGCCCGGCACTTGGCCGAAGCGGCCTATTGGATTTTGAAAAAGCAGGAGGTTTATCGAGACCCGCAGCCGAAGCCGAAGATCCCGGTCAAGGCGCAGGCTGCGAACACTCTTTCGTCGACGCACGGGTAAGCGCGGAACCGGCCATAGCCCTTGGAGGCTGAAGATTGATTGCGACACCCGTTCGCGGGATTGGCTCTTGCAGCAGTTGAAGGCGGATATATGGCTTCCGACGAAAGAGCGGAAAGAGCGAAACGAGCGGAGCGGACGAAAGAAATAAGCCCAGGAACTTCTTGCTGACAGTGAGGGAGGAACGAAGAGTCTGGCGCCGCGGCTGAGGCGTGATCCGAGTTTCGGACAACAGACCAAGAATCTAACGAGCGCTAAACGACAAACCACCAGGGAGAGTACCGGTTACAGCCGAGCGGGTTGTTACGGCGCGAAGCAAAAGCCACACCGCCGCGGTCGGCGGGCCGGGAAAAGGCACCCCGGTGTGAGATGGTGGTGTGCTCATAGGCAGGCCTACGACGAAAGGAAAGACGAAATAGGAGGAGAAAAACCGCTATGGGGACGGGGTTGAGGTTTGGGCACACGGATGCGGCAGCGGGGGTTGCGGTTTGGGATGGATGGGGTTGTGGGATGCGGTTCAACTGGTGTCGAACAGCAGCGCGACGGCATCCTGGTTGGGGTCGGCGGCGAGTTGATCGAGCACCGACTTGAAGTGGGATTCCGGATCGCGGAACCTCTTGACCAGCGTATGCACCACGCTCATCAGCACCTCGCGCGTTTTCGCGCCGGCGTCGGATTGCGACCCGAAACTCACCTTGCGGGCGATCACGGTGGGGCGCAGTTCCCGCTCCGCCCGGTTGTTGTCAGCCGGCACCGCCCGGTCTTCCACCCAGTGGTACAGACGATGGGCGTTGTCGCGGAAGATGCCCTGGAGCTGACGAACCCCCAGGTGATTGGCCGGTTGCTGAACCAGGTTCACGATCTGTTGCTGAATCTGGCGCGCTTGCGCGTAATACTCGGCCTCGGCGAGCGGCCGCCTGCCCAAGTGCATGGCCTCGGCCAGCAGCGGGATCAACGTGGAGGTGAAGGCCGTCACCTCGGCTTGGCCGGGGAACTCCTTGGCCAAATCCTCCACGTCCCGCATCAGATGCGCGTAACAGTATTGCAGTTGGCAGGGGGATTGGTTGTAGGCGTTGTAGCGGTCCACCACCAGCACTCCGCCCAAGGCTGGCGCACCCAAGACCTCCTTGGGTACTTGCGCCGAGCGGGTCGCGCGGAACAGAAACAGGCTCACGCTGGCGCTGGCGAACAGCCAGGCATAGCCCGAGCGGCCATCCGTGCGCCAGCCCGTCTCATCGGCGTGCCGCACCGGGGCCTGGCGATATTCCTCGATGAGCTTGGGAATCACGCCCCGGAACAGAGCCGCCATGCGGTGCAGGATCTCGAACACCGCACCCACGCCGATGCCCAGTTGGTCGCACAGTCGCCCCATCGGAATCCCCTGCCGGTAATGCAGAAACACCACCTGCGTGACCAGTTGATTGCCGTACAGACTCTTCGGCAATACCTCCGGCGCGCGCGCCTGCACGGTCTTGCCGCAACGCGGGCAGCGCGCCCGCTCCAACTGATACAGGATCGGTTCGGCCCGTAACGGCTGGCTGTCGATGACCGAGCGGTCGCGGTACTCTTTGTGCTCCAGTGGCCCGCCACAGTACGGGCACGCCGGCCCCACCGGTATCGTTTCGATGCGCTCGGCGTCCCGGTCTTGCACCGTCGGCCGCCCGTGGCCGGTGTGCCCCGGCCTGGCCCCGCCGGGTTTGCTCCGCGGCTCCTCCGCCGTGTTGGCTTTCACTGGGATCTTCGCCGAGGGCGTCGAGGAACCGAACGGCCCTTGCTCGGCCTTGCGCTCCAGGCGGCGCACTTTCTTGCGAAGATCTTCGATCTGCTGTTTCAGCCGGTCAATGGTGCGTTGTTTCTCCAAACAGCTTTGGCACAGGTTGAGGTTCACGCTCACGGCCGGCTGGCCTCTTCCTCCGGTTCCTGCCAAACCGGCGCCGCGGCGCTCCGCAAGCGTTGCTGAACCTGACGGCACAGCGGATACACGTAGAGATCTTTGACGGCTGCCCCCTGCGCTGCATGATCGCGGTCCATGCGGCCGCGCCCCGCCGTCTGCCCCAGATGAATCCAGTTCGCCGCCCGGTAACAGGTCCCCCGAAATCGCCCGGCATCCACCAGCGTCTCCAGCAATAACGGCCGATACCCGTACCACTTCTCCCAATCGCTCGGCAATGGCGCGCGCACTCGCGCCAGGATCTTGCTGGCCAGCCCTTTCACCCGCACCCACGGCAGGATGAGAAAGCGGCTGTTGTTGACGATC
>CAVRZY010000263.1:0-52823 GCA_963725415.1 uncultured Acidobacteriota bacterium | reverse complement strand
GAGGCCGGCATCGTCGTGCTGACCGTGCCCCTGGCGGCGCAGATCGGCATCTTGAAGTCGGTGCGATCGAGCTTCCGCCCAGGGACGGTTCTGGTGGATGCAACGGTGCCGCTTGAGGTCGCCATCGGGGGCCGCCTCAGCCACACCGTGAGCCTGTGGGCCGGATCGGCGGCCCAGCAGGCGGCGCGATACGTACCGGAGGGTGTGGCTGTCACCTCGGCGTTTCACTGCCTGAGCGCCGAAGTGCTGGCCCGCATCGAGCAGGCGGTGGACAGCGATGTGCTCATCTGCGGCGACAGCGCCGAGGCCAAAGCCTCGGTTCGGGAACTGGTCGAGATGATCCCCGGCGCGCGGGCGGTGGATGCCGGCCCCCTGGAGAATTCCCGCTACCTCGAAAATCTGGCCGCGCTGCTGATCTCGCTCAACCTGCGCTACAAGGTGAAAGGTTCGGGTGTGCGGATCACGGGACTAGGGACGGCGTGAAAAGAATCGTAGTTTTGGCGGGGGGTGTGGGTGCGGCCCGGTTTCTCTCCGGGCTGGCCCCTGTCGTTGGTCCCGAGCGGCTCTTCATTGTCGGCAATACGGGGGATGACGCCGAGATCCACGGGCTGCATGTTTCACCGGACCTGGACACGGTGACGTACACGCTGGCCGGGCTGGCCAACCGGAAGCGCGGGTGGGGAATCCAGGGGGATACCTTCGAGTGCTTGCGAGCGCTCGAGCGCCTGGGCGGCGAGACCTGGTTCAAACTGGGAGACCGTGACCTGGCGACGCACTTGTATCGGAGCGGGCGGCTGCGCCAGGGGGCGACACTGAGCCAGGTGACCTGGGAAATCGCCACCCCGCTGGGCGTGCGGGCCAGGATCGTCCCCATGTCCGACAAGCCGGTGCCTACGCTGGTCGAGACGCGCCATGGCATCCTGGATTTCCAGACTTACTTCGTGCGGCAGCGGGCCCGCGATGCGGTCCTGGGCGTCCGCTTCTATGGCATGGAAGAAGCGCGCCCTGCTGACGGGGTCTTGAAAGCGATCCAGCGGGCAGCGGGAGTCGTTGTTTGCCCGTCGAATCCGATCATCAGCATCGGGCCGATTCTGGCGGTGCCCGGTATTCGCGAGGCGCTGCGGGAAACTGCCGCGCCGGTGGCCGCCATCTCACCGATTGTGGGAGGACGGGCGCTGAAAGGGCCGGCGGCTCGCATGATGAGGAGTATGGGACTGCGGGCCTCGGCCGATCAAGTCGCGGAGCTGTATCGAGATTTCGTGGACGTGTTTGTGCTGGATCGCGTGGATCGAAAGTTGGCGCCGAAAGTTGAGGCGCTTGGCATGCGCGCTGTGGTCACCAACACCATCATGAGAGGTCTGGCGCAAAAGAAAGCCTTGGCCAGGGCGGTTGTCAAAGCGCTGGGGTTGGCGCTGTGATTTTCGCCTTGCTTCCGGTCAAGGCGCCGCAGAACGCCAAGCAGCGCTTGAGCGGGCTGCTCACGGCCGAGCAGCGGGAGGCGCTGGCGCAGGCCATGTACCAGGAGATGATGGAGAAGCTGCGGGCCGTGCGGGGCCTGGACCGGATCGTGATAGTGACCAGCGATGAGTGGACGGCGCGGCAGGCGCGCAGTGCGGGCGCACTGGTGTTTGAGGAGCAGAGCCAGGCGGGGCACAGCCACTCGGCCGACGCGGCGGCGCAGCGCGCCATTCGGATGGGTGCGCGTACGGTTCTCCTGTTGCCCATCGACGTGCCGCTGGCCGCGCCGCGCGAGATCGAGGAGTTGACCGCGGCGGCGCATCTTCACCAGGTCGTGGTCGTGCCCTCGGCTGATGAGACGGGCACCAACGCATTGGCCCGTACCCCACCGGATATCATCCAGAGCCGTTTTGGCCCAGGCAGTCTTCAGGCCCACCTGGAGCAGGCGCGGGCCAGGGGCGTGACCGCCGAGGTCCTGCGATTGCCGGGCCTGATGTTGGACATCGACACCCCGGAGGACATTGCTGAATTGTTCAAACGCGCGCCGGAGTGCCGGATTGCGCGGATGCTGCGAGAGACATGCGCATTGACCTTGTAGGACTCAATAGCCTGCCCGAAGTGCGGCCCGGCGACGATCTGGGCGAGCTGGTCCGGGTGGCGGCAGCCCGGGAGCATCACACCATCGGTCCGGAAACGATTGTCGTGGTAGCGCAGAAGGTCGTCTCAAAAGCGGAAGGCGCGGTGGTGGATCTGCGCGCCATCGAGCCGTCGCCCGCCGCGCAGCAGTGGGCCGGGCAGTGGGGGAAAGATGCGCGGCTGATTGAGCTGATCCTCCGGGAGTCGCGGCGCATCGTGAAGATGGAGCGCGGCGTGGTGATTGCCGAGACGCAGCACGGACTGGTAGCGGCGAACGCGGGCGTAGACCTGTCCAATGTGCCGGGAGAGGATTATGCCTCGGTGCTGCCGCGCGACCCGGACGCCTCCGCGGACCGCCTGCGGCGCGATCTCGGCTGCGGCGCCGTGATCATCAGTGACACCTTCGGACGTCCCTGGCGCGAGGGGCTGGTCAACGTGGCCATCGGCGTTTCGGGGCTGGAGGCATTGGCGGACTATCGCGGGCGGCCCGATCGATGCGGGCGGATTCTACAGAGCACCGTGCTGGCGGTGGCCGACGAGTTGGCCGCGGCCGCCGGCCTCTTGATGCGCAAGATCGAGGGCATCCCGGTGGTTCTGATTCGCGGCTTTGAGTGGCAGCCGGCCGCCGGCTCGGCCCGAGCGCTGATCCGCCCGCGGGACAAAGACCTGTTCCGCTGAGCGCAGGCCGGAAACCTGCGCCACCTCAACAGCCCGCCAGTGTGGTGGGGCAGGTCCCCGACCTGCCCCGGACGCTGGCCGGCCAGCCGGTCACTTAGACCCGACAGCAATGGATGCGACCTCGCTGGCCGGGTGGGCTCTGGCCATCTCGCGTTCAGCCTTCGACGCGGGTACTTCATATCCCTGCAACCCACCGGGATTCAACACCTTCCAAAGGAAGTGGTGGTTTCCGTACTTATGGAACACGAGCGTGGCCGGCTGCGCTGTAGCCTCTGTCCTGTGAGTGGGATGGGCAGGCAGGTACAGGCTGGCGCTACCATCCCTCAGACCGAGTCTCATCCTGTTGAAGTCCGAGGCGACTTCCACTTGGTACTGCCCGGCGGGCAGCACCTTGCCCCCCGCGTGGAACTGGAACGGGATGTACGCCCGCATGACATAGGTCTGCGCGTAAGCAGAGGTCACCGACAGTAAAGCGACAACGCTGATCGCAACCAGCACTCTGGTTTTCGAGGTAAGGTTTCTCACGGCTTTCTCCTTTTGGCGTCTTGCGCCATCAGCATAGACGCAGTCTGCTGGCGGGCAGCACGCGCAAAGGCTCGCCATGAGCTGGTTGGCAAGGTTTGGCGAGCTTTGGCGCTCATGCCTCAGAAGCCGTCAAAGAATATCTGCGCCACCTCAACAACTTGCCAGTGCGGTGGGGCAGGTCCCCGGCCTGGATAGCGCCGGGATAAACCGGCATGGAGTAGCGAATGAAAGAGTCGTACAGGAAAGGAGTAGCGAACCATCCTGACCCCGGACCTTGCGAGGGCGGTCGTGAGGCCGCACTCGAAGCGTAGGCGAGGGGCATATGCAGGCTGGGTATCCCGAAAGTGTGAGCTCCGAAATCGCCAATTCAGGGTGCCGACGGTGTCAGGTCAGCCGGAAGGCAACAGCGCGGCGTGCGTTAACGCGAGTGCGTCGCGGCCTTGCGGAGTCGGAGACCCCAGAGCATGCATAGAAACTCCGTGCGCGAGAACCGGGAGGCCCCGTTGTCGCCCGTGAGCAGTGCGAGGCGGGCCGGTGGGAGAAGGCGATGAGCTCTAAGTCCCACATGCACGGCAGCGGGGAGTCGTACCGCGGCATAGTACCAACGAAGCTGCCGAACGAAGGCCAGGGAGGGCCGCAGGAGGTGGTGGAGGGAAGGCCGCTGACCAAGGAGAACACGGAACAGCCTAACCCGTGCCGGACCCAGAGCCGGGGAAGCGGGCCAAGCGGGCTGGACCGTGTGCGCGAAGCAGCCAGGAAGGACGGGAAGTTGCGGTTCACTGCCCTGCTGCACCATGTGACGGTCGATCTGCTCCGGCGAAGCTACTACAGCTTGAAGAAGCAGGCGGCGCCGGGAGTGGACGGCGTGACCTGGGAAGAATATGGACCGGATCTGGAGGTCCGGCTGACGGACCTGCACGGTCGAATCCATCGCGGGGCGTATCGAGCGCAACCGTCGCGGAGAGTCTGGATCCCGAAAGCCGATGGGCGGCAACGACCATTGGGGATCGCGGCGCTGGAGGACAAGATCGTCCAGCACGCGGTGGGGACGGTTCTCAACCAGATATGGGAAGAGGACTTTCTGGGCTTCTCCTATGGGTTCCGGCCGGGGCGCAGCCAGCATGATGCGTTGGATGCGCTGTATGTCGGGATTGTGCGCAAGAAGGTGAACTGGGTGCTCGATCTGGACATCCGGGCATTTTTCGACAATGTGTCGCATGAATGGCTGGTCAAGTTCGTCGAGCATCGGATCGCAGATCAGCGCATGGTCCGCCTGATCCAGAAATGGCTGAAGGCGGGCGTGCTGGAGCAAGGGCCGGTGGAGCGAGACCAAGGAAGGGACGCCGCAAGGGTCGGTGATTTCGCCGCTGCTTGCCAATCTCTACCTGCATTACGTACTCGATCTCTGGGTGGAGCAGTGGCGGAAGAAGCGAGCGACGGGCGATGTGATCATCGTGCGCTACGCCGACGACGTCGTGCTGGGGTTTCAGCATCGGGAAGACGCCGAGCGGTTCCTGGAGCAGTTGCGGGAACGGCTGGGGAAGTTCGGGCTGGAACTGCATCCGGAGAAGACGCGCCTGATCGAGTTCGGGCGCTATGCCGCCGAGCGCCGGAGCAAGCGTGGGGAAGGGAAGCCGGAGACTTTCAGCTTTTTGGGTTTCACTCACATCTGTGGGACGAGCCACAAGACGGGCTATTTCACGGTGCGCCGCAAGACCATCGGTAAGCGCATGGCCGCCAAGCTCAAAGATATTCGGAGCCAACTGCGGCGGCGTTTGCACGGGCCGGTGGGGGACACGGCGGCGTGGATGCAGTCGGTGGTTCGCGGGTATTTCCAATACCATGCCATCCCCGGCAACGAGGAGCGACTGTGGGCGTTTCGGAAAGACGTGTTGCGTCTGTGGCTGCGTCAGCTTCGGCGGCGGAGTCAGCGCAGCCGTTGGACCTGGGCGCGCTTCCAGGAGCGCTTGGGAGTCTTGCTGCCAGAGATCTGTATCCTGCACCCGTATCCGGATGTGCGCTTCTACGCCAAGCATCCGAGGTAGGAACCGTGTGCGTTAGCAGCGCCAGCACGGGTCTGTGCGGGGGGTGCCGGGCAACCGGCATCCCTACCGCGACCCCTCAGTTCTATACCTCGAGCCCCACCGAACGCATGAGTTCCAGGGCGTTGCTCTTGCGGACGATGCCGGGCCGCAGACGGTAGTCGAAGGTGAGCTTCCCGTTCTCGATGTGGTCCTCGAAGTGCACGTTGGCGCCGCGAGGAGCGAGCACCTCGGCGATGTGGCCCAGCGCTAGGTCGTGGGTGGTGAGCAGGCCGATGGAACCGCGCTTGACCAGGTCCCGGACGAAGGCCTCGGCGCCGATGCGGCGGTCGTGAGAGTTAGTGTCGTGCAGCAGCTCGTCCAGCAGGAACAGCAAGGGAGGGGATTTCCCGGTCAGGTCCAGGAGCCGGCGCAGCCGTGTGATCTCGGCGTAGAAGCGGGAGCTGCCGTCCTGGAGCGAATCCAGGATGCGGATCGCTGCGCCCACAGTCAGGGGCGACAGCCGGAGCTGCCGCGCCCGCACAGGCGCTCCTGCCATGGCCAGCACGGTATTGATGCCGACGGTTCGAAGCAAGGTGCTTTTGCCGGACATGTTCGAACCGCTGACCACCAGCACGCACAGGTCGGCGCCCAGACGCACGTCGTTCGAGACGCACCGAGACTGCGGCAGAAGAGGATGGCCCAGAGCCTCTCCTTCGAAGCAAGCACCGTCCTCGATGAGTTCGGGGAAGGGATCCGAGGGGTGCTCGTAGGCGTAGTTAGCCAGGGCCGACAGCGCCTCCAGTTCGCCGGCCGCGGCCAGCCAGCCCCGGACCGACGGGCCGTTGGCTTCGCGCCAGGCCTCGATGGCCAGGGCCACCTGCGTGGTCCACAACAGGGGTGGGCCGATGATCCTCACCAGCAGATTGTCTCTGGAATCCAGTAGCTCCATCAGACGATGCAGATGGGCGATGCGCCGCGACGGAGGGGAACCCGCGGTGTTCAGAGCGGCCTGGAGTTCCAGTAGCTTGGAACTGGTGAACCGCTCGCGCTCGAAGCGCACCAAGACAAGAGACAGCAGCTCCAGCCCGTAAGCCGGTTCGCCGATGCGCTGGATGATGCGCTGGACACGAGGTCTGAGCCGCAGCGAGAATACCATGATGACGAGCACCACCGCCAGGAAGGGCGCCGGGCGGTGTAGCACCGCCCACAGCGCAGCGGAAACCAAAGCCAAAGAGGAGAGCACCGCCGCCGTGATGCGGGCGTGGCGCGATGCCAGGCTGGGGAGGTCCTCGCTCCAAGCTGCCAGCGCCTGGGGACTGATGCCCGAACGCAGATCCTCTCCCACCAGGGCCAGTTCCTCGCGCAGATCCAGCCGAGGACGCAGTTCGGCCACGGCGGCCTGGCGCGTGCGAACCTCCTCGGGCGAGGCCGGCCCCAGGAGCCAGCGGGCCAGGGTCTCTTCTCCGGTGCGGGTGCGCGTGGTGCACAGCGCTCGAACAGGGAACCCCTTCCGAACAGGTCCAGGTCCTCGGCATAAGGGTGTGCACGGTCCAGGAAGCGCTCACCAGACACTCCCGCGCCGGCCCAGCGATCTGCCAGGCGAGCCAGTCCCTTTTCATAGAGCGCCGCGGGCGACTGGCGCAGTCCCGCCTGCGGATCACACGCGCGTGCACCAAGACCAGAACCACAAAGATGATACCGGGCAGTAGCAGCCACCAGGGCGACAAGGCTCCGTGCCAGAAAGCGAACCAGGCCATGGCGGCGGCCGCAACAGCGATCGCTAGCCGAGCGTTGCCCAGCCGCATATGCTGGCGCTGATAGCGCGCGGAACAGGCACGGCGGGCCTCCCACCGGCGTGTGTACTCGGTCGTGCATCCTGAATCTGGACCTGCGAGGCTTCGCTCATAAACAGTCCCTGATAAAATGATACCCACATGGCGGAAAAAAACTTGCTCGACTTCCTCATTCTTGTGTTCCTGGGTTCGCTGTTCTCTCTGGGCTGCGGCGTCAAGGGATGGGTCCACCCAATCCTCAGGCAAGCCGGAGCCTGTTCCGGACATCTATCGGCTGAAATTTGAAACCAGCAAAGGCGATTTCGTCGTCGAGGTAACCAAGGCCTGGGGCCGGAAGGCGCGGAGCGTTTCTACCTGCTGGTGAAGCGCGGTTTCTACGATGAGGCCCGGTTCTTCCGGGTGGTGCCGCGGTTCGTGGTGCAGTTCGGCGTCAACGGGTCGAGCCGTCGACAGCCGTTGGCGCGGGATGACTATTGCCGACGATCCTGTCAGCAGAGCAACAAGCGCGGCTCGTCACTTTCGCCACCTCGGGGCCTACACTCGGACCACCCAGGTGTTCATCAATCTGGCCGACAATGTGCGGCTGGACAAGATAGGTTTCGCGCCCCTCGGGCAGGTGATCAGCGGCATGGAGGTGGTGGACCGGCTCTACAGCGCCTACGGCGACGGCCCGCCGCGCGGCAACGGCCCCAGCCCGCAGTTGATCGAGACGCAGGGGAACGCCTACCTGGAGCGCCAATTCCCGCGCCTGGACTACATCCAGAAGGCCCGGTTTCGAGTAAGAGGTTTCGCGCGCTTGGCCTTCTTGGCGTGACCTTTGCGTCTTGGCGCGAAACTCAGGCGCGGCGGAGATCCACGCCGTCGCCCGCCAGCGCTTTGCAGCTCGGTGACCTTGAGGTTCCGGGGTCGACTTGAGCTCGCCGCGCACAGGGCGGCGGCGCGGCCGGCGGCGTGTCCGGTGGCCATGCAGTTGCCCATGCTCTTGCCGGCCGAGGCGCCCACGTGGGTGGCGGAGATGCAGCGCCCGGCAACCAGCAAACCGTCCATTTTCCCCGGCACGAGCGCACGGTAGGGCACGTCGTGCACCTGCATCTTCTCGAAACGCACGTAGCCGATGTCCAGGAAACCGCTGCGCCAGGCGATGGCGTCTTCAAAGCGGGGGCCGGACTTGGCATCCTCTTCGGTCAGGACGTAGAGGCCCCTGACACGACGGGTCTCGCGCACGCCCACCTGTGGGCCGGTGGCCGCCAGTTGGACCTTGGCGAAGGCCGGTCCGCCGAATTCGCGCAGAGCCTGAACGATCTGGATGGCCTGGCGGCGGCTGTAGCGCTCGGCTTCGGTGAGGTCGATGAGCTGAGTGCCATCCAGCACTCCGCGCAACTTCGTTCCGGCGTGATTGATGGTGAGACCATTGGCCAGCGGGAACCGCGACAGGCTGAGCCGCTCGGGCAGTAGAGGATACTTGGGCCGCGCCTTCTCCAGCAGGCGGCTGACGCCGTCGTTGCGGGCGAGTTTGAGAGCAGCGGGGACATCCACGTTGGCGACGATCAGATTCAGCGTCATGGGGGACAGGAAGCCGTCGCCTTCGCGGCCCTTCATGGTCTCGGCGCCGGCGAAGTAGGCTACGTCGGCGTCGCCGGTGGCATCCACGACCACTTTGGCCCGGATCTTCAAGAGGCCTTCCTTGGTAGCGACCACCACGCCGCGGACGCGCCCGCCTTCCACGATGGCGTCGGCCACGCGGGCGTGCAGCAGGTAGCAGCAGCCCGCCGCATCCAGCGCGTCCATGACCGCCACTTTGAGGTACTCGACGTTGGTGACCAGAGCGTGGTCGGCGATCTCAAGGGCTTCCTCGCCGTAGGACTTCAGGCGCTCGATGAGGAGTTCATGCACGGCGCCACGCGGGCGCCCTTCCGGTCGCATCTGGTTGATGGTCATGCCCAAGCCGTAGGAGGCCACGCCGCCCAGGAAGGCGTGGCGCTCCAGAAGCAACGTCTTGGCCCCGGCCTTCGCGGCGGCGATGGCCGCCCCAATCCCCGCCGGACCGCCTCCGGCGACCAGGACGTCCGTGTCAGCCCCGACCGCACTGCGGCCCTGAGCGGCGGCCAGGCCCGCGCCCATGATCCCCAGAAAGTCTCTGCGATGGACAGCAAGGTTGTTCGGCATAGTCGTGGTGGCCTCGATTCGGATGAAGGTTAAAAATATAACCCCACGCGGGCTGGCGTCAACAGGTGGCTCGCGTCAGCAGCCGGCGGACGCCTTCCCGGAACGCCTCGGACGGCGTCAGCAGGCTAAGGACGAGGTAGGCTTCGGATTCGAAGTCGTAGAAGAAACCGGGCTGCACCAGGACTTGGTCCTGTGCCAGGAGCTCGAGCGCCCATTCCTCCTCGCTGCGGGTGCGCGGGACGCGCAGGGTGGCGTACCAGCCTCCCTCCAGATGCAGAAGCCGGCAGGGCCGCTCGCCGGTCATGGCGTCTCGAAGGTAGCCCAGGTTGTCGCGCAACCGCGCGGCGATCTGTTGTTGCACAGCGGCTCCCGCCGCGAGCAGGTCCGCTAAGGCGTGCTGCACCGGCGTGGCGACCGAGAGGTAGGTGTCGGCGATCAGCTCCAGACGTTCCGTGACTTCGTGGCGCTGAGCCGGCGGCCCGCTGATGACCATCCAGCCCAGCTTCATCTGGGGCAAGCCGGCCATCTTGGACAGCCCGCTGAGGGAAAACGTCAGCACCTCGTCCACGCCCGCGAGCGTCGCCACTCTTCTCGGGTCCGGTCCGAAGGCGTAGTCGGCGAAGACTTCGTCGGAGATGATGGCCAGTCCGCGCTCGGCGCACAGGGCCACCAAGGCTTCCAATTCGTCCCGTTTGAGAAACGAGCCGGTAGGATTGTTGGGATTGACGACGATGACGGCGCAGGTGCGGCTGGTCACCGCGCCGGCCAGAGCCTCGGTGTCCACTGACCAGGCGCCGTGGTAGACCAGGGGATACTGCACGACACGCACCGACTCCAGTCTGGCCAGGAACTCGAACAGCGGATAGGAAGGGCGAGGGACCAGGACCTCGGCGCCAGGGTCGGCCAGCAGCTTGAACAGATAGGCGTAGGACTCGCTGGTGCTGGCCGTCAGGAGAATGCGTTCGGCTTCGACGACTTGGCCGCGTGAGGCGTAGTAGGCGGCCACCGCTTCGCGGGCCGCCGCCAATCCTGCCGGAGCAGGCTCGTAGAGCAGCGAGCGCGGGTCGGCGAAGGCCGCCAGTATCTCATCGACGGGGTAGGAGAAGCTGGCGCGGGTGGGATTGGATTCCGTTAGATCCAGGACTGCCACCCCGGCCCGGCGCCGGCTTTCGAGAAGCTGGGCCAGGCGGTTGGGGCGCAGATTCCAGTCCAGGCGCGACGACAGCGTCATGGTATCAGGGTACGCTAAAATAGCGCCTATGCGCGCCGCCAGAGGGCTGGCGAAACTCAATCGCATGAACAAAACGCTGCGCCATGAGCAGCCCGACCGGGTTCCCATCAGCGATTTCTTCTGGGGCAGTTTCCTCCAGCGCTGGCGCCGGGAACTGGGTCTTCCGGCGGATGCGGACATCTACCGGTACTATGACCTGGACTGGCGGGTGACCATCCCCAACCTGGACCCGCACATCCAGCCCTTCGACGTGCTGAAACAGAATGACCAGGAAGTGATTGTGCGCACCGGTTTCGGAGCCGTGATCCGGAAGAGATTCGATCTGCCGATGCCCGCGTTTCTGGACTTCGAGACCGACACCATCGAGAAGATGCGGGCGTTCCGCTTCGACGACCCCTGCGACGAGCGGCGCTATTTCCGCGCCGGCGACAACCAGATCGCCGGCGTCGGAGACGGCTTCGTCCGCAACTCGCCGCCGTGGATCGATTCGGTGAAGAGTCTGCATCCCGAATTCGCGGTGTACGGCAGCGTGTGCGAAGGTCACGAGACCCTGTGGCGCATCCTCGGTCCGGAAAGAGCCCTGCTGTGGATTGGGCTGTATCCCGAGGAGATCGGGCGCTTTGTCGAGCGGATCAACGAGTTTGCGTTCGGGATCACTCGCGCTCGAATCCAGGCCGCCGGCGGTCTGCTGGACGGCATGGTGATCTGGGGAGACGTGGCCTGCACCAAGGGCGCCCTGTTCTCGCCCGGCTACTGGCGGAAGTGGTTCAAGCCCGGCGTCAAGGCGATTGTGGATCTCTGCCACCAGCACGGCCTGCCGGTGATCTATCACGGATGCGGAAACGTGAACCGCATCTTCGAGGACTTCATCCAGATTGGCGTGGATGCCTACAATCCGCTGGAGGCTAAAGCCGGACTGGACGTCGTGGAGCTACGGCGGCGCTACGGGCATCGGATCGCCTTCTGTGGAAACATGGACGTGATCGCCTGGGCCGGGCAGAGCAGGGAAGAGCTCCAGCGGACCGTGCTGCGCAAGCTCAATGCCGCCAAAGGCGGCGGCTACATCTTCCAGTCCGATCACTCGGTTCCCAACAACGTTTCCCCCGAGAACTACGACTACGTGGTGAAGCTGGTGCGCCAGCACGGCAGGTATCCACTCCAACTCGGGGAGTATGATATTCCCGATCTCAACTGATTCAGGAGCGTCATGAACATATCACGAAGAAAATTGCCGGTCGGCGCGGCTGTTGAAGCTGCCATGAGCATGCGCTGGCGAGTGTGCGTGGCCGCGGTTCTGCTGGCGCTGTCAGTTGGCAGCGGCGCCCAGACCAGGCCGGTTAGAACACTGTTGCTTGTGGGGGGCGGTTTTCACGACTACGACAAGGAACCCCAGTCCATGGCGCAAAACCTCCAGACCAGGCTGAAGGACACCTCGCCGCTCGATATCGTGATCAGCCAGGACCTGGGGCTGCTGCGCGCGGAAAGAATCCGCGATTTCGGTCTGTTGATGATGAACACCTGCGCCCAGGACGAGCTGTCGGCCGAGCAGCAGCAGGGCCTGCTCGATGCGGTGCGGAACGGAACGCCGCTGGTGGCTTTGCACTGCACCTTCGCGGCCTTCCAGAAGTTCCCCCAGTTCCACCAGATGCTGGGCGGCTTCGTACTGAAGCACGCGCGCTACGGCCCCATGTGCGTGGAGGTCACCAATCCCGGCCATCCCATCACGCGCGGGCTGCCGGCGCGCTTCGAGTTCCCCGACGAGCCCTATTTCGTCGAGCGCCGGGATCCCTCTGTCGAATTGCTGCTGCGGACCTGCAACGCCTACGAGGGCCGCACCGGGCCGGAACCGCACGTCTGGACCAAGACCTTCGGCAAAGGCCGGATCTTTGCCATGGTCTTCGGGCACGACCGCAAATCGCAGGATGATCCCAACGTGCAGCGGCTGCTGGCGCAGGGGGTCCTGTGGGCACTGAACCGGTAGGCTTCCCCGCTTCCCGCTACCGGACCACCTGAACTCGTACGCCCACCCGCAGCCGGGACCACTGGCGGTCGGTGGTGAGGGCCGGGACTCCCAGGCGCCGGGCGGTGGCCAGGCAGGCCCGGTCCCCAAGCGAAAGCCCGGCTTCTTTGGTAGCTGAGCGTAGGGCTGCGGACTGGAAGGCCAGGACTTCATCGAAGGGCAGGATGTTGATGCGGAGGTTGTGGATGGTCTGGCGAGCCTGGATCTCCGTGGCGCCCTTGTCGATGAGCTTGGCGACCACCTCCGCCAGATTCACGGCGTTGATCACGGCGCGATCCAGAAGCCCGGCAATCGCCTCATAACCCGGTTCTTCCAGCAAATACGCGAGCAGCGCCGAAGCATCCAGGACACAGCTATTCACGTTTCGCTTCCTCTCGCCGCTCCCGAATCAGCTCGTCGGCCAGAGACACTCCGGAGGGGACCAAACTACGCACGAAGTCCCGAGCCCGTTTGCGGGCCGCTTCCAGAGACAGGAGGCGGATTTCACTATCCCGGAGGGATAGCAGGACCTGGAGCCTTACGAAGCCCCAAAACCTTGCGGTAGGAGGCGGGGATCACGATGCGTCCGCCATCGCCGACCATTGTGGAAACCGTAGGACAATCTGCCATATTACCCCAATCATACCATATACGCGCAATTCGGGGACAGGCGACGAATTTTGGCTTTTAAAATTCGTTGCCTGTCCCCGAATTGCCCTTGCCGAACTGCCCCGCTCAAGAAACTGAGGGAGGGCAAGTTGACAGTCCCGTTGGTCATACGTATAATTAAAACGAACGTATGAAGCAACCCGAAGTTGTCGTCACCAAGGAGCGCATCCTGGACGCCGCCGAGCGCCTGTTTGCCGAGCGCGGCTTTGCGGCCACCTCGCTGCGCAGCATCACCGCCGCGGCCGGCGTGAACCTGGCGGCGGTCAACTATCACTTCCGCTCCAAGGAGGCCCTGCTGGAGGCGGTCTTCACCCGCCGTCTGGGCCCCCTGAACCAGAAGCGCCTGGAACTGCTGGACGCTTGCGAGGCCCGCGCCGGCAAGCGTCGGCTTCCCCTGGAGGGGGTCATCGAAGCCTTCTTGGCCCCGGCCCTCCGGCTGGGGCGCGAGCTGGCTCCGAGCGGCAGACATTTCCAGCGGCTGATGGGACGCATGTACGCCGAGCCGGGCGAGCACGTGGGCTCGATTCTGAGGGGACAGTTCGCGGCCGTGGCGGCTCGCTTCAGCAAGGCGCTGCGCAAGGCCCTGCCGAAGCTGCCCCCCGTGGAGCTGATGTGGCGCATCCACTTCATGATCGGCGCCATGGCGCACACCCTGGCTGGCGTCGAGTATCTGGACCTTTTCTCCGGGGGGCTGTGCGATCCCTCCGACGTGGAGGGCACCATCCGGCGGCTGGGCGCCTTTCTGGCCGCCGGCTTGAAAGCTCCGGCAGCCGCCCGCCGCGCGGCAAGGAGTCACAAATGACCAAGTACTGGATTAGGCCAATCCTCACGGCGCTCTGGCCGGCGCTGGTTCTGGCGCAAACCGCGCCGGAACAGCCGGCCGAGAGCAGGCCGGTGCTCGAGCTCAGCTTGAAGCAGGCGGTCGAGATCGCGCTGGCGCCGGAAGGCAATACGCGCGTACAGTTGGCGCAGGAACTGATCCGCCAGGCCCAGACGCGCTCCGCGCAGGCCCGCGCGGCGCTGCTGCCCAGCGTCGAATCCTCCATGGCCCAGCAGAACCAGACCCGCAACCTGGCGGCCTTCGGAATCCAGATCTCGCTGCCGCTTCCGGGCTTCCAGTTCCCCGAGCGGGTAGGGCCGTTCAGCACCTTCGACCTGCGAGCCACGGCCAGCCAGAGCATCTTCGATCTGGGCTCGATCCGGCGTTTCCAGGCCTCCCGAGCCGGCCTTCAGGCCGCGCAGGCCGAGAGCGACAGCGCCCGCGACCAAGTCGCCGGGCAGGTCGCCAAGCTGTATCTAGCGGTGCTGGTGACGGAGGCGAAACTCGACGCCGCGCGGGCCAACCTCGAGTTGGCCGAGGCGCTGGTCAAACTGGCGATCAATCAGAAATCCGCCGGCACGGGCACCGGTATCGACGTCACCAGGGCCAAGGTTCAGGCCGCCAACCAGCGGCAGCGAGTGGTGGTGGCAACCAATGAGCGCCGCCAGGCCCACCTGCAACTGCTCAAAGCCATGGGCCTGAAGCTGGACACGGAAGTGCAACTCACCGACAGCCTGGCCTACGCTCCGCTGGACAGCGTGACGCTGGAGGAAGCCAAGGGAATCGCCCTGAAATCGCGCGCCGATCTCAAAGCGCAGCACAGCCGGGAAGAGAATGCCCGGTTGGGCTACAGCGCCACCAGGCTGGAGCGCGTGCCGTCGCTGGTGGCCTTTGGCGACTACGGAACGATCGGCGTCGGCATCGACCATGCGTTGCCGACGCGCACCTACGGGGTGTCGCTGCGGGTACCGCTGTTTGACGGCGGCCGCCGCGACGCCCGGCGCAGCGAGAGCTTCTCCCAGCTCCGCCAGGAGCGCGTCAAAACAAACGATCTGCGAGCGCAGATCGAACTGGAGATCCGGTTGGCGCTGGACGCCCTGCGCTCGGCCGAGGAGCAGGTGAAAGTGGCCGAAGAAGGCCTCCAGCTCGCGCAGGACGAGGTCGCCCAGGCGCAGCGCCGCTACCAGGCCGGCGTGACCAGTAGCCTGGAAGTCACTGATGCGCAGACGCGCCTGGAGCGCGCGCGCGAGAATCGGATTGCGGCCCTGTTCGATTACAGCGCCGCGCGCATCGATTTGGGCCAGGCCATGGGGGCCGTCCGGAGGATGATTCAGTGAGGAAGCCGCTGGCTGAGGATTCCTTGAGAAGGGAGCTGTGAAGTGAGAAAGAGATTCATTCCGGTGGCGGTCGGGGTCGTGGCGATTGCCATTGCGGGTTTCTATTGGTTCCGTTCGTGGCGGAACAACGACCGCGGCGCCATCTTGGTCTCCGGGAACATCGAGCTGACCGAGGTAAACGTGTCGTTCAAAGTCCCCGGCAAGCTCGTCGAGCGCTTGGTGGATGAGGGCCAGCCGGTGAAGAAAGGCATGGTGGTGGCGCGGCTCGATAAAGAGCAATTGTTGCGGCAGCGCGACCGCATCCGCGCGGCCATGGAATCCGCCGAATCCAGGTTGGTCCAGCTTCGCACCACCATCGAGTTTCAAACCGAGACCATCGCTGGGATGATCGAGCAGCGCCAGGCCGAACTGAGCCAAGCCGAAGCGTTGCTGGCGCAACTGACCGCGGGCTCGCGGAAACAAGATATCGAGCAGGCGCGGGCCGCGACGGCCGGGGCCCAGACGGCATTCGAGAAGGCCCGCAGAGACTGGGAGCGTGCCCAGGTGCTCTTTCAGAAGGAAGACATCTCGGCCTCGGACTTCGACCGCTTCAAGAGCGCCTTCGAAGGCGCGGACGCCACCTTGAAGCAGGCCCGGGAGCGGCTGGCGCTGGTCGTCGAGGGCCCCAGGAAGGAAGACATCGACGCGGCTCGCGCGCAAGTGGCCCGCGCTCGGGCCGCCCTGCGGACCGCCGAGGCGGCTAGGCTCGACCTGAAGCGCATGCAGCAGGAGATGGCCACGCGGCGCGCCGAGATCGAGCAGACGCGGGCCGACCGGGGCGTCATCGAGGTGCAGTTGAGTGATACCGTGGCGGTGTCGCCGATCGACGGAGTGGTCCTGACCAAGGCCGCCGAGGTCGGCGAAGTGCTGGCAGCGGGAACCGCGGTCATCACGGTGGGCGATCTGGACCATCCCTGGCTGCGCGCTTATATCAACGAGCAGGACCTCGGCCGGGTGAAGCTGGGCGATAAAGTCAAGGTCACCACGGACTCCTTCCCCGGCAAGGTCTACTGGGGCCGCATGTCGTTCATCTCCTCGGAAGCCGAGTTCACGCCCAAGCAGATCCAGACCAAGGAGGAGCGGGTCAAGCTGGTGTATCGAATCAAGATCGATCTCGAGAACCTCAACCACGAGTTGAAATCCAACATGCCGGCCGATGCGGAGATTCTGACCGGCGGGGCCAAGGGATGATCCGTACCAGCAACCTTACGCGCAGATTCGGGAAGCTGACGGCTGTAGACCGTCTGAACCTTGAAGTGCCGCGCGGGGAGATCTTTGGACTGGTGGGGCCGGACGGCGCGGGCAAGACCACCACGCTGCGGCTGCTGTGCGGGCTGCTGGATCCCAGCGAGGGTCAGGCCTGGGTGGCGGGCTACAACGTCGCCCGCGAACTGACCGCCGTAAAGGACAGCATCGGCTACATGGCCCAGCGCTCCGGCCTGTATGTGGACCTCACCGTCGAGGAGAACATGCTGTTCTATGCCGACCTGTTCGGCATCTCGGATGCCGAGCGCGCCGAGCTGATGCCGCGGCTGTTGCACATGACCCGCATGGAGCCATTTAGAAAGCGACCCGCCGGCAAGCTCTCCGGCGGCATGAAGCAGAAGCTGGCGCTGATGTGCGCGCTGCTCCACCACCCGCGGATCCTGTTCCTGGATGAGCCCACCAACGGAGTGGACCCGGTTTCCCGCCGCGATTTCTGGGCCATCCTTTACCAGCTTGTCAAAGACGGCATGACGGTCTTTGTGACCACGGCATACCTGGATGAGGCCGAGCGGTGCAACCGCGTGGGCCTGATGCACCGGGGCCGGCTGATCTGCTGCGACTCGCCGGAGGCCCTGCGCAATCAACTCGGAGAGACGTGCTACGAAGTGGAGTGCACGGACCAGAGGGCCGCACGCGAGTATCTGGCCAGTGCCGAAGGCGTGCTGAGCGTGGCGCCCGCCGGCGCCAAGCTCCATGTTTTCCTGCCGGCAGGCCATGGGCCTGCGCTACTCGAAGAACGACTCCGCCCGGCTACCTTCACGTCCATCCTCCCCTCGCTCGAAGACGTCTTTATCGCGCTCATTCGGAAAGCTCAACATGGCCACAACTGACGCGGTCGAGGTCGAAAACCTGGTGAAGAAATTCGGCGACTTCGTGGCCGTGGACCACGTTTCCCTCACCGTGGCGCGCGGTGAGATCTTCGGCTTTCTGGGACCGAACGGCGCGGGGAAGTCCACCACCATTCGCATCCTGTGCGGCCTGTTGCGCCCCTCCGGTGGGAGGGCTTGCGTGGGAGGGTTCGACGTGGCCAGCCAGCCGGAAGCCATCCGCCAGAACATCGGATACATGTCGCAGAAGTTCTCGCTCTACGACGACCTGAAGGTGGAAGAGAACATCGACTTTTTCAGCGGCATCTACGGCGTTCCTGACGAGCTGCGCCGCGAGCGCAAGCAATACGTGCTGAAGATGGCCGGGCTGGAAGAGAAGCGGGACACTATGACCCGCCTGCTGGCGGGCGGCTGGAAGCAGCGCCTGGCGCTGGGCTGCGCCATCCTCCACCAGCCTCCGATCCTGTTTCTGGACGAGCCCACCTCGGGCGTGGACCCCATCGCCCGGCGCGATTTCTGGGACCTCATCTATCGGCTCTCCGAAGCCGGCCACACCGTTTTTGTTACCACGCACTACATGGATGAAGCGGAGTATTGCCACCGCCTGGCGCTGATGTATCGCGGAAGAATCATTGCGCTGGGCGCGCCGGCGGCGTTGAAGAAAGCGCTCCAGTCCTATCACCTGATGGAACTGGATTCGAGTGATGCCTTGGCCGCCATGAAGGCGCTGGAAGGCCAGGAGGGCATCTTGGACGTGGCGGTGTTCGGCGGCGGGCTGCACCTGACGGTCGAGCAGCCCGAGACCGCCGCGCCGCGCATCCGGCGGCGGCTGGCGGAGCGGGGAATCGTTATCCGTCGCTTGGCGCCCATCGAGCCCTCCATGGAGGATGTCTTCGTCGCCATGATCGAGCAGGAAGAGCGAGCCGCGACTGTCAGGGAGCGGCAGGCGAAACCGCCTGCCTCACAGAAAGGCAAAACTAATGAGCCTCGCAGAATACAGTGATAAACTCCGATGTGGCGCAGGCACTCTTGCCTGCCGCGCCGAGACTCATCTCGGCGCTTCCGCTGCCTTTTCCACGCGGCTCAAGAGCCGACATGAGTGTCGGCTCGGCAGGCTGAAGCCCGCGCCACCTCGGCAGCATGCTGTCACCCAATTACACGAGCCTCAGTAAGTGACATTGGCCATGAGTTTCAGGCGCACCTGGGCTATAACGCGCAAGGAAGCTCTTCACATCCTGCGCGACGCCAGGAGCCTGGGCCTGGCGCTGGCGGTGCCGCTGTTGCTGCTGCTGCTGTTCGGCTACGGACTCACTCTGGACGTGGACCGCATTCCCACCCTGATTTACGACGCCGACAAAAGCCCGCAAAGTCGCGAGTTGATTGCCCAGTTTCAGGGGTCGCGTTTCTTCCGGATTCTGGGTTCGGTGGACGAATACCAAACCATCCAGCGGCGGATCGACCGGGATCAGTGCCTGATCGGCGTGGTCATCCCCCGGGACTACTCGCGCAACCTGCTGGCCGGCCGCGAAGCCGAGGTTCAGCTTCTGCTGGATGGGAGCGATTCCAATACCGCTTCGATTGCCCTGGGTTACGCCGAGGCCCTCCTGCGCATGCACTCCATCGAACTCCGCCAGCAAGCCCTGGACCGCAAGGGAGGCGGCCAGCTCAAGCTGCCCGTCGAGGGCCGCCTGCGGGTCTGGTACAACAGCGAGCTGAAATCCAAGAACTACATTGTCCCCGGCCTGAGCGCGGTCATCCTGATGATCATCACCGCGCTGCTCACCTCGCTGACCATCGCCCGGGAGTGGGAGATGGGGACCATGGAGCAACTGCTGTCCACGCCTCTGCGCCCGGCCGAGCTGGTGCTGGGCAAAATGCTGGCCTTTTTCGCGCTGGGTTTCATCGACACGCTGGTGGTGATCGGCGTCGGCGTGACCGTTTTCCGGGTGCCCTTCCGGGGCAACCCCTTGCTGCTGATGCTCACCAGTTGCATTTTCCTGTGTGGCGCGCTGTGCTGGGGAATCCTGGTCTCCACCCTGGCGCGCTCGCAATTGCTGGCCTATCAGATGGGGATTCTGACTTCGTTCCTGCCGGCCCTGTTGCTGTCGGGCTTTGTCTGGTCCATCGACAACATGCCCAAGGTGATCCAGCTCATCAGCTACATCGTCCCGGCCCGCTACTTCATCACCATTCTGAGAGGAATCTTCCTGAAAGGCGTTGGTATGCACGTTCTGTGGGCGGAACTCGTATTCCTGGTCGCGTTTGTCACCATCGTTTTCGTGGTCGCGACGCGCAAAGCGAGGCAAAAGGTGGCATAGGAAAGCTACTAGCCGCTGTCTCTTATGTTGAACCGAATTCGCGAGATCATCCGCAAGGAGTTCCGGCAGGTGCTGCGGGAGCCGCGCATGCGGATGATACTCATTTTCCCGCCCCTGGTGCAGCTCATCATTTTCGGCTATGCCGTCAACCTGGACGTCGAGAACTGCCGCATCGCCTGGATGGATCTGGACCGCACGCCGGCCAGCCGTGATCTGCGGGCGGCTTTCGTAAGCTCGAAGCACTTCTTGGTGACCTCCGAGCTGGTGCGCGACGAGCAGGTGCAGGAGCTGCTGGACCATGGGGAAGTGCAGGCCGTAGTCCGCATCCTGCCCGGCTTCGCCCGGGATATCCAGCGCGGCCAGACCACCGCGGTCCAGATCCTGGTGGACGGCACTAACTCGAACACCGCCTCCATCGTCTCCAGCTACGCCACGCAGATTGTTGGGGATTACTCGGGCCGCGCCATGGTGCGACAGCAGCAGGCCAAACTGGTGGCCCGGACCGCGGCCGCGGGCGGGCCGATCAGCATGAGCCTGCCGGGGATCGAGGTGCGCAGCCGCGTGTGGTTCAACCCGGAATTGCGCAGCCGGAATTACTTCGTTCCGGGCGTGGTAGTGAACATCATCACGCTGGTGACCCTGATGCTGACCGCCATGGCCATCGTGCGCGAGAAAGAGATCGGCACCATGGAACAGTTGATGGTGACGCCCATCCGGCCCCTGGAGCTGATGCTGGGCAAGACCCTGCCCTTCGCCCTGGCCGGTCTGCTGGACGTGATCTTGGTCACCGTGGCGGCTCTGGTGGTGTTTCACATCCCCTTCCGGGGCAGCGTGTTTCTGCTGCTGGGATGCGCCTGCCTGTTCTTGCTGACCACCGTGGGCGTGGGACTGTTCATCTCCACCATCTCCCACACCCAGCAGCAAGCCATGATGTCTTCGTTCTTCTTTTTCATGCCGGCCTTCATGCTCAGCGGCTTCGTTTTCCCCATCCGCAACATGCCGCTGCCGGTGCAGTACCTCAGCGCCCTGAATCCCGTGCGCTATTTCCTGGAGATCGTGCGGGGCATCTTCCTGAAAGGAACCGGGGTGGCAGTTCTGTGGCCCCAAATGCTCACCTTGCTGACCTTCGGAGTCGTCATTCTGAGCCTCAGCGCCCTGCGCTTCCACAAGCGCCTGGACTAAGATCCGTGCCCTGCTGAGTCTCCGAACTCCTGATCTGGAGGTGGCGCAGGCCCCCGGCCTGCGGTGTCGGCGCGCACTCGCATCCAACTGTCTCACTGGCAAGGCGTTATGGTAAAATTAAGAGGTCCTGTTTGGCGTAGTCTGCTCGGCGAACAGAAGGCGAAGATGCCGCGCCGGTGTTGAGGAGTCATCTTGGCTAACACAGAGCACCCCGAACCGCCTCCCACCCCACCCGTTCCTCCCAGCGGCCCAGGCGCGCAGTTGCCGCTCGGCCGGGGCGGCGGTGGCAAGAACGTCATCCCCATCAACATCGAAGACGAGATGCGGCGGTCCTATCTCGATTACGCCATGAGCGTGATCATCGGCCGCGCCCTGCCAGACGTGCGCGACGGCCTGAAGCCGGTGCACCGGCGCATCCTCTTCGGCCTGCACGAGATGGGTCTGACCTTCAACCGGCCCACGCGCAAGTGCGCCAAGATCGTCGGCGAGGTGCTGGGCAAGTACCACCCCCACGGCGACGCGGCGGTCTACGACGCGCTGGTGCGCATGGCCCAGCCCTTCACCATGCGCTACCCGCTCATCGACGGGCAGGGCAATTTCGGCTCGGTGGACGGCGACCCGCCGGCGGCCATGCGATACACCGAAGCGCGCCTGTCGCGCATTGCCTCCACCCTGCTGGCCGATATCGACAAGGAGACCGTCGACTTCCGCCCCAACTACGACGAGAGCGAGGAGGAGCCGGAAGTCCTGCCCACGCGCGATGCCCAACCTGCTGATCAACGGCTCCTCGGGCATCGCGGTAGGCATGGCCACCAACATCCCGCCGCACAACCTCGCCGAGATCATCGAGGCGACCATCGCCCTGATCCACAGCCCCAACACCCCGCTGGAGAAGCTCCTCTACATGGTTCCCGGGCCCGATTTCCCGACCGGCGGCTTCATCCTGGGCCGGCAGGGAATCATCGACGCCTACACCAAGGGGCGCGGCCAGTTGAAACTGCGCGCCCGCGCCGCCATCGAGCACCTGGGCAAGGACCGCGACTGCATCGTGGTGACCGAAATCCCCTACCAGGTGAACAAGGCGCGCCTTATTGAACACGCCGCGGCTCTGGTCAACGAGAAGAAGATCGAGGGCGTCTCGGAGATCCGCGACGAGAGCGATCGCGACGGCATGCGCATCGTCTTCGAGCTCAAGCGCGGCGAGCAGGCCGAGGTGGTGCTGAACAATCTCTACAAGCACACCCAGTTGCAGATCGGCTTCGGCATCATCATGCTGTCGATCGTCAACGGCCAGCCGCGCGAGCTGGGCCTGGTCGAGTTGCTCAAGCGCTTCATCGATCACCGCGTCGAAGTGGTGCGCCGCCGCACCGAATACGAGCTGCGGAAAGCCCGCGAGCGCGAGCATATCTTGCTGGGCTTCAAGAAAGCGCTCGAAAGCCTGGACGCGATCATCAAGCTGATTCGCGCTTCCAAGACCCCCAAGGACGCCCGCGAGGGCCTGGTGGCGGCCTTTGCCTTTACAGAGAAGCAGGCGCAGGCCATTATCGAACTCCAGCTCCAGCGCCTGACCGGCATGGAGCAGCAGAAGATTATCGAGGAGCTGGCGGAAATCCAGCGGCGCATCGCCGAGTACCTCGAGATCCTGGGCTCGGAGAAAATCCTGCGCGGCCTCATCGTCAAGGAGCTCAAAGAAGTCCAGAAGGAATACGGTGACGCACGCAAGACCGAGATCGTGGACGACACCGGGCGAAATCCGGCTCGAAGATCTGGTGGCCGTCGAGGATGTTGCGGTCACGGTCACCCACGGCGGGTACTTGAAGCGCACGGCGGTGGACACCTACCGCCGCCAGTTGCGCGGCGGCAAGGGCCGCATCGGCATGGGCACTCGTACCGAGGACTTCATCGAGCACCTGATCATCGCCTCGACCCACAGCTACCTGCTCATCTTCACCAACAAGGGCCGCGTGTACTGGCTTAAGATTTACGAGATCCCGGATGCCGCCATCGCCGGCAAAGGCAAGCATATCTCGAACCTGATCAACCTCCAGCCGGGCGAGGATATCAGGGCTTTCCTGGCGGTGCGCGAGTTCGTGCCCGGTTCCTACATCGTCATGGTGACCCGGCGCGGCATCATCAAGAAGAGCGAGCTGACCGAATTCGACAATCCGATGTCGCGCGGCATCATCGCCATCGGCCTGGACGAGGGCGACGAATTGATCGTGGCACGCCTCACCGGCGGGCAGAACTACATCTTCCTCGGGTCGCGCGAGGGCAAAGCGATCCGGTTTTCGGAAAGCAAAGTCCGGGCCATGGGGCGGCCCGCACGCGGCGTGCGCGCCATGAATCTGGCTGCCAACGACTACCTGGTAGGCATGGAAGTGGTCGAAGAGCAGGGCCTCATTCTCTCGATCTCCGAGCTGGGCTTCGGCAAGCGCACCCCGCTGGCCAGCTACCGCCTGACCGCACGCGGCGCCAAGGGCGTCATCAATATGAAGACCACCGGACGCACCGGCAAGGTGGTGGCGATCATGGAGGTCAAGGACGATTCCGAGCTGATGATCATCACCAAGGATGGCAAGATCATTCGCATCGAGGCCGGCGAAATCCGCCAGGTGGGCCGCTCCACCCAAGGCGTCCGGCTGGTCAGGATGGAAGAAAGCGACCGCGTGGCGGCGGCTTGCGTCATTCCCGAGGCCGAGGTCGGGGAAGTGAAGAACGGCAACGGCTCCAACAGCCAGGAGAACCTGCCGCTACAGTAGCCACGATATACTTTGAATATGGGGTCCTCGGTCGCTCTGGGAAATTCCGTCGAGTCGCTCGATCCGGTGGAGTTGCGGCAAAAAGAGCAGAAACTGTTTTCGATCCTCCGGAACCTGGGCCGCGTGATCGTGGCCTACTCGGGAGGGGTTGATTCGGCCTACTTGGCCTGGGCGGCGCATCGCGTGCTTGGGGAAAACGCCCTGGCCATCACCGCCGATTCGGCCTCCGTGCCGGAATCGCACAAGCGCGACGCCGAAGATTTCGCGCGCCGCTTCGGCCTGCAACACGAGTACCTCCAGACCCGCGAGTTCGACAAGCCCGAGTTCCTTCAGAACGATCCTGACCGGTGCTTTCACTGCAAGGACGAGTTTTTCACCTGCCTGGAGGAAGTAGGCCGGGCCCGCGGCATCGCCCACATCGTCTATGGCGTCAACGTGGACGACCTGGGCGACTACCGCCCGGGCCAGAACGCGGCCAAGCTCCACCAGGTGAGAGCCCCGCTGGTGGAAGCAGGCCTGCGCAAGGCGGAGATTCGCGAGCTGTCGCGCCTGGCGGGGCTGCCGACCTGGGACCGGCCGGCTGCGGCTTGCCTCGCCTCGCGCATTCCTTACGGCACGCCCGTCACCATCCAGAACCTCAAGACGGTGGAAGCCGGCGAGGAAGCCATCAAGGCGCTGGGTTTCCGCCAGTTCCGGGTCCGCCTCCACGGCGATCTGGTGCGCATCGAAATCGCCCCGCAGGAGCTGCCAAAAGCCCTCACCGCCGACATGGCCCAGAAACTCACCGCCATCTTCAAGCCGCTGGGCTTCCACTACGTAACGCTGGATCTGGAAGGCTATCGCCAGGGCTCGCTGAACGAGGCCCTGGGCCTGAAGCCATAGGGCCAGGGGTTATCCGCCCTCCAGGTTCATCTTCCGCAGCAGGGACCGGAAGCGCGGGTCCGCGTGGAGGACATCGTAGTGGGGCTCGCCCTTGAGCGTACAGACAACCAGTAAATCACGCTCTTCCACGCCCTTTTCGGTGTACTCGAAGGCCTGGTTCAGTTCTTGCAGGCCAAGATGGATTAGCGCCAGGGCAAACGACGGCACGTAGGTTATACCAGCTCGCTCTTTGAATTCCTCCAACAGCTTCCGCGCTTCGGCGTGCCGGCCTGCGAAAGCATAGTTGGCCCCAAGCAGCGCCAGCGCCAGAATGCTGCGTCCGGAAAGCTCACTGGCCTTTTCCACGGCGGCGATCGCCTGGTCGAACGATCCCGTGTATCCATACGTCAGTCCGAGGAACCAGTGCGGCAGGTAGTAGTTCGGGTCCAGTTCGATGGTGCGCTGCTGCTGTGCGATCGCCAGATCGAACTGCCGCCTGACGTGAAACAGATACCCCAGTCGGGCGTTGAAAGACAGGGAGAGCGGATCCACTTCCAGCGCCCGCCGCATCTCCGACTCGGCCTCCTCCAGCCGGCCGTTGGGACGCAGAAAATACAGCGCGTAGTGGGAGTGAACGATCGCGGAGGCCGGGTTGAGTTCCAGGGCACGCCGGAATTCGCGCTCCGCCTCGCTCCACTTGAAGTCACAGTTCCCCAGCACCATGCCCAGTGTGCTGTGGGCTTCTGCCAGTGTGTCATCCAGCCTCAGAGCTTCGAGCACTGCCGCCTTGGCCCTGGGGAGGGCCTGGTTAGGGGACGAAAAGCCCAGGTAGCTGTGAAACCAGTACGACTCTGCCATCCCGGCGTAGGCCAGCGCGTAGCCCGGGTCCAGCGCGATGGCCTGCTGAAAGAGCTCCCGGCCCTTCAGCAGACCCTCGCCGGTCCACCTGAACATCCAATGGCGTCCCCGCAGATACAGGTTGTAGGCTTCCAGGTTGTCTGTGTAGCGCTTGACCAGCGGCCCTTTCTCGGCCAGGCGCACGCGCAACTTGTCCACGATGGCCTGCGAGATCTCGTCCTGGATGGCGAATACGTTGGTCATCTCGCGGTCGTAGTGCTCCGACCAGAGGTGGTAACCATCCGCCGCGCTGACCAATTGGGCGGTCACCCGGATGCGATTGCCCGCCTTGCGCACGCTGCCTTCCAGGATATGCGCCACGTTGAGCCTGGCCCCGATCTCGCGAACGTCCAGGTCCTTTCCCCGCAGGGCAAACGCTGACGTCCGGGCCGTGACCCGCAGTCCCGGCACCTTGGTTAGCACGTTGATGATCTCCTCGGTCAGCCCATCGCTGAAGTATTCGTTCTCCTTGTCGGCGCTCAGGTTGGCGAATGGGAGCACCGCGATCGAGGGCAGCGTTGCGGGCCGGTCCAGCGCACCCGCGGCTTCTTCCAACGCCAGCTTCACATCGCAGGGCGCGCTGAAAGCGCTCCTCGGGATTCTTGCGCAGGCAGCGCGTGACGATCTTCTCCACTTCCGGCGGAGCACTGGCGCCCAGCGGGGCCGGCTCCTTGTGCAGGACCGCCGTCAGGATGGAAATGTGCGACTCTCCGGCAAACGCCCTCCGGCCCGACAGCATCTCGTAAGCCACGGCGCCGAAGGAGAAGATGTCCGAGCGCGCATCAACCGGCCGTCCCTCGACCTGTTCGGGTGACATATACGCGGCGGTCCCGACCACGATTCCCTCGGCCGTCTGCGCCACCAGGGTGCGCGTGGGCGCCTCTTCGCCCGCCGCGCTGGCTTCGGTGAGCTTGGCCAGCCCGAAATCCAGCACCTTTACCAGACCGCCTTCCGTGACCATCACATTGCCCGGCTTCAGATCGCGGTGAACGATACCGCTGGCGTGTGCCGCCGCCAGCGCATCCGCAATCTGGGTCACGTACTTCAGCGTTTCATGGACCTTCAGTCCCCGCGGGTGCCCCTTGGGCGCGATCAACTCAGCCAGCGTCTTGCCCGCCACGTACTCCATGGCGATGAAGTCCACGCTCCCTTCCTGGCCGATGTCGTGGATGGTGATGATGTTGGGATGGTTCAGCGCCGAAGCGCTCTTGGCTTCCCGCACAAACCGCCGCTTGCGTTCGGGATCGGCCACTTTCTCCGGCGGCAGCACCTTGATGGCGACGAAGCGGTCCAGGCGCGTGTCGCGCGCCTTGTACACCACTCCCATGCCGCCCTCCCCGAGCTTTTCGAGGATCTGATAGTGTGCAAGCGACTGGCCGACCACAGCCTTGGTCCTCTTCGGAATCTAGACTCGAAGTGTACTCCCGCCAGACTGCCAGGGCAATCTTCTGTCACAATGGCCGGTTGTAGGAGAGACCAAATGCCACAGGCACTATTGTTGTTCACGGCGTTCCTTTGCGCCGTGCCATTGATTGCGCAGACCGGCGGTATCCCGCCCGGGTTCACGCCGATTTTCAACGGCAGGGACCTTTCCGGGTGGCACATCAGCCGCATCAACCATCACGGGGCCACCGAAGGCTGGCGGGCCGAGAACGGTGTCCTCACGGGGACCCAGGACAAACCGGGCCACGGTGGCATCCTGCTGACCGACAAAAAGTACAGGGATTTCGAAATCTACCTGGAGGTGAATCCGGATTTCGGCTGCGACAGCGGCCTGTTCCTGCGCTCCAGCGAGCGCGGCGAGGCCTACCAGGTGCTGCTGGACTACCTGGAAGGCGGCGCCATCGGGGGTATCTACGGCGAGGGACTCAAGGACCTGGCGCCGCGCACTATGCCGGACTGGAAGAAGTACTGGAAAAAGGGGGAATGGAATTCTCTGCGCGCGCGCATCGAAGGAGCCACGCCGCACATCACTGTCTGGCTGAACGGCGAGAAGATCACCGACTGGACCGACAGCGCCAACCACGCCGCCGACGGCGCCCGAAGAGGGAATGATCGCCCTCCAGGTACACGGCGGCAAGCGCTGGGTGGCAGGCGGCTTCCACCGCTTCCGCAACATAGCGGTCAAGGAACTGTAACAAAGACCGGCGCTGCGGGCTAGACCACCGTGGGACAGGCGGAGTTGCCGCACTCCTCCCCAGTCCCTAACAGGAGAGCCTGCCGCCGAAGGTGATGCGGCGCTGGTCGGTGGCTACGATCGAGTTACCCTGCCCGAACAGCGCGTTGGTCGGAACGGCGTTCGGCGCCGCGAACATGGCATGGTTGAGCGCGCCGCCCAAGCTCTCCAGCAGATACGACCAACTCAGCGCCCCATACAGCCGCTGCCGTTCGCGGAAGGCCTGATCCACGCGTGCCATCTGGCTGTTGTAGTCGATCACGCGCGCTTGCGGGTCGGAGTAGTTGTTCCGCCCGTCGGAGGTGCCCACCTCGCTCGGCAGCGGGAAACATCCCATCAGCTTCTTACCCATTGGATCGAAACGGGCCGCTGGAATCAGGTTGCCGGCGAAGGGCTGGCGGCTGAAGCGCCCGTTCGGAGCCGGCGCGATCGTCGCCGGATCATAGATCTGATACTGGCTGCCCAGCCGCAACAGCTCCGGTGCGCGTGTCGTAGATCGAACGGTTGGTGAAGAACGGCACCTACATCAGCGGCCGGCTCACATGACCGAAGGGTGGCGGCGCCGCCACCGCCGATGGGAGAGACGATAACATGATGCACATGAGCAAACCTGCACTATTTTTTCTGGCGGCCACCTTGTGTCTTGGCCAGGAAGTGAAGCGTCCGCGCATTCTGGGCGTCGCCCACATGGCGATCTACGTCAGCGATCTGGCGAAGGCGCGCGCTTTTTACAAGGACTTTCTCGGTTTCGACGAGCCGTTCGCCCTGAAGCGCAAGGACGGCGCCGACCGGATCGTTTTCATCAAGATCAACGACAACCAGTACCTGGAACTGTTTGCCGAGGCGCCCAAAGCCGACGGCATGTTGAACCACGTTTCCTTCTACGTTGATGACGCCAAAGCCATGTGCGACTATCTGGTCTCCAACGGCGTCAAGGTTCCGCAGACCGTGGGCAAGGGCCAGACCCGCAACTACAACTTCAACATCCTCGACCCGGACGGCCACACCGTCGAGATCGTCCAGTACGAACCCGATAGCTGGACCTCCCGCGACCGCGGCAAGTTCATGCCCGACACGCGCATCTCGACGCACATGACCCATTTCGGCGTTCTGATTGGGCCGCTCGAACCGGCCATGAAGTTCTATCGCGACATTCTCGGATTCCAGGAAACCTGGCGCGGCAGCGGTTCGGGACGGCAACTGAGCTGGGTGAACATGAAAATACCGGACGGCGATGACTACATCGAGTTCATGCTTTACAGCAAAGAGCCGGACGCTGCGCAACGCGGGGTGAGGAACCATGTCTGCTTGGTCGTGCCCGACATGCAGAAAGCCATTGCCACTCTGGAGAGCCGGCCCGCCCGCAAGAGCTACACGCGGCCCATCGAGGCCCAGGTCGGAACCAACAAGAAACGTCTGCTCAACCTGTTCGATCCCGACGGCACCCGGGTTGAGTTGATGGAGCCTGATACGATTGACGGTGTCCCGACGCCTTCCTCCACCGCGCCCCCGCCAAGATAGACAGGAATCGCCGCAGGGCTCAGCTCGCCCGCATGCGACGGCGTGATATTCTACAATTCTCTCCACCCATGGAACTCACAATCCAGCGCCCCATCTTTGCCGCCGCGCCCACGCTGGTGGGGAGCTTTCCCCACACCGACCCCCAGCGCTTGCTGGACCGGATCTTCAGTCGTTTCCTCGAGCTGCCCGCCTGGCCGCAGATGCCCGCTCGTGACTGGCGCGAGAGCATGTATGTGCAGTACTCGGAGGGCTTGCCGGGCGCAGTGGTCGACCGCCAGGAGCAACGCATCTATTTCCGCTGCGATGAAGCCTTCTACGCTCAACTGGAGGAGTTCTACCAAGCGGTGGTCGATGAGGACGTAGAGCGCTTCGCGATTTCCGAAGACTACGCCCTGGGACTGCACCTGTTCCTGGATCGGGTCCCGCGCCTCAGCGCCCAGGTCCCCCAATGGGTCAAAGGACAGGTGACCGGGCCCTTCAGCTTCGCCATGACCGTTACCGATGAGAACAAGCGCTCGCTGGCCTACAACCCCGAACTCTATGAAGTGGCCGCCCAGGGGATGGCCATGAAGGCCCGCTGGGTCGCCCGCAAGCTCCGGCAGGTTGCGCCGAGGCGTGCTGGTGGTGCTCGACGAGCCTTACCTCTGTTCCTTCGGTTCCGCCTTCGTCAACGTGCCGCAGAAACGACGTGATCGCGGCCATCGGCAGCGCGGTGGCGGCCATTCACAAGGAAGGCGCCTTGGCCGGGCTGCATTGTTGCGGCAACACCGACTGGTCTCTGGTGCTGAGCACGGATGTCGATGTCCTCAACTTCGACGCCTACGAGTTCTTCCACGGGCTGCCGCTTTACCCCGCCGAGTTGAGCGTGTTTCTCGCAAAGGGCGGCACCCTGAGCTGGGGCATCGTCCCGGCCTCTCGCTCGCGACGACCTCAACCCGCGCGCTTTGCTGAACACGCTGGACGAGCGCGTCGAACAGCTTGTTGCCAAGGGCATGGACCGCGGCTTGCTCTACCGGCAGGCGCTCCTCACGCCTTCCTGTGGTCTGGGCACCGAGAGCGTGGAGCGAGCGGACCGCGTCGTGGACGCCCTGCTCGAGCTGTCCGCCCTGGTCCGGGAACGAGAAGGGCTTCCGATGATCATCGCAGTCATCGGAAAGGGCGGCGTCGGCAAGACCACCATCACCGTCGCTGCTCTTGCGGCGCCTGATGGAAGCGGGACAGACTCCCCTGCTGGCCATCGACGCCGATCCTTCGAGCTGCCTGGGCCCTGCGCTCGGAATCGCGGTGGACAAAACGCTTGCCGACCTGCGCGAGAGCATGCGCGACAACCCGGACCGGCCGCCCTCCATGTCAGCGGCCGAATGGCTGGCGCTCCGCGCCGAAGAGGCCATCGTCGAGAATACCGGGCTTCGACCTGCTGACCATGGGGCGCCCCGAAGGCAAGGGCTGCTACTGCTTCGTCAACAACCTGATTCGCGACCATCTGGACCGCCTCTCGCGCTCCTACCGCCACGTTCTGCTGGACTGCGAGGCGGGCCTGGAGCACCTCTCGCGCCGCACCAGCGGCCGCCCGGACGCTGCTGGTCTGCGTCACCAATCGTTCGCGGATGGCGGCCGAAACCATCCGGCGATCGCTGGCCCTGTACAAGAACTTCACGGCGACCTGCCGCCCGAGGGTCGACCTGATGCTCAACGAGTTCGACCAGGGTGAGCCGCTGGCGGCCGAGATGACCGCCATTGCCGCCGGCAGGTCTGGCGCCGTTCCACCGGGTCTTCGCCATCCCGACCGATCCGCAGGTCGCTTCGCTTTGAATCCGCGGGCCGCTCGCTTGCTCGAGCTGAGCTCGGCCACTCCCGCCATCGGCGGCGCTTCGCGCCTGGGAGATCCGCGCATGAAGGTGGCCGTAACGGGAAAAGGCGGGGTGGGCAAGACCACCGTGGCCGCGTTCTCTGGCCCGTTGCTGGCGGGATCTGGGCCACCAGGTGGTGGCGGTGGATGCCGACCCGGACGCCAATCTGGCCGGGACGCTCGGCTATCGCGGGCCGGACATCACGCCGCTGGTCAAGTTGAAGGCGTTGATCGAGGAGCGAGTCGGAGGCAGCGACGGCTGGGGCGGCTTCCTGCGCATGAATCCCGCGCGTGGACGACATCCCGCAGGAGTTCGGAGTCGTGGTGGACGGCATCCGCGTGCTGGTCATGGGAACCATCGAGCGCGGCCGACGCGGCTGCGCCTGTCCCGAGAACATCCTGCTGCGCGAGGTGCTCAACCACCTGATGCTGAGGAACCGCGAGCACGTCGTGGTGGATATGGAAGCGGGCGTCGAGCACCTGGGCCGCGGCACCGCGGAGGGCGTGGACCAGATGCTGGTGGTGGTCGAGCCGGGGTGGGCCAGCCTGCGAGACCGCGGCGCGTGTCGCCGCGCTCGCCGGCGACCTGGGCATACGCCAGATTCACGCCGTCGCCAACAAGATCTCCGGCGACGCGGACCTGGCTTTTGTGCGCGCGCACCTGGCAGGCCTGCCGCTGCTCGGCGTCCTCCCGTTCGACCGGGAGCTGGAGCTCGAGGCGCGCGCGGGACGTCCGTCTCCCGCGAGCGCCCCTTTTACCGGGAGATGCTGCGGATTGCTGCAACGCTGGCAGTTGAGAGTGACAATGGAGATACTGAGTGACGAAGGCACGAAGTACTGAGGCACGCTCAGGGAATTCTCTAGCGTGTCTTATGCGTTGCGCCTCTGTGATTCGAGCTCGTCACCGCTGAAGGGAGAAGCCTTGAATTTCGACAACCGCTCTGCCGATCCTGCCGCGCAGGAGATGCTGGCCCGCGCGCGGGACCTGGGCGCGAAGACCGTCTGGGACCGGCACGACGACCTGCAGCCCCTCTGCGGGTTCGGCGAGCTGGGGCTGTGCTGCGACATCTGCTACATGGGGCCGTGCCGCATCGATCCCTTCGGCGAACGCGCCCAGGTCGGAGCCTGCGGCGCCGATGCCCACCTGATCGTGGCCCGCAACCTGGCCCGCGCGGTTGCCGCGGGCGCGGCCGCGCACAGCGACCACGGGCGCGAGGTTGTCGAGGTTCTCCGTGCGCGCGGCGACGGCTCCTCTTCCGGCTACGCGTCTCAACCCCGAGAAGCTGAAAGCGCTGGCGGCCGAATGGGGCGTCGCGGCGCGGCCGATCGCTGCGCAGATCGCCGGCGACCTGGCCGCGCGATGGCGCCCAGTTCGGCGCGCAGGAAGGCCCGCTCGTTCCCGCTGCTGCGCGCGCCCGAAGAGCAGCGCGCGCGCTGGGACAAGCTGGGCATCACGCCGCGCGGCATCGACCGCGAGATCGTCGAGTTGCTGCACCGCACCCACCACGGCGTGGAAGCCGACCCGCGTGGCCCTGCTGCGCGCGGCCATGCGCACCGCGCTGGCCGACGGCTGGGGCGGCTCGATGATCGCCACCGACGTGCAGGACGTGCTCTTCGGCGGCCCCCAGGCCATCCGCTCGCAGAGCCAACCTGGGCGTGCTCGAAGAAGAACAGGTCAACATTCTCGTGCATGGCCACGAGCCGCTCTTAAGCGAGATGATCGTGGCCGCCAGCCGCGACGAGGAACTGCTCGCGCTGGCGCGCCAGGCCGGCGCCGAAGGCATCAACGTCGCCGGCATTTGCTGCACCGCCAACGAGATCCTGATGCGGCAGGGAATGCCGGTGGCCGGCAACTATCTCCACCAGGAACTGGCGCTGCTTACCGGCGCCGTGGATCTGATGGTGGTGGACGTGCAGTGCGTCATGCCCTCGCTGCCCCAGGTGGCCGCCTGCCAGCACACCAAGATCGTGACCACTTCGCCCAAGGCCCACATTCCAGGCGCGGAGCGCATTGCGTTCGATCCGCACAACCCGAACGCAGCCGCGCGGGAGATCGTCCAGCGGGCCGTGGAAGCGTTCTCCCGCCGCGATCCCGCGCGGGTCAGGATCCCGCGCCACAGCATGGACCTGGTGGCCGGTTTCACCAACGAGAATCTGCCGTACTACATGGGCGGCCGCTTTCGTTCAGGCTATCGGCCGCTCATCGACGCGGTCGCGGCGGGCCGCATCCGCGGCATCGTGGGCGTCGTCGGCTGCAACACTCCACGCTTTGCCCAGGACAGCCACCACCTGGCCCTGGTCCGCAGCCTGCTTCGCGCAGGACGTGCTGGTGGTGCAGACCGGATGCAGCGCCATCGCCTCGGCCAAAGCCGGGCTGCTTCGCCCCGAAGCGGCGCTGGAGCATGCCGGGCCGGGCCTCCGGGAAGTCTGCGAGGCGGTGGGCATCCCCCCGGTTCTGCACGTCGGCAGCTGCGTCGACAATTCGCGCATCCTCTCGGTCTGCGTGGCGCTGGTGGCCGAGGGCGGAATCGGCGCGGATCTCTCGGAGTTGCCCATCGCCGCGGCCGCGCCGGAAGCCATGAGCGAGAAGGCCATCACCATCGGCATGTACGCGGTGGCCTCCGGAATCTTCACCGCCTTCATGCCGCCGCCGCGCATCGCCGGAAGCCGCGTGGTCCGAAAGTACCTCGAGGAGGAAGTCGAACGGGAAACCGGCGGAAGGTTCCTGTTCACCAACGATATCGACGAAGCGGCCAGGGCAATTCTCGCGCACCTCGATGTCAAGCGGAAGGCGCTGAAGCTGGCGCCGATGCTTACGAGGACGGCCCGCGAACGTTGCTTCGCACCTGTCTACGTCCCTCCGACCGGGCTGGCGGCGCTGGGCTGCGGGCAAGGCCCAGGAGCGAAGCCAGGCGAGACCTCCGGAGGCCTGAGATGCGCACCGTTCTTACCTTCAATCCAGAGCGCTGCCTCGCCTGCCGAAACTGCGAGCTGGCGTGCTCGGTGGCGCATTCCCGCAGCGGGCGACTGGAAACCGCCATCAGCGAGGACGTTCCACCCAAACGCCGCGTCACTTTGGCCGCCGGCAAGACATGGCATCCAAGCGCTTCGCTGCGAGCAGTGCCTGGAGCCGCTGTGCGTCTTCAGTTGCAAGAGCGGCGCGCTTTACCGGGACCCTGCCAGCGGACGGATCGTCCTCGAGGAAACCCGCTGCCTGGGCTGTTTCATGTGCCTGATGGTCTGCCCGTTCGGCATTCGTCCCGATCCGGCCACCGACCGTGTGGTGCGCTGCGATGTTTGCGGTGACCTTGACAAGCCCGCCTGCGTGACGGCCTGTCCCACCGGCGCGCTCAGTACGCCAGCCAGCGCCGGACCAGCCGCATTCAGACCGGATTCGACGGGCACGTGGTGGTGGTGGGATCCTCGGCCGCCGGAATCGCCGCCTGCGAGGCGGCCCGAGAGCACGCGCCCGACTGCTCCATCACGCTGGTCACCGCGGACGCCTCTCCCCAATACTCCCGGCCGCTTCTGCCGTATGTTCTCGCCGGGCGAATCGCGCCGCCGGAGATCAACTGGCGCGCCGATGGCTACCTCGAGAACGATCTGGGGGTTCGCGTGCTGTGCGCGCGCCGGGCGACAGGGCTGAACTCCGATGCCGGTCCCGCTGCTGCTCGACGATGGAACGGAATTAGCCTTCGACCGGCTCGTCCTGGCCACCGGCGCCCGCGGGGCCATGCTTTCCATTCCCGGCGCCGACCTCGCGGGTGTCTGCGCGCTGCGCAATCTCGAGGACCTGGAAACCATCGACAGGCTGGCCGCGCCCGGCCGCCGCGCCGTGGTGCTGGGCGGCGGCAACGTCGGCCTGCAGGCCTGCGAGGCCCTGCTGGCGCGCGGGATGAACGTGACCGTGGTGGTGGCCTCCCCGCACCTGCTTTCGCAAATGGTGGATGCCGAGGCCGGACGCCGCGTGGCGGAGTTGTTCGTCCGCCACGGGCTGGACGTGCGCACCGGGCGCGACGCAGTCGAGATTCTGGGCGACGGGCGCGTCGAAGCAGTGCGCCTGGACGACGGCGAGCTGATCGGCGCCGACCTCGTGGTCGTGGGCAAGGGCATCAAGCCCAATGTCGAGTGGCTGCGCGGGAGCGGGATCCGGATCGGGCGCGGGATCGTGGTCGACCTCTGCGGGCGCACCAGCGTGCCGGGAATCTTCGCCGCCGGAGACTGCGCCGAAGTGATCGACCCGCTCACCGGCCGATCCGTCGATCAGCGGCATCTGGCCGGTGGCCTACGAGATGGGCCGCGCGGCCGGCAGCACCGCCGTGGGCGTCGAGCGGCCCGTCCGGCGGGGCGCTGCGCATGAACGCCTCGCGATTCTTCGGCGAGCCGATCATCTCGATCGGAGAGGTGCGCCCGGAGCGGCTGGAAGGCGCTTCCGCCCAGGTGCTGGCCAACCGCGAGGGCGTCTACCGCAAGCTGGTCTACCACCGGGGCCGCCTGGCCGGAGCGCTCCTCTACGGCGACATTTCGGGCGCGGGCATCTTCTATCGCCTCTACAGGCAGGCGAATCCACGCTCGGCGACGGATGCGCGACTCTGGAAGAGCGAGCGAGCGCCTGGGACCATGCTTCAGCCGTGATGTCGCGGATTCGGTAGGAGTGAACTGACCAATGTCCAGAATCATCGCAGCAGCCGCCATCCGCGGCGCCCACGCCTGCATGGATCGGGCGGAAACGATGCTGTCGGAGGCCATCAACCGCCACGGCCGCGACACAGAGCATCGGCTTCCCCGGGACCGCCTATGCTCTGCCCGTCATTCTCGCGCTGATGGGAAAGCGGGTCGAGAAGCTGGGCGATCTGGAGGAGGCCCTTGCAGATCGCGCGCGGCTGGCTTCCTGCGGTGCCGACCGAGCAGCTCTGGCTGCCCTACCTGGGCGGGGCGCTCGACGCCGGAGCGGCCACGCTCGTCGCCCACGAGGCCGTCGAGGCCATGAAGCCCCTGCTGCGGCATCCCGCTGGCGTTTGATTTCTGGCTCGGGCCCACCCCCGACAGCATCCTGCGCGAGCAGGGCATCAAGCTGGTGGACGGGCGCATGCCGGGTTTCGCGGCCTGCGTGGGCGCGCTGCCCGAACGACGAGACCGCCGAGCAGCTCGCCCGCGACCTGCAGGAGCGCAACATCCTGGTCTTCATGGGCTCGCACACCGGCGGCGAGACCATGGCCGCGCAGCTCAACCGCCGCGGCGTCGAGATGAACTGGGAGACGTTCCTGGTCCCCTACGGGCCCGACACCTCGTCCATCGTGCACGCGCTCGGCTTCGCCTGCCGCGCGGCGTTGACCTTCGGCGGGCTCAAGCCGGGCGGCCTGAAGGAATCGCGCGAGATCCTGCTCTACAACAAGCGGCGCGTCTTCGCCTTCGTGCTGGCGCTGGGCGAGGTGGACGACGAGAAGTACGCCACGGCGGCCGGCGCCATCAACTTCGGCTTCCCGGTCATCGCCGACACCGATATCCCCGAGATCCTGCCGAGCGGCATCTGCACCTACGAGCACGTCGTCTCCAACGTCGCCCACCGCGACATGCCGTCGCGCGCCGTCGAGGTGCGCGGGGTCAAGATCACGCACCGTCGAGATCCCCATCCCCGTGCGCCACGGCCCGGCCTTCGAGGGCGAGCGGGTCCGCAAGGAGGACCTGGCCATCGAGTTCGGCGGCAAGTACACCCGCGCGCTTCGAGTACCTCACCAGCCGCCCGATGGATCAGGTCGCAGGACGGACTCATCCGGGTGGTCGGCCCCGAGATCGCCGACGTGCCGGAGGGCGCGCGCCTGCCGCTGGCGATCTTCGTCGAGGTGGCCGGCCGCAAGATGCAGCCCGAGTTCGAGTCGATCCTCGAGCGGCACATCCACTCCTTCCTCTCCGAGCCGATGGGCGTGATGCACCTGGGGCAGCGCGACACGGTGTGGCTGCGCATCTCCAAGAAGGCGCGCGACGCCGGCTTCCGCATCGAGCACCTGGGAACGGTGCTGCTTCACAAGCTCAAGAACGACTTCCCGGCCATCGTGGACAAGGTGCAGGTGACGCTGTTCACCAATCCGGACGAGGTCGAGAGCGCTCTACCCGACGGCGGCCGCCGCCTACCAGCAGCGCGACGAGCGCATGGGCGCGCTGACCGACGAGAGCGTGGACATCTTTTACTCCTGCGCCCTCTGCCAGAGCTATGCGCCCAATCACATCTGCATCATCACGCCCGAGCGCCTCGGGTCTCTGCGGCGCCTACAACTGGCTCGACGGCAAGGCCGCCTACGAGATCAACCCCCACGGCGGCAACCAGCCGGTGCGCAAGGGCGAAGTGATCGACCCCGTGCTGGGCCAGTGGAAGGGCATCAACGACTTCATCAGCAGCGCCTCGAACGGCGCCTTCTCCCGCTTCTCGGCCTACTCGATGATCACCGATCCCGATGACCTCCTGCGGCTGCTTCGAGTGCATCGCCTGCGTGCTCCCGGGCACCGGCGGCATCATGATCGTCGACCGCGAGTACTCGGGGCAGACCCCGGTCGGGATGACCTTCTCCTCCCTGGCCGAGATGGTGGGCGGCGGGCAGCAGACGCCGGGCTTCATCGGCATCGGCACGCTCTACATCCTGTCGAAGAAGTTCATCAGCGCCGACGGCGGGCTGGCGCGGCTGGTCTGGACCACCACCAGGGTCAAGCAGAGGCTGGGAGACAAGCTCCGGCAGCGCTGTGAAGAGATCGGCAAGCCGGACCTCTACGACAAGATCGCCGACGAGACCGTCTGCACCGAACTGGAGCCGCTGATCGAGCACCTGGCGGCGGTGGAGCATCCCGCGCTGGCCATGGGCGAGATGATCTGATGAGTCTGAGTGGGGTCAGGATCAGCCTGTGGGGTCCGACCGATGCAACGCAATGAGAACCCGCATGACTCTGGACCTGAAACCGAAGAAATGGCCCGGCGCGATCCGCACGGTGACCCTCGGGTCGGGAAGCCGGCAGGCGCTGACGGTCGGCGGCGGCAACGGCCTGCCGCTGCACACCTTCGAAGGCCAGCTTCCCGCATCGGCCCGTGCTGGCGCTGGAAATCACCGATGTGGACCCGCCCCGCTGGCCGGACGCCGTGCGCGCAGCCGTGGGAAGGAGTGCTGGGCCAGCCGGCGGCGGCCGCGCGGCGCGCCGTGGAAGAGTACGGCGCCGACCTGGTGATGCTCCACCTCATGGGAACCCATCCCGATCGCGGCAACCGCTCGCCGGAACAAGCCGCGGCCGACGTCCGCGCGGTGCTCGACGCGTCAGCGTTCCGCTGATCGTCAAGGGGCCGGGCGCCGGCCAGAAGCAGAACGACGTGCTGGCCCGCGTGGCCGAAGAGTGCCGCGGCGAGGGCCTCGTCCTCCACTCCGCTTGCCAGGAAGACTACAAGACCCTGGCGGCCGTCGCCGTGGCCTACGGCCATGTCCTGGTGGCGGAGAGCCCCATCGACATGAACATCGCCAAGCAGCTCAACATCCTGCTGGCGGATGCGAACGTGGACTTGAATCGCGTGCTGATCGATCCGCTCACCGGCGGCCTCGGTTACGGCCTGGAGTACACGTACTCGGTCATGGAGCGGATCCGGCTGGCGGCCCTCGGCGGGGAGACCGATGCTGAACTCTCCCGTGATCTGCCTGGTGGGCGAAGAGGCCTGGAAGGCCAAGGAGCAAGTCGCGAAAGAGCTCCCTGGGGCGATGAAGCGCGGGAGTCTACTGGGAGGTCGCCACGGCGCTGCCGCTCCTCGAGGCCGGCGCCGAGGTCCTCGTTCTCCGCCATCCCCAGGCGCTGGCCCGCCTCCGCAGGCAACTTGACTCCTGGTTCGGTGACAGGGAGGTAGCCAATGCCGCTGACCGGCCTTCAGATCTTCAAGCTCCTTCCCAATACCAATTGCCGCAAGTGCGGATACCCGACCTGCCTGGCCTTTGCCATGAAGCTGGCGGCGGGCAGGGAAGCGCTGGAGAAGTGCCCCGATGCTTCCCCAGAGGCTCATGCCGCTCTGGGCGCAGCCTCCGCGCCTCCCATCCGCGGCGTCACCATCGGCCACGGAGAGCGCTCAATCACCGTAGGCGAGGAAACCGTCTTCTTCCGGCATGAGAAAACCTTCGTGCGACGCCCCGGGCTCTTCCGCTTGCTGGATCCGAAAGAAGTTGCCACGCTGGAGGCTTGGCGCAACCTGCGCATCGAGCGCGCGGGAGAGGTGTTTCAGGTAGACGGCGTGGCCATCCCGGAAGCGCCCGGCTCGCCGGAGGCCGCGGCCGCTGCGGCAGAGCGCGGTCTCCCAGTGGCACTGCTGGCCGCGACACCTGAAGGCGCCACGGCCATGGCTGAAAGAATCAAGGACCATCGCCCGCTGCTCGTGCCGCCTGCTGGCGCGCTTCTGAGCGCTTACGCCAGCCTGGCTGCACGCCTCGGCATGCCGCTGGTTGTTTCGGGAGCGGACCTGGCAGGGCTGGCGGCCGCAGCCGTCGAGGCCGCCCGCGCCGGCGTCGCCGATATTCTGCTGGAGCCTCCAGGTGCGGATCCGCAGTCCCTCCATCACAGCCTGACCGCCATTCGCAGAGGCGCGCTCGACCGCATCCACCCTGGCCTGGGTCACCCAGTCTTCCTGCGCGTCGGCGCCGACGAGTTCGAAAAGGCCGTGCTCGGCATCACCAAATTCGCTTCTCTGCTGGTCGCCCAGGATTCGAGCGACGAAGCCTGGCTCCCGCTTTGGACCCTGCGCCAGAACATCTACACCGACCCGCAGAAGCCTCTGCAAATGGATCCCGGCGTCTATCCTATCGGCGAGCCGGATGCCGGCTCCCCGCTCCTGGTCACCACCAACTTCTCGCTCACCTACTTCATCGTCTCCACGGAACTCGAAGCCACCGGCCTGGCCTGTCATCTGGCCGTGGTGGACGCCGAGGGATTGAGCGTGCTGACCGCCTGGTCCGCAGGAAAGTTCTCCGGCGACCGCGTGGCCAAAGCTCTCCGCCAGATGCAGGCCACCGAGCGGGTGACCCATCGCACCGTGATCATCCCCGGCTACGTCTCCGTCATCTCCGGCGAACTCGAAGACGCCCTGGGCGAAGGCTGGCGCGTACTAGTCGGCCCGCAGGAAGCCTCCGACATCGCCCCCTTCTTCCGCGATGTCTGGGGAGCCGTTCGGGCGGGATAGGAGATGCAAACGCGCGTGGTGCCGACGTGTCCAACATTGACAATCATGGACATGCGCGCTATCGTCGGATCAGTATCCAAAACGGAGGTCACCTCCCATGAATGTCCACCTCACGTCTGAGCTGGAGAAACTGGTCCACAACAAAGTCAAGACCGGCCGATACAACTCCGCCAGCGAAGTGGTGCGCGAGGCGTTGCGGCTTCTCGAAGAACATGATCACATCCGCCAGATGAGAATGCAGGAGATCCGCAAGAAGATCGACGAAGGCTGGGAGTCCCTACAGCGAGGTGAAGGCATCGACGGTGAAGAGGCCTTCAAAACGCTTGCGCAGCGGCATAAACGGTTCAAGCGACAGAGAGGCAAATGAGCAAAGCGCCCTTTGTTGTCTCGCCGCAGGCCCTCGAAGACCTGGACGAGATCTGGTTGTTCAATGCCCAGGATAACGTTGAGGCCGCTGTCCGCTTCGAGCAGAGGATTCGCAAGACCTTCTACAGCCTGGCGGAGAACCCTGGAATCGGCCACAGGAGAGAAGACATCACGGACAAGCCGGTTCTCTTCTGACCTGTGAGTTCGTACCTCATCATCTACGACCCTGGAAAGCGGCCGGTGGAAATCCTCCGGGTTCTCCACGGCGCTCGGGACGTCGAAACCATTCTCGCAAACCAGTGACTGCTGACCGTTCATCTCTCGCTTCTCTCAGCAGCCGCATCGGGACGCCCGTTGCCTTCGCTATAATCCGCAAGTGGGGCCTCATCCGGTAACTTTTTCTCCCTCGGGACGATCGGCGCTCGTCTCCGATGGCGCTACCCTGCTGGAGGCCGCCCAGCTTGCCTCCGAGCCGCTTCGCGCCGAGTGCGGCGGGCGCGGCGCTTGCGGCCGCTGCCTGGTGCGCATCCTGGACGGACAGGTTCCCGAGTACCGCATTCTTCAGCGCGAAGCCGGGTTCCCTCATGTGCTGGCATGCCTCACCACGGTCCACGGTCCGCTCACGGTTTTGCCGCTCCTCGAGGCCCAGCTCCCCAAGCTCATCTCCGCGGATCGCAACATCGGGTTGGCGCCACTGGAGACCTGGGCCCCCTGGCCTCTCGAACTCCAGCCCATCGTGGAGTCGCACACAGAAGCCGATCTGGGCGTCGCGCTGGACATCGGCACCACCACTCTGCGGCTCTTGCTGATCCGACTTTCCGACGGAGTGGTCCTCGGCGAAGCCAGCGCCTACAATCCTCAAATTCCGAGAGGCGCCGACGTCATTTCCCGCATCGTCGCCGCGGAGAAAGGCCGCTTGCGGGAACTGGCCTCCTCGGTCCGCAGCGCGGTAGCCGCGATGATCGCCGAAGCGGCGACGGCCGCCCAGGCCGACCCTGGCCGAATCTGCGGATACGTCGTGGCGGGGAACGTGACCATGATTCACCTCCTGCTGGCCGAGGATCCGTCCGGGATTCGTCGTGTCCCTTCCCAGCCGCGTGCCCTGGCCTTCCCGCCCGTTGACGCTTCTCAGCTCGGCTGGCCCGGCCGCGATCGCGCGCCCGTTTACAGCGTGCCAGCCGCCGGTGGGTGGGTCGGCGGCGACATCCTGGCGGGCGCTGTGCGCGCCGGCTTCTCGCGCCTCTCCGATGGCCTGGCCCTCTATGTGGACCTGGGTACCAATGGCGAGATTGTTCTGGGCGGGCCGGAGTTTGCGCTGGCCTGCGCGTGCAGTGCCGGACCGGCTTTTGAAGGCGGAGGAATCCGCTGCGGCATGCGCGCCGACCGCGGCGCTGTGGACGGCGCATCCATCGACCCGCAAAAGGGCGCTCTTCGAGTTTCCGTCATCGGTTCAGGCCGCGTTCGGGGACTGTGCGGCTCCGGGCTGATCGCTTTGACGGACGCCTTGTTTCGTGCTGGTTGGATCGACCGCAGCGGCCGGTTCACCGATCGCTTGCCCGTCCATCAGCGCGTGGAAGGCCAGTGGGGAAGGGCTATAGCACTCTCCGAGGACCGCAAGGTGGCCTTGTGGGAAAGAGACCTCACCAGCCTGGTTCGGGCCAAGGCGGCGGTCTTCGCCGGCATACGCTCGCTCGTGGGAGCGCTGGGGCCAGGCGCCCATCCCATCCAGCGCGCCGTCGTCTCCGGCAACTTTGGCCGTTTCCTCAATCTGCCCGCCGCGCTGGGTATCGGACTGCTGCCCTCCCTCCCGCTGGGCTGCTACGGCTATGTGGACAACGGCTCGCTCGAAGGCGCCGCCCTCGCCCTGCTCTCGCGGCCATTCTTCGCGGAGATAGGAAGCTATCTCAGCAGGGTCACCTATGTAGATCTGGCTGGCCTGCCTGGGTACATGGATGAGTTCGTGGGAGCCTCCTTTCTTCCTCACACCAGCCCCGAGTTACTGCACATATGAATCAGAAGAAGGAACCAGTAATGCAACCTACTAAAACGTTCCGCTTTTTGAGCTTGTTTCTTACCCTGGGCGTTACCCTCGCGCTCGCGCAGCAGAAGAAGCTGCGCCAGCCGGACGTGGTCTTCGAGCCCAGCCCCGAGAATGTAGTCGAGCAGATGCTCAAGCTGGCCAACGTTCACACGGGCGATGTGGTCTACGATCTGGGCTGCGGCGACGGGCGCATCGTGATCGCGGCAGCCAAGCAGTTCGGGGCCCGCGCCGTGGGCATCGACATTGACCCGCAAAGGATCAAGGAATCCACCGACAACGCCCGCAAAGCCGGAGTCCTGGATCGCGTGACCTTCCGCAACGAGGACCTGTTCGAGGCCGACATCCAGGAAGCCACCGTGGTGACCCTTTTCCTGTGGCGCTCCCTGAACTTGAAGCTTCGCCCCAAGCTATGGAAGGAGCTGAAGCCCGGCACCCGCGTCGTCTCCCACCACTGGGACATGGATGACTGGGCCCCCGAGAAGCAGCTCGAAGTGGACGGCCACCCCATCTACCTCTGGACCATCCCTCCCGAAAGATGAGCTCGTGGCGCACGCTTCAGCGTGCCGCTGTGGGCTTCAGCCCGCAGCCGCCCGGAACTGGCCACGAGCCGGCCCATGGCGTGTCCCGACCTCCCGCTCTCAGCACCTGCCCCGCGCAGTGCTCGCACAAGTCAGCCTGTTCACCCAGTCCTCAACCAGCGCGGCAAACAGGCCCGCAGATCTGCCCATCTGCTATCTGCGATTTAGACACTCATACGACAGTGAGCAAAAACCGGGGACTGACACCGTTTGCTGCACCTGCAAACGGCTCTCTCGCAAATCGGGGACAGGCTACGGCGTCCCAAGCGTTGTTGGCGCGTGCACGCCGTAGCCTGTCCCCGATTTTCATCCCGGTGGGTGAGGCGCAGCCTCAGGGACGTCTGTCCCGGTTTTTGCTGCGCTCCATGCCCAGTGCCTGAATCGCTCATCTGCTATAGTGAGGTTCTACCTTTGGGAGAGTAGCATGAAGTACGGTCTCAATATTCCTCAACATGCCGCTTTGGACTTCGTCTCTGTCGGCGCCCTGGTCCACCGCCTGGACCCGGGGATAATCCCTTTCCGCAAAGCCACTGAGTGCCAGATCCATGTCAGCGGCGGGGAGTACAACGTCGCCGCCAACCTGGCGGACTGCTTCCGCCTGCAAACCGGCATCGCCACCGCCATGGTCAACTATCCCATCGGCGATCTGATCGCCGAGCGGGTCAAGGCCATGGGCGTCAAACCTTTTTACAAGCGCTTCGACCACGACGGAGTCACCGGTCCCAACATGGCCGCCGTCTACAGTGATCGCGGCCACGGCGTGCGGGCCCCCGTGGTTTTCTACAACCGCTCCAACGAGGCCGCAGCGCGTCTCAAGCCCGGCGACTTCGATTGGAACGCCATCTTCGCCGGCGGCGTGCGCTGGTTCCACAGTGGCGGCATCTTCGCGGCTCTCTCTGAAACCACCGGTGAGGTCATCGTCGAGGGTATGCAAGCGGCCAAGGCGGCCGGTGCGGTGGTCTCCTTCGACCTCAACTACCGCGAGAAGCTCTGGAGTCGCTCCGGCGGCCATGAGCGTGCCCTGGCGGTCATCGGGCGCATCGTCAAGAACGCGGACGTCCTTGTTGGCAACGAGGAAGACCTCCAGAAAGGGCTGGGCATCCCCGGTCCCGACGTCGCCGCCCAGTCCAAGCTCGACCCCAGCGCCTTCTTCGCCATGATCGATCGGGTCATCGAGCTGCATCCCCAGGTCAAGATCGTCGCTACCACCCTCCGCGAGGTGCACTCCACCAACCGGCACGGTTGGAGCGCGGTGGCTTGGATCGATGGCCAGACCTGCGTCGCCCCCACCTGCCAGCTCGACATCCTGGATCGCGTCGGTGGCGGTGACGGCTTCGCCTCCGGATTCTTTTACGGTCTGCTGGCCGGCGAGCCGCCCGAGCAAGCCGTCAAGCTGGGCTGGGCTCACGGCGCCCTGCTGACCACCTTCCCCGGCGACACCACCATGGCCACCCTCGAGCAGGTCCGCGCCTTCGCCAAAGGCGGCTCCGCCCGCATCCAGCGCTAACCGCCGCCCTGGCGCTGTTTGAGTGGGGTCAGGCTTTCAGCCTGCCGCCGGGCTCCGGCCCGGCGCCGCGCTCGACCAAGCAGACTCCTCGGCCAGCCCCACCAACCCCGTAACGTCCAAAAACTCAGCCGTGGGCTAAGTTGTTCTCCCGTAGGCATTTGCGGATCGCGCCAGAGAAGTGCCGCTGGCCCGAAATTGGAACCTGGGGTTGGCGCGTAACATGTTACATCGGCCACATTTGAGTCTTTGGACCATACTCGGTCCTGCATTTACAGCAGGCCCACCATTGTCTCTCCAATCGATAGCTTGAGAAGCCACCGTGTATACTGGCAACGGTAGCATTGAACCTATGGGCGGACTCTCCGATCTGCACATGCGTGGGATCCGAGGTGGGGTCTGGGCAACAGGCAACGCTATTGCCTCCGCCGCTTTGGCGTTCCTGAACTTCGTGGTGCTGTCGCGAATTCTGGGTCCGGAAAGCTTTGGGCTCATGGCGATGATAGACGCCTCGCTGGCGCTGGGCCAGACGCTGTTGGCAACCAGCTTGGCGGAGTCGCTGATCCAGATCCCGCGGCTGCGGTCCGATCACAAAGACACGCTGTTTTGGACATTGCAGGCTCTGAGCGGCGGACTGGTGCTGGTAGCGATTCTGCTGCGCGGCGCGGTGGAGCAGTACTTTGTTCAGGAAGGGCTTGGACGACTGCTCGCGGCGACTTCGTTTGTCCTCTACCTGAGAGCGACCGGGGCGGTACCGCGCGCGCTGCTGGCCAGAGAGCTGCGCTTCGCCGCCACCACGCAGGCGACGATCACCGCCGGAGCGGTGGGGACAGTGATCGGCCTGTGCTTGGCCCTGACCGGCCACGGAGTCTGGAGCCTGGTCTTCCTCCAACTCGCCACCGCCGCGGTCGAAATGCTCATCCTGTGGCGGAAGTCGGCCTGGAAGCCGCGCCCCCGTTGGTCCCTCAGCCGTTTTAATGAGCTGTGGCGGTTCAGCGCCAGCCGCGGCCTGGTGAACGTGCTTCACTATATCGACAATCAAGTTCCCCGCATCATACTAGGACGCGTGGCGGGAGCGGCCGAGTTGGGGCAGTTCGTCATTGCCCGGCGCCTTGTCGATACGACGGCTGACACGTTGTTGAGCCCGATCAAGGACGTGGCCATGCCCACCTTCGCCCAGGCGCAGAATGACATGAAGGAAACGCGGCGGGTTTACTGCGGAGGTTCTCGGCTGACAGCAACCGTCGTGTTTCCGGCCTTCGCCGGCATCGCCCTGATTGCCCCGATGCTGGTGCCCCCGGCGCTCGGCAAGCGCTGGATCGGCGCCGTGCCCCTCATCCAGCTTTTTGCCTTGAACGCCTACCGGCGGTCCTTCAACATCTGGAACAGTGCCCTGCTGCGCGGACTGGGCAGGCCGGATTTGCTGCTGATCGCTTCCATATGGAGAACGTTGGGGACTATCGCACTCATCTTCCTCCTGCTTGCCTACGGATCTGTCGGCGTCTGCCTGGCCCTGATCATCGGGAGCTTCATTAGCTGGCCCTTGGGCATGCGGTATGTGGCGCGGCTGACGGGACTGAGCATGGGCGTCCAGATGCGGCAGGAAGCCCCGGCGCTTGGCGCCACCCTGATCATGGCAGCAGCCCTGCTGGCGATTCGACGGCCAATCCAGATGCACCTCTCGCCTTGGGCCGCAGCAGCCACTTTCGGAGCCGCCGGCCTCGGCTCGTATCTGGCGGCACTCGCCTTGATAGGTCGAGCGGAGCTGATCAGCCTGTTCGAGCTGGTAAAGAAGATTCGAGTCATCTTCAGGACCGGTCCGGCACTGGAGCGGGATGAGGACGACGACAGCGTCATGTCATCTACAGAGTAAGCCCGCCAACCAGAAATCGATCAACTCCGGGAACCCAACAACTCAATAAAGCCCCGACAACCGAGATAGACGGCCACCAGGGTACTCAATCCGAGCACCATATTGGTCAACCATCCGTTGGCCTGGGCCCCCATGATTTTCCTGTCGGCCGTCAGCCGCAGCACCGCCAGAATAACAATCGGAAACAACAGCACGTTCGCCGCCGCCTTCACCAGCACCAGCCCGATTGGGGTCCAACCCGTGAAGACACCGTATAGCGGGGAGAGGAAGACGTACAGCACCATCCAGCGGTAGGCGGGCATTTCACCCGCGGCCTGGTTCCGCTGGGCGATCGCCGCAGAACGGCGGATGAAACGGTAGTAGACGTCCGAGATCATGATTCCATAACCCGTTTCGCCCAAAGTGCTGGCGAAAACGATGCACCAGAGCGTGACACCCAGGATGCTGCGGCCACCGTAACCGAGCACGTCTGCGAAAATCGGAATCAGATCTTCCAGCTTTCCCACCTCGATTCCGCGCGGCTTCAACGCTCCCGCCGCGGCGATCTGGATCATCGCCAGCATGCAAAACATACCGCACATGCTCAGCAGCAGGTCGCGACGTTGCTTGGGACGGAACGAGACATTGCGCCATCCCTTCTCATGAACATAGGCCGAATACTTGAGATTGCCGAAGGAACCCATGGCCGCCGACATCACGGCCATCACCACCAAGGTGGGGCTGTATAGCCCTTGTTCCATGGGCAAAACAGGAGTCAGCGCTCCTTTTACCAGATGCGCCGGATCGGGCCGCGACAAAATGGCCGCTGCCACCAGACAGGAGCCCATCACCACCGCGAACGGTTTACTCACTTTCTCGAACCCCCGATAGCGGCCCCAGTAAATCAGCGCGAATGCCGCCACCCAAGAGGACAGTCCCCAGATGGCGATGCTATAGCGCGTCGGCAGAGGAAGTACAAGGTGTGCGGCGGAGCCCAGAATGACAATGTTCGTCAACGCGGCGACGTGTCGCGTCAGAACCGTCACCACGAACCACAACAGGGCGATCCATCTGCTGATACGGCCGAATCCCGCCAGCAGGCTCTCACCGCTAACCATGACGTAACGCCCGGTCGCATCGACGATCATGAACCGGGCAACCAAAGCCGCAACCAGCAACCAAAGCAGGCTGTACCCATACTTAGCTCCGGCAATCGAGCCGGTAACGAGGTCGCTGGGGCCAACCGCATCGAGGACGAAAACCAACCCGGGACCCAGTGCCAGAGCGCGGCGGACCAGGCTCCGTTCCGGCGGAACGGCAGGGGCAGTAATTTCGGTGGCCAGACTCTCTCCTTCCGGCAGGCGACCCTCGACGCCCGCCTTCTGCCTAGAATCGGAGCTTCAACCCAAACTGGATCTCACGGCTCCTGCCTGCGCTGGTGATCCGTGCGAAATCCTCACGGGTGGAATTCTCCTCGAAGACGGTCATGCGTTCCGGATCGGGGAGATCAAAGTTCGTGCGGTTGAACAGGTTGAAGAATTCAAACCGAAAATCGAGCGACGCTCCCTCGCCCAGTTTCGAAACCCTAATACTCTTTACCACCGAGAAATCGACGTTGGCCAGGTCCGGCCCGATGATCGTATTCCGGCCCAGGTTTCCAAGGAAGCCCGGCTCGGGGCGGCGGAACGCGCCGGGATCCACCCAGCCCCGGGGATCTCCGGTGACCGGATTGTTACTCGCACCTGGAGCGAGGTCCGGACGCTGGCCCATAGCCGGGCCGGATTGGCTGGTTTGCGTCCTGGCCGCATCGTAGCCCAACCAGGCTGACATTGGCAATCCAGATGCATACGTTACAATCCCGGCCAGTTGCCAGCCGCCCAGGATCCGATACCACCCGGGGCCTTCTCGCAACGGGAGTTCCCACGTCCCGCTGGCGACAGCATAGTGACGAACATCATGGCCTGACAGGCCTCGATTGAACTTTGGGTTGCCGTTAAGCGGCAGCACGCCCGCATTGGTGGCTTCATTCTCGTTGCAGTTGGAGCTGTCGTCAATGCTCTTGGAGAAGCTGTAAGACACCTGGGTCTGGAGCCCCCCGCTCATTCGCCGGCGAAACCAGGTCTGGAGTCCGTGGTAGAAGGAGTGGGCCTCGAACGTGCGGTCTTTGATCAGGCCAAACACGGGATTGATTCTCTTGCCGTCCTTCGGAAAAAACAGGCGGCCGTCCGGCAGTGTGACCGGCTCGACGAGGTTGGCATCCACTGTGATCGAGGACAGATTCAGTCCGTGGGATCCGACGTAGCCGATCCGCAGCATGGTGTTCCGGTCCAAAGTCTGCTCGACGTTCAGATTCCACTGCTGGACGTATGGCTGGTTCAGGTCCCGTGGAATCCGCTGGACGCGCAATTCAGGGTTCGGATCGGCCAAAAAACGAGCATATCCCGCGCTGGGAAAATCGCCTGTGTTGAGCTGCCGGGTCTCCCCACGGAGGAAGAACGGCGGATTTCGGACGCCAAGGTTAAGGAGAAATTGAGACAGCAACAGGTCCGGAAAAACCCCGTAGCCGCTCCGAACGATGGTCCTGCCATTCCCAAACGCGTCCCAGGCCAGGCCCACCCGGGGAGCGAAGTTCTTGAGCGAAGGATTGTCGAACAACGGGTCCCCCACGCGCATCTTCGTGTCGGTCAGATTGTCCAGGTTGGCCACCTTTCCGTTGACCTCGGTGGGGACGCTGGCCCACTCCCAGCGCAGCCCGAGGTCCAGGGTGAGTTGCTGGGAAACCCTCCAGGTGTCCTGGATATAAAGCGCGCCGATCCATTGGCGATGTCCGCGGATCGTGTCCGAGCCCGGCAACTGCGCGAGGAAGCGGTCTGACTTGTTGGTCAGGAACTGGCCAATGCTTCGAAACCGGTAGTCGCCACACTGCCGGCTTTGGCTGTCGGTGTTGAACCGGATGTGTTCGAAACGGCCCCCGAACTTAAGCGCGTGCCGCCCGCGCATCCAGGTCAAGTCGTCACTGACCTGGTACGAGTTGAAGGCGTGCTTGTCTACGTTCTGCGCGCCGCTGCCACCGGGAAAGGCCGTCAGGCCTGACACGTCAATCGTTCCGATCACGCCGCTTCCAGGCACGAACGCGAGTTCCGGATCATCGGTAGCGGGCACCTGGGTCGTGGTCTGGCCGTCGACCGTAAAGGTGCGCAGGAACCCCAGCCGGGCCGTGTTGAGCAGGTTTGCCGAAAGAACATGGGTCTCCTCCAGTGCCGCCGATTGGTTTCGTGTCGAGTTCGACCGGACTCCCATGGCCAAGTCGGTTTCTTTTCTCCGGGCTCCGCCGTCGAAACTGTATCGGAAGAACAGCTTGTCGGTGTGGCTCAAGTTCTGGTCAATCCGCGTCGTGACAAAATTCTCGTCACTGATCTCGTCATTCGAAAAGATGAACAGTCCGGTATCGCCGAGAATCTCGCCGTTCGGCACAGGATAAAGGGCCGCCACCTTGGCCATCACCGGATCCACCTGTACGGGGCCGCTACTCAGGTTGCCTTTTCGCGCTTCGGCGGTCAGCGTCGTATTGATCGTGGTACTGCCCCGCGCCTCCCGCAGACCCTCGTAGTTCACAAAGAAGAAGGACTTATTGCGGAGGATCGGACCTCCCACCGAGCCTCCGAACTGGTGCCGGCGGAACTCCGGCGGCTCGCCAATGTCGAAGAAGTTCCGCGCATCGAGGTTGTCGTTGCGATGAAAGTAGAACGCGCTGCCGTGAGACTTGTTGCCGCCGGACTTTGTCACCGCGTTCACGATCCCTCCGGCGGCCCGGCCGTACTGCGCGCTGTAGGTGCTGCTATGCACGCTGAACTCCTGGATGGCATCCACTCCCAGGTTGAGCCCGCTGATGCTGCCGGGCGTCGAGCCGTTGTAGGTGGTCAAGCTCACGCCGTCCAGGAGAAAGTTATTCTGGAAGGGGCGGGATCCCGAGATACTGATCTGGAGGCCATAGCCCTGGTTCACGTTGCGGACCTGGGCACGGGCTATGGTAGCGCCGGCTTGGAGTGTGGCGAGCTGTATGTAGTCCCGGCCGTTCAGAGGCAACTCCTCGATCGTATTGGAGTCCACCAAACTGGTTAGCGCCGATGGCGTCGCCTCGATGATGCGGGCCTGCCCAGAGACGACGACACTCTCGGCCAGATCGCCCACATGAAGGACATGGTCCACGACCGCTTCGCGATCCAGTTCCAGGATGACGCCCTCGTGCTTGCTGGCCTTGAAGCCGTCTTTCTCTGCGGTCACCTGGTAGGCGCCGAGTTCGAGCCGTGCGATCCGGTAGACCCCGTATTCGTTGCTGGAGGTGGTTCGGGTCTCGCTGGTGGAAACGTGGAGAGCCTTGATACGAGCGTCGCGGACGACACCCCCACTCTCGTCAACTACCGTTCCGGCGATGGCGCTCGTCCGTCCCTGCGCCCAAACGCTCCTAGCCGCCGGCGAAAGGACCATGATGAGAACCGCGGTGTACTTCCATGTCGGCATACTCATGCGTCATCCTCCCGCGCGGCCAGCTTCGCCGCGGTTTCCGTCGGGCACTCCTTCGGCCCGGCCGGTCATCCCTCGCCTCTGCTGCTCGGTGGTTCCGAGCAAATGCAAAGGGTGTATTCTCTGCTTGCCGCTCATGTACGGCTCGGCAATGACCACCCGCACGCCCTCGGTCTGTTCCCAGTTCCTCCTGGTGAGGGCGCCGCCATATAACGCCTTCACCTCCGACAAGAAGAACTCCTTGATTTCGTCCGGGGAATGGGCGCCGACTCGCGGGTGAACCCGAAGCTCTATCTCCGTCTGATTCCTTCCCTCGCATTCGACCAGTTGATAGTCGGTGTTTGTGCCTCCGAATCGCCGTGGCAGGCTGCGCTCCAGGATTCTCAGCACGTCCCATCCCACAAGGGTCATCCCCTGGCCGGTGAGTCTTCCGTAGCTGTAGATATTGCTCACCTGCTGCCTGAAGCCCATCGCGTTCAAGGGACAACCACAACGGGCCGGCGCCAAGACTCCGCTGTCATCCATTTCCACGTTGACCAGAACAAACGCGGCGCAGGGAAGCAATGTCGTGAACATCAAAGAATCGATCTCGACTTCGGTTAGCGGAGCCGTTCGCCGGTAGCCGATGACCCCCAGCGAATCCAGGCAAACGTGGACGGTATTCCCTTTGTTCATTTGCGGGCACGCCACTCCAACCTGTCCAAGCTCAGTAATACCGTAGCGAGCATGGGCCTCGCAGCCGGACGCCTCGATCACCTCCCGCTTGGCGTCGGTCAGAGCCTCCCCGCCCAGCAGGCACGTCGTCCCGCTGATGTCCAGACCGTTTTCAGCCGCCGCCGCCGCCACGCGGACTCCCTGGCTCACTCCAGCCCACAAGATGCACTTCGCCCCTTCAGAACGTCGCCGCGCGATCCAGCGCGCCACCGGAGAGAAATCATTGTGCGGCAGGTAGGTGGGAAAGTTCACCCGCACCCCCAGCATCCGCGCCTCCAGCAACAGAAACTTGGTCACCAACCGGTAGTGACCCGATCCCCGGAACGACCCTCCCAGCGCGAACCACTTGTCGTAGGGCAGCCCCCGCCGCGCGGAATTCACGGACAGCCGCATCCCAGCGTCAGACGGGAGGATCCCCCTGATCCCAACGATCGGGCGCTTCGACAGTTGAAACTGATCAAAAAAGACACAGGTCTGCGCTTCGCGATAGATCTGGAACTCCAGGCTGTACCATGTGGTGGTTCCCCTGCTCCGGCTGCCGCCGCTCGTGGTCTGGATCATACCCTTCACCAAGGGATTGGCGAAGTCCTCGGATTCCACCATCATCTGCTTGCCCGACCGTGCCACCGGCCTCTTCCCTTTGAACTCGTCGTTGGCGAGGTACACCCCCGCTTTCCGGAGAGACTCCAGCGTGGGCTCCAACCCGTCTTTTCGTACGGCGTGCTCGAGATCCCCGTAGCTGCAGCCAGACCACTGAAACAGCGTGTGGTAAGGGTTCGCCGGATTGTCGAACACGGCCCGCCGCATCAGATCCAGGAAATTGGCCTCGCGGTTTTCCAGCGTCCGCCGCACCAGACTCTTCGGGTCGGACTCCAGCGGCATACGCGCCAGCTTATAGACGCCCAACGTCATCCTTGAGTAGTAACTGGCTTCACGAAGCATTTCACTCCCTTGCGGTCAGTCCTGCCAAAACATGCCTCCTCAGGGGAGGGCACAATCCAACCTCACCGGGCAAGATGC
>CAVRZY010000262.1:0-3791 GCA_963725415.1 uncultured Acidobacteriota bacterium | reverse complement strand
AGAGGATGCGGCGGAGGCGGTCGGCGTTTTCGCGCACCTGGTCGGTGTAGCGGGGGTACATGCCGACAATCACGCAGTCCTGGGGCTTAATGTTGTCGAAGGCGAACTGAAAAGCCCGATCGATCTGCTGGGGCGTGTCCGTGAGGCGGCCCGCGGCCAGGATTTTGAACGCCAGGCAGGTCTTCTTGCTCTGGCGGATGGCGCGGCACATGCGCGGCGGATCTTCGGGCAGGTACGTCTCGCCCAAGGGCGCCTGTCCGAGGAGTTTCTCCAATTCCTCCCGGGTGCGAGTGACGCGGTACAGACACGTCATGTAGAAGTCGATGTCCCAGTTCTGCTCCTCGGTGGTCTCGACCACGAGAGGGTTGTGCGTGGACAAACCCACCAGGACTACGCTATCGCGCACCCGTTTCAGGAATTCTCGAATGGTGTTCTGCTGCCCGGCGCGCCAGCGGGTGTCGGTGACCCCGCCGTGGTGGACGATGCCGATGGGCTTGCGCTGGGCCATTTGCGGGATGAGCGAGGGGTCCTTTTCCATCTCCCGCGAGCTCAACAGAATCCATTGCAGCTTGCCGCCTTCTGCCCGGTGGCGGTCGAGGTCCGAGAGGCTGCGCTCGCTGTGGGTGAATTCCCAAGTGTTGACGCCGTGCTGCTCGCATTGCCGCAGAGTCTGGCAGACGTGCTCGGGCGTACACCACTCGACCATGTGCCGGTCGAGCAGTCTGTTGAAGTGCGAGTAGCCGTAGAGGGGATTCTCGCCGATGATGATCCGGGTCACTTCGCAACTGCCCAGCCTTACCGTGGGCAGCGGCGCGGGACTGCCGGCGCCAGGGAGTGCCACGCCGGCCGCCAGGGCTGCGGTGGATTGAAGGAAGTGACGGCGTGGAGTGGACATGGGCAGATCAGCATTCTCCTTGAGCTCCGGTGTGCGTCCGGAACCCGGCTTCCGACAGGCTCCCGGGGAAGGTTGCGTCCCTGGTTTTGTAGACTTGCCGGTACTGGCTGGCAGGGGTGTTGGAGGGCTCCGGCGCGAACAGGCCGCCGGGGCGCAGGGCCGCCGAGATAAGGTACGCAAACAGCACCACCCATGCGACGATGTCAAACACTCCGAGGCAGATCCCGGCCAGCGCCAGTCCCCGGCCGCGCAAGCGATCCGACAGGCGAATCTCCCGCAGCGCCAGGCCTCCGAACAGGATGGCAAACCAACCTAACAGTATGCCGATAACCGGGATGCCGGTGACAGCGAAGATGAGGGCGGTCAGGGCCTTTCCACTCATCTTGGGCGGCTGGATTGGGCGGATCTTGATGTGCCGGGAGGGTGAGACCAGCGCTGAGGCTGGCACGCTGCGGACTTCCTCACTGGAGACGATGATGAGGGGCTGGAACTCGATCTTCCGGGGGACAGGTGTTGGAGCTGTTAGGACGGATGGGCCGGGCGCCTCAGCGGGGCGAGGTGTCGGAACGACCGCCGCCACCGGTTGCGGCGTTGGCTCCTCAGGTATAGGGACCGGCTCCAGGCGCGCCTCGGCCGGCGGCGCGGGAGGGATAACGGTCTCAACGTGCCGGATTTCGATTGCCGGTGGGCTGAGCTGGACTGCCGGCTCCACTACGGGGAGGATCGCGCGCTGCGGCTGCACCTCCCTCGCCGGAAAGAACGTGACGGCGGGGGCAAGACTTGGTACTAGCAGCGGCGCAGCGACGAAGGGCGGAGGGTTGATAGCTTCTACCAGCGGAGTCTCGGTCTCTGCCGGCTGGACCTCCTCGCGAGTGGCCGCGGCACGAACTTCTGCACACTGCTCGCAGCGTCGATCCTCATCCAGGTGTTCGCCGCAGAAGGAGCGGCCGCAGTCGTCACATTGGCCGGCACAAATGGAGCATCTCAAGCTTTGGCAGGTTACACAGACCGAGATGTGCTCGAGGCAGAAGGAGCGATCGCAGGCGCTGCACCGAGCCCGGCAGTCCGAGCACACCAGGCTGCGGCACTGCGTACAGCTCGCGAAATCGCAGAAGACGCAGCCTCGCTTTCGGCAGTTGTTACAGATCAGCAGGCAGTCCTCGCAGACCAGGTGATCAGCCTCGCAGAACTGGAGCCCATCGTCAGGGGCCCGGCCGCAGTTGGGGCAGAGCACAGCCTCAGTCGCCGGGGCGGCGGGTAGCTCCGCTGGGGCCGGGGGGGCAGGCGCCTGGACCACCGGCGGCGGGACTGGAAAAAACTCAGGCGGGGCGGGTGGGGCCAGCGCCGCCGTCGATCCGGCGGGTGTCAGATCGACGTTCTCCAGAGGCAGTTCGTCGATGTGCTCCGAGGTCCAGCGGGCAGCGTCTCCGTTCCGGGGGCTTTGGAGGTTGTAGGCCTGGTAGGTGATCATCTCGCCGATGAAAATGATGGTCTGGTCGAGCGTCTGGCTGGCCGCTCCGATGTCCTCCGTACAGACGGCCAGGTGATCGATGTTGGGGTGGAAGACCGGCGTCAGCATGATGCATCGCGGCCGCTCTTTGGGGTAGTTGGCCCCAGCGAAATCCGCGCGCGATGCAGTCGGCAGGGTTTGACGTCACCTTTTTCCTCTACCAAGCCTTGGAGGTGGTACTCGACCACGTAGGTGTCGGGCGGATCGCCGAGCGCCTCCAGGATCTGGATGCGCGGGTGGTTGGCGAACAGCCGGGTGAGCCGCTGGTGTTCAGCCTGCAATCTGCGAAGTCGGATGCTCATGGCGAACTACGTACAAACTGAATCATACCGCGCTGCTGCTCTAAACGGATGCTGGGGGAGGCGACGCGGCCACCAAAAAGACCACGATGCCGAACGCCATCAGAACCAGGTAGACGACGCAGATGCCCAGGGAGATCAAGACCAGACCCTTGGTGGTGGGACCGGCCCGCTCAATCTCCGCTCGATGGGAGCGGTACCACAGCAGACCGAACAGCAGGGCGAACGGACTGGTGACCCCCAAAGCGCTGAAGACCAGCAGACGTATGGCGTTTTTCCGGCAGTCTTTCAGAATGGGATCCTCGGACTGCGGGAGGACATCCTCGCGATCGACCGGCCGGATGTCGGGAAAGGTAGCTTTACAGAAAGGGCACTCCAAGGCGCCCACCAGAATCTCCTCGGCGCACATGGGGCATCTCTTCTTGTCGCTACCCCAGTAGGTGGCCGCCTGCTCGGCGGATTTCTTCACTTCCACCATGCTGGGACAGCCGTAACGGGCGCACCCGCCCAGGTACTCCCAGCACTCCTGGTGATAGGGGGTCCGGCACTTCGGATGGGCACAGGTCTCGACCGGCTGGCCGGGCGCAATCGGAAGCAGACAGACCAGGCAGAGCGGGGCGCCGGGTTGGGGTGTTGTGGTCATCGGCTCGAGGCCAGCATGCCGATTATGATGATCACCCACAAGGACACCATGATCCAGCCGATGATCATGCCCGCGGTGGCTTTGCCCCGGGCCGAAGACCGGCCGTGGTAGGAGGGATACTGATCGAACAGCCGGCGGACTTTGTTCCCCTTCACAATCGCGATGGGCCCAAGAATGGGCTGGCAAACGAAGATGCTGATGATGCCGCAGGTGAGCGAGGTGTTAGCCGATCTCTCGATATCCCGGACGATGTAATCGGGCACTTCCTCAGCGGCCAGACGCGAGTCCAGGATCTGCCCGCAAAAGCGGCACTTCAGGGCGTCTTTTTTGATGATCTCGGCGCAGGTGGGGCAACGCCGCTCGTCAGGCGCCAGCCCGGCTCGCTCCGGCGTGGGCGCCGGCGCTTGGGCGGCGGACTCCAGGGAATTGCCGCAGTTGCACGAA
>CAVRZY010000261.1:0-34871 GCA_963725415.1 uncultured Acidobacteriota bacterium | reverse complement strand
CGCCAGCTTGATCAGGATGCGATTGACCGGCTCATCGTCGGGCAAGCCGACCAGCTCCCGCCGGTTGCCAGCGGCATCCCAAACTTGAACCGTCATCATGCCCATACAGACTCCTTTCAGGCCCTAAAATTGTCCCAATTGAAAGACTGTATGTTCTTTTCGGCCTAAAGTCAAGGATACAGACACAGGCGGGCGGAGCGGTCATTTCTCCTTGGCCGTGAGAGATTTCTTGCGGGCCTCGAACAAGGACTCGGCGAATCTGAACTTGATCAGCGCGAACACCGCGATGTTGAAGAGTTGAGCGGCCAGGTAATACAACCTGAACACTTCCACCACAATCGTATAGAGCAGCCAATCCGCGAGGCGGAACAAGCCCATGCCGGAAAGGAACTGCCAATACTGGCGGAAGGTCGGTCGTCTCTCTCTCAGGTTGAAGACGAACCGGCGACAGGCGAAGAAATTGATGGTGGTCTGGCCCCACAGCACCGCCAGGTAGGAAACGGGCTTGGGCCAGTGAAAGACCTCCACCAGGAACCAATTGGCGGGAATGGCGAGCAGGAAGGCCGGCAGGCCTGAAAGCAGAAAACGAAGCACTCTTTTCAGCAGATCGATAGCCTGCCGGAGCCGTTCGGCGAGCGGGGAGTGGCCGAGCACGGGGAGATGCCGGGAGCGCTTCACTCAGGTGCGTCCTCGGAGGCCGGATTGCGCGGCTGCTGAGACGCGCCCGCTTCTGTGGCCATCTCCTGCCGCCGCAGGTAAAGCGTCACATCCTCGAGCAGGGTCCGGTTGGCGGCCAACAGATCGGCAATGAAGCCGAAGACCCAGATCTGAAAGCCGATCAGCAGCAAGAGGACAGCAACCAGAAGGCTGGGAACGTGAGTTCTGCCGGTGTAGGGATACTCGAAGATATTCAACAACAGCCATCGCAGGCAAAGCAGAGCGCCCAGCAAAGACGGGACCGCTCCAACAATGAGGAAGAAGCGGAACGGGCGATACAGAATGAAGATGCGCAGGATCATCCGGGCCGAACGCCAGACATATCGGCCCATGCTCTTCACTAGGCGGGACGGTCGCAGGTCGGGATTCACGCGGACCGGGACCGAGACCAGAGGAATTCCTTTCTGCCCGGCCTGGATGATCATCTCCAGCGTGTAGGTGTACTTGCTGAAGATGCGCAAGCGCAGAGCTGCCTCGCGTGTCATGGCCCGGAAGCCGCTGGGAGCGTCCTCAATATGGGCGCCGCTGGCCAGACGCACCACCGTGCTTCCCAGACGCTGTAGGAACTTCTTGGCGCGAGAGAAATGCTGGATGTCGCCGATGGGGCGAGTCCCCATGACGATTTCCGCCTGACCTTCGAGGAGGGGCGCGATGAGCTTGGGAATGTCGTCGGCGCAGTATTGATTATCCGCATCCGTGTTCACGATGATGTCCGCCCCTGCCCTGAGGCAGGCGTTCACACCGGTCATGAATGCGTTCGCCAGCCCCGTGTTTCGCGGAAGATTGACAATGTAGTCAACGCCATGCTGGCGAGCTACCTCGACGGTGCGGTCCCTGCTGCCGTCGTTAATGATTAGCCACTCGACCTTGCCGGCGCCGGGGATCTGGCGGGGGAGCGCGCTGAGCGTAATGCCCAGGGTGGCCTCTTCGTTGTAGCAGGGGATCTGAATGATGACCTTGGGCAGCCCTTCCTTGGGGACGCGCTCCTCCGGAAGCGAGTCTCCTGCTCGAGTTGGCATGCCTTCGCTCGTGGACCGCATAGCTCAGAGCTAACCTTTCCTGCCCCGTCCCGTTGTTCGCAGGGCGTCATACCAGAATACCTGAGGATCAGAGGCGAAAACCCCGTCTCGGATGTGTCGGTGACCCCCGCTATTATAGACTGGATGGTGGAGACAGTCGATGTACCATTTCTTGAGTGTTCTGCCGGGCAGCAAGCGGCGAATTGGGTCTGCCGGCCGCATGCCTTTTGGAATCTCTCACAATGGGTGACGGCCGGCTGCCAGCGCTCTCTGGTCACACTGGGTCTCCTGGAGGCGCTGGACTCCTTCTCCGCACCCTACGAAGTGTAGAGCGGATTACTGTCGTCTTCGAGCATTGGCTGGGGCATCTGGGGAGACGGAAGAGCCTGGCGGTGCTGTTGACGGCGTCGGTCTCGCTGGTTCTGTGTCTGGGCTATTGGGCCGCCAACGGATACCCGGCGCCCATGATACCGGACGAATTCTGCTATTTACTGGCTGCGGACACGTTTGTCTCGGGCCGATTGGCGAATCCCACCCACCCGCTGTGGGTATACTTCGAAAGCCCGCACACCATCCACCAGCCCACCTACGTGTCGGCCTATCCCCCTGCTCAGGGTCTGGTTCTGGCCGCCGGGCAGCGCGTGGCGGGGCATCCCTGGTTCGGCGTGCTGCTCAGCGTGGTAGCGATGTGCGCCGCGGTTTGCTGGATGCTCCAGGGATGGCTGCCTCCCCGCTGGGCATTGTTAGGCGGGCTGCTGGCCTGTTGCTTCACCGTGTTCAGCTATTGGGCAACCACCTACTATGGCGGCGCGGTGGCGGCGACCGGCGGTGCGCTGGTGCTAGGGGGGCTGCCGCGCATCTGGAAAAGCTGCCGAGCGCGGGACGCCTTTCTCCTTGCAGTTGGTCTGTCGATCCTGGCCAACAGCCGTCCTTATGAGGGTCTGGTGCTTGGTTTGGCAGTAGCAGGCCTGATGCTGTTCTGGATACTCAGGCGGAATGTGCGGCCGGCCCGGCAGTTGCTCCGCAGAGTCCTTGTTCCGATTGGCGCTACGCTGGCCATCACCGCAGCGGGGATGGCTTACTACCACTGGCGGACAACGGGGAATCCTTTTCGGATGCCCTATCAAGTGGCCCTGGAGCGGCACATGATCCGGCGGATGTTCCTTTGGCAGTCCGACCGTCCGGAACCCGTGTACCGCCACAAGGAGATGCGGGACCTCTACCGAGCGCTGCGGCGGGAGGAATTGAGTTGGTGGGAGCTGGCGGGCGGGACCACAAGGCGCCTTGTATTGCAGTTTTCCGGAGGAGTGATGATCGCAGCTCTCCTGCTGACTCCGTGGGTTTTCCGCGACCGGCGCTTTCGCCCGCTGCTGATTTGTCTGTTCGTGGGTTTCGCGGGCGTAGCGGGCAGTGTATACATCCAGCCCCACTATGCCGCTCCGCTGACGGGAGCCCTGCTGGCGCTGCTGGTCCAGTGTCTGCGGCATTTGCGAACCTGGCGACCTGGAGGCTGGCCTCTGGGTCGCGCGGCCGTGCTGGTGCTGGTGTTGCTGAGTGTGGGCGTCATGGCGGGGAGGTGGATCTGGCGAAGCTGGCTGAGGATCGATTTTCCACCACCCTGGCAATTTGAACGTGAGCGGATCGAGAACCAGTTGTCCCGCAGCGGCGAGAAGCATCTGATTCTGGTGCGCTACAGCCAGAATCATTACCCGTTCTTCGAGTGGGTGTACAACCGCGCCGACATCGATACCTTGCCGGTAGTCTGGGCGCGGGAGATGCAGGACAACACACCGCTGCTGGAGTATTTTCGCTCCCGCCGCATTTGGCTGCTGGAGGCTGACCGGCGGTTGCCCCGCCTTCAGCCTTACCCGCGCGGACGGGGAGACACCGAGGTGATTCGGTGAGACCCCCACACCCGGTCTGAGAACATGAAGGTCATGCGAATCCTCGAGACTGTCGAGAACCTCACTGATCGTCTGGCCCACTGGCTGGAAGAACACCCGGCGTGGTTTCTGTCGGGCTTCTCGGTTGTTTATTTCGTTATCACAATCTGGTTGGCGGCGGCCAAGCCGTTTTGGTTTGATGAGTTGTTCACCTATTATCTTGCGCGGCTGCCGAGCGTCTCGGATATCTGGAGCGCCTTGCGCCAGTCGGCAGATCAGCAGCCCCCGCCGTTTTTCCTGGTAACCCGCGCCTCGGGCACCTTGCTGAGCGACGCCCAGGTGGCCTTCCGCCTTCCGGAAATGCTGGGGTACTGGCTGGCGAGCGTCTGCGTGTTCCACTGGGTTAGGCGGCGGAGCTCGGCGCTCTATGGCGCCGTCGCCCTCAGCAGCCTGCTGATCACCGGGGCCTACGAGTACGCCTACGAGGCGAGGCCCTACGCTCTGGTCCTGGGTTTTTGTGCGCTGTGCCTGTTGTCCTGGCAGGCCGCCGCTGACGGGCGGTGGCGGCGGCTCTCGCTGGCGGGCGTGGCTCTCAGCATCGCCGCGGCCATCTCCAGCAGCTACTACGCAGTCTTGATTGTGCCTCCTTTGGCGTTGGCCGAACTGGTCCGCACCTTGTACCGCAAGGTGGTGGACTGGGCGATGTGGATTTCGCTTGCGGCCGGCGCCAGCGTGGCTTTTCTATACCTCCCGCTGGTGGCCAGCAATGTAAGCGGCTTTTCCCGCACGAACTGGGCCAGTCCGTACAGCACCGTAGTCATCGATATCTATCGTCAACTGCTGGGCGATACCATGCTGGCGCTGCTAGCCTTGCTGGTGCTGGCAGCAGTCTACCTGACCTTTCGCCGCCCGCGCCCCAGCGGGCAATCCTCCAAGCTTGCCGCCGCGCCAGGCCCGCATGAGATGACCGCGGCCGCGGGACTGTTGTTGCTTCCCTTCCTGCTGTACATAGCCGGAGTGCTGGTCACCCATATGGTTACAGGCCGCTACGCGCTTAGCGCCGCCATCGGCTTTAGCCTTGTGCTTACCTTCCTCGTACACCGTGCGGCCCGGGGCAACAGCGTGATCGGGACTGCCTTGCTGCTGGGCTGTCTGGCTGTTTTTGCGTGCGGTCCGGCGCTCCGCGGTCACTTCGCAGCCCGGCAACAACAGCATTCACTGCGCATCTTGGGGGTGCTGTTGGCCGGCCAACCGAGCCATCTGCCGGTGGTCGTGGATGATCCTCACAAATTCCTCGAGCTTGCGCACTACGAGAATCCGGAGATCGCTGCCCGGCTGTTTTACATGATCGAACCGGAATCGGCTCTGCGCTACCAAAGCGTGCCCTACCCGGCCACACGGTGGTTGAAGTTGCGCAACTGGCTGCCCCTCCGGCCGGAAAGACTGGCCCTGTTCAGAAAAACGCACCAGCAATTCCTCCTCTACGTGACGGGCTCTCCCAACGGCTGGGTGCTGCCGAAACTGGCGGCCGATGGCGCGACCATCCAAGTCGCGGCGGTACAGGGGAGGCATAGCCTCTATCTGGTGAACGACTAGCAACCGCACTACTAGTGGCGGGGCTGGTTCACGGTTGCGAAGATTAGGCGTGTTTGCCACTTTCGGTGTCGTCGGCAAATTGACGATTTCTTCATTGACGATTGACGATTGGAGTGTATAGCTGCGCCAGTGACGGCCAGCCTCAATTTCCCGGATACGGCCGCTGGGCTAGCAGGCGCTGCCGACTCCGTGGTTTGGTTGTGGCCACGCTACCCTACCGGCGTGAGGTGAAGATGGCCTTGGGGATCATGGCGTGGATGCCTTTCTTTCCATCCACCACCTGGGTAACCTCGAGGTCCACGGCGACGCTGGAAAGCATGTAAGCATCGTCCCGGCTGAGGCCCTTCTCCTGAACCAGGAAGTCGATCATCTCGCGGGCCGCCATTCTGGCGGCTTCGTCGAGGTCCTCGTGCATTCCCATGGTGATGAAATGCGTGGGGGTCTCGGCACGCGGCCAGCGCAGGCGCAGGTCCTTGCGCACTAAGAACTGGAACCTGCCGAGCAGCGAGGTCTCCAACGCCGCCAGGTCCAGCTCGCCGTTGCCCTGCGCCGCATGGCCGTCGCCCACTGCAAACAGGGCGCCGCGCGCGTGGACCGGGATGAACAGCGTCGTGCCAGCCACCAGCTCCTTGTTGTCCAGGTTGCCGGCGTGCATCCACGGCGGTGCGCTGCTGATGCGGCCGGATTCGGCGGGCGGCGCGACCCCCATGCTGCCGAAGAACGGCCGCAACGGGATCTCGATCCCGTCCGCAAAGCGCGACACCATCTTCCGTTCATCCAGTCGGAAGACCTTCACCCGCGCATAGGGAAAATCGTCCGGGAGCAAGCCGGAGCCCGGCACGAACAGGTTAAGCGCATAGGGAAGAACCAGCTTGATGGACTGGATGCGCACCTCGAGCGTGTCGCCTGGCTCGGCGCCCTCGATGTAGATCGGGCCGGTCAAGATGTGCGGTCCTGGCCCCTTGTCAGTCACTGCCCGCTGAATTTCGCGATCGGATTGAAGTATCTCCCCCGGCGGAAGCCCGGCGCCCTCCAGCATCTCCGGGCTCGCAATCATGGCGCTCTCGATCTCGACCGTGTCGCCGGACTTGATTTTCAGCACTGGAGGAGTGCTGGCATCGTGATAGCCCCACACCACAGTCTTGGGCGTGGGCTTGAGCTGATGTACCGCGGCTGGCCCGAGTGCGCTGAGAGCGAAGAAGCAGACGATTTTCGTCATCGCGTCACCCCATGTGCTTCTTCAGGAACTTGACGCCCTCGAAGGCGATCGCATCCGGGCTGGTCTCGATGTCGCGCCAGATCGAGGCCGCCGCGGAGAGCTCGCCGAGCGCGAACCCGAAGCTCTCGATGGTCAGCCAGCCGTCATAGCGCATATCGCGGAGGGCCTGGAACACGCCCGCCCACTCGACGTGGCCGCTGCCGGGAATGCCGCGGTCGTTCTCGCAAGTGTGCACGTGCTTCAGGCGCCGGCCGGCGGTGCGGAACGCGGCTGCGATGTCCTTCTCTTCGATGTTGGCGTGGAAAGTGTCCAGCAGGATGCCGACGTTGGGATGATCGACCTCGTCGCACAGCGCCGCCAGGTCCGCGGCGATGTTGAGGAAATAGGTCTCGAAACGGTTCAGCGGCTCGATGGCCAGCGTGACACCGTTGGCCTCCAGCGTGCCAGTGAGCGATTGATAGCCCTCGACCGCCCACCGCCATTCCTCCGCCGTGCGGCGCCGCCCGGGCAGGTAGCCCACCGGCGAATACAGTGGGCCGGCGATGATCCTGGCGCCCACCTCCGCGACCGCCTTGATCGAGTCCTCCAGATGAATGCGCGTCTTGCGCCGAACCTCGGCATCCTCGCTGATGAGGCTGAAACCGCTCACCAGGATCGAGCAGACCGTGCACTCCAGCCCGTTCTGCTGGAGTCCTTTGCGAATATCTGCGGCGGCGAATTCCGCCGGCCGGAAAAGCGGCACCTCGACGCCGTCGAAGCCGTGCTCCTTGATCATGGGCAGCAAGGGCAGACTGGATTTGTCAAAACTAGGCGTCCAGATGAACGTGTTTACCCCGAATTTCATGTTCTTCGCTCCTCGGAGAAGATACTATATCAGGAATGAAGCGGAGAGAATTTCTCACAGATGGCGGACTGGCGGCTGTCTTTGCGCCGGGCAGAGTCTTGGGCGCCAACGACAGGATCGTGGTGGGCCAGATCGGCTGCGGGGCGCGCGGCCTGTACGAAGTGGAGGTGTGCCTGCGCACGCCTGGCGTCGAGATTGCGGCGGTGGCGGATGTCTTCGAGCCGGTGGTCAACAAGACGCTTGAGAAGCTCGGCGGGCGGGCCCAAGGCTACACCGATTTTCGCCGCATTTTGGAGCGCAAGGACATCGACGCGGTATTCGTTTCGACTCCCGACCACTGGCACGCCATCCCCACCATTCTGGCTTGCCAGGCGGGCAAAGACGTCTACTGCGAGAAACCCCTGTCGCACACCATCGAAGAGGGCCGGCGCATGGTGGACGCCGCGCGCAAGTACAAGCGAGTGGCGCAGACCGGCAGCCAGCAACGGTCCGCCCCGCACTTCCGCAAGATTGTGGAACTGATCCAGAGCGGGCACATCGGCAAGGTCAGTTTGGTGGAGTGCTGGAACGTGGGCAACGAGTCGCCCGAGGGGATCGGCAACCCTCCGGATGAAGACCCGCTGCCGGGCCTGGATTGGGACATGTATCTTGGGGCGGCGCCGAAAGTCCGGTACAACCGCAACCGTTTTGTGTGGAACTACCGCTGGTTTTGGGATTACTCGGGCGGGATGATGACCGACTGGGGCGCGCACCATATGGACATCGTGCACTGGGCCATGGGGGTGGAGGCGCCTCTGGCCGCCTGCGCTACGGGCGGCAAGTTCTGCCTGAAAGACAACCGTGAGACTCCGGACACCTTTACAGCCGTGTTCGACTATCCGGGATTCACCGCCACCTACTCGCACCGCGCAGTGAATGCGCGGCGCCTGGAAGGCCGGGTATACGGCATGCTTTTCCACGGCAGCCTGGGCACGCTGGTGGTGGATCGCAGCAGCTATGAGGTGATTCCGGAGATGAAGCTTGACCGCGGCATGCTGCGCGCCGACGCGGTCGATGAGCTGCTGGCCACGCTGCGGGGGGAGCGTCTCGCTCGAGGCAAGCCCCAGTTCGTGCCGCAGTGCAAGGCTCTCAGGGAAACCGACATCTCGATCGATCCCAGCTCGCAGGAAGCGCATGTGCGCAATTTCTTCGACTGCATGCGGTCGCGCGGGCGGCCGGTCGCCGACCTCGAGATCGGGCACCGCAGCGTCACGGCCTGCCACCTGGGCGTGATCGCCTACAAGGTGGGTCGGAAGATTCGCTGGGATTCCCGGCAGGAGAAAATCCTGGGCGACCCAGAAGCCCAGCGGCTGCTAGGGAAGCGCTACCGCTCGCCCTGGGCCCTGCCGGCGGTGTAGCCGGGGGCGCTCAATTCACTCCACGATTTTTTGCTTCTTGATCCACTGGATAAGCACGTCGCGCAGCAGCGGGCCGGTTTTTGGGAAGACCAGGCCGCTGGTTCCCATCTGCTCCTTTTGATTGATGGCCGTGAAATCGCTCACGGCCAGCGTGTACTCCCGGTTGGGGTCGATCGAGCGCCCCGCTGTCGCGGCGGCGGGCAGTTGCGAGCCTTTGAACCTGCCCACCACGACCTTGTTGTCGAACGGCATGATGTTCCAGACGTGCCGCGCCAGCAGGCGGCCCTTGGGGAGCCTGTCGCGGATTCCACCCGGGTTCATGAAGGCCAGATCGGCCCCGGTCTCGTCGGTCATGGCCCGCTCCATCAGCCGCTTCAGATTCGCGGCTGCAATATCCCGCCTGGCCTCGCCGATGGGCACGTCCACGATCTTCGAAACGCGGGCCTCCCATTTGGAAACCAGCGCTGCAACGTCCTTGGCCGGAGGAATCGTCTTCGCATCCACGAGAATGCGCTTCCACTTCCACGAGACAACCTTTTTGGCGGGAACATCCATCTCCAGGTCCAGCCGGCCCAGTTCCCGGCCATAGCTGGCAGCCCGCACCAGCACGCGGCCTTCGAACTCCTCGGGCGCTGGCAAGGCCCCGTGAACGTGCCCCCCGATGACAACCCCCACCTCCGGCGCCTCGGTCAGCATCTCTGACTGTTCCGCGAGCTCCAGGTGGGCCAGCAACACGATCAGGTCGGCGCGATCGCGCAGCTCCGCGACGTACTTCCGCACCGTTTCGGCGGCGGGCAAAGCGCGCCAGGGTCCCATCCACTCGGGAGTGGAATACGCCAGCAGGTTGCCCATCACTGCCCCGATCACCGCCACCCGGATCCCGTTGACCTTCTTGATGACGTAGGCCCGGCCGGTCAGCAGGCGTCCCTGGTCGTTAACCACGTTGGCCAGGACGACCGGAAAGCGGGCTGTGCGGAGGTATCGCGGCACCATCTGCCAGCCGTAATCGAAGTCGTGGTTGCCCAGGGTGGCCACGTCAAAACGGAACAGGTTGGCAATCTCGAAAACCGGCACGCCCTGGAAGAGCGTCGAGACCGGGGAGCCTTGCACGAAGTCGCCGCCATTCAGCAGCAGGCAGGACTTCGAGCCGGCCCTCTCGCGCTCGATGGCCGTGGCCAGGTGGGCGAAACCGCCGCGACCATCCACGTCGGGCAGCAAACGGGCGTGCAGATCGTTCACGTGCAGAATGGTCAGCCAGCGAGTGGCCTGCTGCGCCGGCGTCACACCGGCCAGCAGCAGAACAAGCAGGAACCGACGGCGAAGGCGGAACATTCTTAGTAGTATATTTCGTGCAAAGACGCAAAGTTTACGCCAAGGCGCAAAGGAAACTTGTTCAATGACTTTGCGCCTTGGCGCGAGACTACTTCTTGTAACTCACCGAGAACCCGGAGGACGTCACCGCAACGAACTCCGTCTTCAACGCAGGGTCGTTCTGGATGGCTTCGAGAAACTCCGGCATCTCCCGGCCCTGGTTTCTTACGTTGTGCGCGATGATAACACCGCCCGAGCGCACCATCGGCAGCGTCATCTTCAGGTAGCTGGCATAGTCCGGCTTCCAGGCGTCGATGAATACCATGTCGAACGGCCCTTCGAGCTGGGGGATTTCCTTGAGCGCATCGGCTAGGCGCGCCTCGACGATGCTGTCCAGGCCGGTGGCCTTGAAATTCTGCACGGCTCGCGCGTGCCGGCTCTCATCGATCTCCAGCGTGAGCAGCCGCCCGCCGGTTTCCAGCAGCCCCAGCCCGATCCAGCTCCCCGAATACCCATGCGAAGTTCCGATTTCCAGGACCCGCTTGGCATTCACCTTCTTGACCAGGTTTGACAGATACTCGCCCTCCGACGGCATGATGTTCATCATGCCCCGCTCGGTGGCCCGCATCTTGCTCAGATGCTCCAGGATGACGTCCCGGTTGGGCTTGTCGTTCTGGGCCCAGGCGGCCACCGCCACCAGAATCATGGCGCTACAAAGCACACCACCACCAAATGATTTCAAACGCATCTAACCTCCTTTCAACTATTGTAATCTGTGAGGATCGCGCTCGCGGAGCGTGGCATGAACAGCAGAGAGCGAGTGTTGGCAGCCTTGAACCATACTCAGCCGGAACGCGTGCCCATCGACTTCGGGGGTACGGCGGTCACCGGCATGCACGTGACCTGTGTGGCGGCCTTGCGCGACTACTACGGCCTCGAGAAGCGCCCGGTTGAGGTTCACGAGCCCTACCAGATGCTGGGCTGGATCGACGAGGACCTCAAGCGAGCCATGGGCATCGACGTCGAGGGTGTCCTGCCCTACGACACGCTGTTCGGCTACGTCAACAGGAACTGGAGACCGTGGAAGCTGGAGGACGGGCTGGAGGTTCTGGTGCCGGAAGATTTCCGAACCACGCTGGATGAGAACGGCGACACGCTCATCTATCCGGGCGGAGACACTACCGTGCCTCCCAGCGGCCGCATGCCCAAGGGCGGCTACTTTTTCGATACCATCATTCGCCAGGAACCACTGGATGAGGACCACCTGAACCCGGAGGATAACCTGGAGGAGTTCAGGCCGGTGTCGGAGGAGTTCCTGGCCTACCAAGGGAAGGCCGCGCGCCAGGCGGCGGCCACCGGGCGCGCGGTTATCGCTAACTTCGGCGGCACCTCGTTTGGCGACATCGCCCTGGTCCCCGGCCCGTTTCTCAAGCACCCCAAAGGCATCCGCGACGTGGCCGAATGGTACATGTCCACGCGCGCCCGCGGTGACTATGTTCACAGGATCTTCTCCCGGCAGTGCGAAATCGGCCTGGCCAACCTCGAACGCATTTCCCCGGTGGTGGGCGACGCGGTGGATGTCGTGATGGTGTGCGGCACCGATTTCGGCACGCAGACCTCCGCGTTCTGCTCTGAGGCGACTTTCCGCGAATTGTACATGCCGTACTACCAGCAGGTGAACGGGTGGATCCATAAGAACACACCCTGGAAGACCTTCAAGCATTCCTGCGGGGCAGTCGAGAGATTCCTGCCTGCGTTCATCGAATCCGGTTTTGACGTGATCAACCCGGTCCAGTGCTCCGCCGCGGGGATGGAGCCGGAGCATCTGAAGGCAAAGTACGGGGATAAGCTGGTATTCTGGGGCGGGGGAGTGGATACGCAGAAGACTCTCCCGTTCGGGACCCCGGCTCAGGTCCGCGAGGCGGTCCTGAGGCGGTGTGAGATTTTTTCCAGGAACGGAGGGTTTGTCTTCAACGCCGTCCACAACGTTCAGGCCCGGACCCCGGTCCCCAACATCGTCGCGATGATTGACGCTGTGCGCGAGTTTAGGTAGAAAGAGAGCTTATGGCTGACCTCACAAAACTGTACGACGCCATTCTGAATGGTGACAACAAGACGGCCATCGCCGTCACCAAGGAAGCGCTTTCCGAGAACACAGATCCGCTCGAGCTGGTCACCAAATGCATGGTGCCGGCCATGGACGAGGTGGGCAAGCGCTTCGAGTGCGAGGAGTATTTTGTCCCCGAGCTGCTGCTGGCCGCCCGCGCTATGAAAGGCGCGCTCGAGCTGCATCCGGCCTCTGCTCGTCGAGCTCGGGGCCGAGCCGTTGGGCGCGTGGCCATCGGTACTGTGAAGGGCGACCTCCACGATATCGGCAAGAACTTGATTGCTTCTATGCTCGAGGGCGGCGGCTTCGAAGTCATCGATCTGGGCGCCGATGTCGCTCCGGAGCGGTTCGTCAACGCCGTGACGGAAAAGAACGCCAACCTGGTCTGTCTCTCCGCCTTGCTGACCGTCACCATGCCGTCGATGAAGACCACCATCGAAGCGCTCAAGTCGGCCGGCGTGCGCCATCGGGTCAAGGTGCTGATCGGCGGCGCGCCGGTCACCCAGCAATATGCCGACGAGATCGGCGCAGACGGCTACGGGCCCAGCGCCGCCTCCGCCGTGCCTTTGGCCCGCAAGGTGCTCGGCAAGTGACCCTCATCCAACAATTGGCTGCCGCTGCCCCCGTGGTGACCGATGGCGCCTGGGGTACTCAATTACAGGCCCGCGGCCTGCCTGCGGGCGAATGCCCCGACGGCTGGAACCTCACACATCCCGAGCGCGTCGAGGAGGTGGCCCGCGCCTATGTGGACGCTGGCAGTCGGGTCATCCTGACCAACACCTTCCGCGCCAACCGCCTCACCCTGGCGGGCTACGGCCTGGCTGATAAGGTCGCCGAGATCAACCGTGCCGGCGCGGCCATTTCCCGCCGCGCGGCGGCGGGTTGTGTTCATGTGTTCGCGTCGATCGGGCCCACCGGCAAGCTCCTCACGACAGGCGAAACCACCGAGGAGGAACTGCTGGCCGCGTTCACCGAACAGGCTCAGGCGTTGGCTGAAGGCGGCGCCGAGGCCCTCCTGGTCGAGACCATGTCCGATCTGGCCGAAGCCAAACTGGCCCTCCGCGCAGCGCGGCAAACCGGCCTTCCGGTGGTCGTCTCGATGATCTTCGGCTCGGGCAAGAACAAGGACCGCACCATGATGGGCGCCACGCCCGAACAGGTGGCGCAGGAACTGACAGAAGCGGGCGCCGACGCCATTGGCGCCAACTGCGGCAGCGGCATCGCGGCTTATGTGCCCATCTGCCGCCGCCTGCGCGCCGCCACCGCCCGCCCCATCTGGATCAAACCCAACGCCGGCCTGCCCGAGTTGCTCGACGGCCGTACAGTCTACCGCATCACGCCGGAAGAATTCGCCAGCCACCTCCCGGCCCTGATCGAAGCCGGCGCCACCTTCATCGGCGGCTGCTGTGGCACCGGGCCGGAGTTCATCCGGAAGATCGCTGAACTCAGATCGTAGGTCAACTTACCTACCCCTCCGTCCGGCCCGGGCCTGCCGAACTCCCAAACCCTCCGCGATCATCGCCGTGACAAGAGTGTTCAGGCTGACGCCTTCTCTCCGGGCCTGGGTGACCAAGCGGGCGTGAAGACTTTTCGGCACGCGCTGCCGCCACTACCCGCTCATAGAGGTTCCGGGCCTCGGGATAGGGTCGCCGAATTCTTTGCAGGTTAGCAAGTAGCACTTCAGAGCATCCTTGCCATTCGCGATTGCCTCCTCGGGCGTCTCGCCGTCCGACACGCAGCCCGGCAAGTCCGGGTATTCAATCAGGAATCCATCGCCTTCCTCCTCTGTGAGGGGGCGGATCGTCAACGGATATTCGTCAATCCTCAAACTCACTCTTGCTCTCCGGTTTGTCCACGACCTATCATCGCGTCCCAGTCGCCTTTTTCAGCCCGGCGGCGCACTGCGGGACACCAGGGAGTAGTACGGACGAAACTTGCCGTTCGCATCCGGCGGGATCTCCTTGACGAGCTGGACTTCAACCTGGACGTTTCCGCCCAACTCTGCCGCCATGCGGCGGGTCACGGCCGCGGCGGCGTCGGCCGGCGGTTCGCTCACCGGCACCAGCTTGATCGCGATGCGGTCCAGCCGCTCCTGGACGATCTGGTAGCGCCGGACCCACGGCGCCTCCAGCACCAGGGGGCCAACCAGAGCGTAGGGATGCAGGCTGCGCCCATCAAGCAAATTGAAACGGTCGGCAAGCCGCCCCTGGATCTTGATGATCGTCGCGTAAGGCGCCCCGCAGGGGCAGGGAGTCTCGCCCCGCGTCACCAGATCCCCCTGCCGATACCGGATGAACGGCATAGCATAGGAATCGAGCACCGTTCCGACGAACTCACCGGTTTCTCCCGGCGCCACGGGGCGTCCGTCGCGCAGGATTTCCCCGACAACCAGCGGCTCGCAGATGTGGTACCGGCCAGTGCGGGCACACTCCCAAGCAATCAAACTGAGTTCGTGGCTGGAGTAGAAATCATAGACTGGCGCGCGGAAACCCTGACTGATCTGCCGGCGCATTTCGCTGGTCAGCATCTCGGCCCCCACGGGGATGAAGCGCGGCCGAATGCGGCTCCGATCCTCCTGGGTCAACTGCCCCGCCAGCCAGCACAGGCTCCCCGGATAGCCTCCCAGAATGTCCGGTTTGATGCGGCGCAACTCGGAGAGAATTTCCTCGGCGGGCAGCAGGCAATGGATCGCCTCGTTGGGAAGCAACCCCAGTCTCCTGTACCACCGGCGCTTGTACTCGGGGCGGTATAACACTACGTTGGCGCCCCGGTCGGTCAGGCGAAGGCCCAGGCCGAACAGAAGCTTTAACTGGTAGAGCCGCGACACAAGGCCCTCGAGCCGCGTTTGCCGGACACTGAGCGGCTCGCCAGTTGATCCGCTGGTTCGGTGTTCCACCAGCTTTCGCGGATCGAAACCCCGGGCGACGATCTGATCGGCGGGCAGCGCTTGCACATCCGCCCGCGAGGTCAGCGGAATCCGGCTGAGATCGGCGAGACTCCGGATGTCTTCCGGCCTGACAGCCGCCTCCTCCATCAGGCGGCGGTAATAGGGGACGCGTTGGTAGGCGTGGCGCACCAGGGCGCGTAGGCGCCGCCTCTGGAAGCCCACCAGTTGCTTCCGGCTCCAGGAGTGGCCTCGCAGCAGGCCTTCGCAGGCCCCCAGGTAACGGGCAACCCTCCACGCCTCGAGCACGTTCGATTATACAATTGCGAGGAATGGCAGATTGGAACTCATTCCGGCGGCTCTTCCATCCCCGGCGCATCCTGTGGCAGAGCCTCTCCGGCTTCTACTGCGTCGGGCTAGAGGAGCTTTGCCCCATCTCCGTAGTGGCCTGCCTGGATCATGGCCGGGAATACGGCTGGATCGAGCAGCGCACCGGTATTGGCTTCTGCTCGGTGGAGAAGAAGACTGGCTCGAGAAGCTTGGCCGCATGAGTCCGTCATGGAGGACCTGGTACCTAGTCTCAGAGACGAGCTCACCAGGATTTTGCACGGGCAGCCGCACTGGGTGGCGGTTTCACCCTATGTCAGCCAGTCGCTGGCCGACTTTGCCGCCCAAGCCGGACATCCGTCGGCATGTCACCCTCCTGAGCTGTGCGAGTGGCTCAGCCACAAAGCCAATTTCCTCGACGGTATGGACGGCCTGGGTCTGCCCAGACCGCGCGGCCGCTGGACGCGGCTTTCCCAGAGCCGGTATGCGGAGCTTTCCAAAGAAATGGGCAGCCGCCTGGTCGCACAACTTCCCAAGGGCTGTGGGGGATCGGGAACGGTGTTCATGCGAAGCGAGTCGGATTTTTCTTCCGCCGGCGCCCGCCTGGGCGAGGCTCCGGTTTGGGTGGCGCCCGACCTGGGCGAGCTTTCCCTCAACATCAACGCCGTCGCCATGAGCTGTGGCGCGGTGGCGGCCTACCCGAGCGTTCAACTGGTCGGGCTGGAGATGCTCCACTCCAGTCCAGGTATGTATTGCGGGAACGACTATTCGGCGACGGCTGCGGTGCCTGCCGCTACACTCAGCGCGGTTCGCGAGCAGACCGAGCGGATCGGACAATGGCTGGCGTCCCTGGGCTATCGGGGCCTGTTCGGCCTGGATTTCGTCCTCGATCCGTCCTCATCACAGGTCTATGCCGTGGACCTCAATCCGCGCTGGCAAGGTTCTACCGTCTTGCTGACGCAGGCACAGCTTCTGGCGGGGCGGCTTCCACTGGCGGCGGCCGAATTGGCTTATCGGCTCGGCGTTCTCAGCGAAGCCGAGGTCTTCGGGCACAGGGACCGGTTCTTTGAGTCGGTGCGTGGTTCTCAAATGTGCTTGCGATGGGACGCCCCGGGCTGGTGGGAGATCACCGGCCACCTTCAGCCGGGCGTGTACTCGCTCGGATCGGAGCCCGCTTTCGTGCGTCCCGGCATCGGCCTTAGTGACTGCCACCAGCCGGGGGAGATGCTGGTGACGGGCGCCGTGCCGCACCCAGGCACGCGCATCGGCGAGGGAGCTTTCCTGCTCCGCGTTTACAGCCACCAGCCCGTGCTGGATGTCAGCCGCATGGCGCCTCTCCCCTGGAGCCAGAGTGCGGCGCTGGCGCTCTACCAGCAGGCGGCGCTTCGCCCGATCAGTTAGGGTCCCTGTTCGGTTAGGAGCTTCTCGACGTCGCGGGCTTCGTGGATGAAACGAAGAATCACAACCCTACCTTTGGACTTGCGGTATTAGATCACATAATTGCCCACTGGAAAGCTGCGGATCCCTGGCCCCAGCTCTTCACGGCTGCGGCCAGCGCCGGGATGCGCTGCCAACGCCTTGAACTTGTCATGGAACAGAAGGTTCAGCCTCTCGGCGTTCTCTACACTGTCTCTGGCGATGTAGACCCAAATATTGATGAGATCGGCCCTGGCGTCCTTCGATACGCGGAAGCGTCCCATTTAGGGGGCGACATCTCGCTCGGCAGCCAGCCTCTGCCTGCCTTCTGCACTCACCTCGTCAAACAGGTCCTGGATGCTCTGCTCGTCATACTCCGTGAACTCTCCGCTCTCAAGCTGCTCGGCGGCATGCTGAAGGTCCTTTCGGAGCGCCCCCAGTTTCTGCTCGTCGCGTTGTTTAAGAAGCCGCAAGGCGTCCTCAATCACCGCGCCAGGGTCCTCATATAGGCCGGATCGGAGTTTCTCGGTGACAATCTGTTCGCTCGCGGGGTTCAGAACAACGTTCATCGATCTGCTGCCTTCATCGACACTGACTATCTTGATTCTATGGCGTATTCACGGTTTGTCACCTTGCAGGCGTCCAGCCGCGGCTGCGCCGCTCCAGCGTTCCTCAGACTTGCGCCGGCCCCTTCCGTTTCCCGCCTGCTATGATGCGGGGGATATGTACCGACGCGAGTTTCTCACTCTCTCTGCCGTGCCCCTTCAGAGCAGCCTCTTCGGCAGTCAGCAGCCCGCCGGCTCCCGCGCGCCCTGGTATCGGACCATGCGCCGGTGCGGGCAGGTCAACTTCAACGAGCGCGACCCCGAGACGCTCGACATCCCGCGCTGGATCGACTACTGGACCAGCCTCAAGCTCGATGCCCTGCTGCTGAACGCCGGCGGCATCGTGGCCTTCTATCCCACCAAAATCCCCTACCACCACAAGAGCGAGTTCCTGGGTAGCCGCGATCTGTTCGGCGATTTCACCAAGGCCGCCAAAGCAGCCGGCATCCGCGTGATCGCCCGCCTGGATTGCAACTGGTCCTATAAGGAAGCCCTCGAGGCCCATCCGGAGTGGTTCGAACGCAGCCAGAACGGCCAGCCGCGGGGCCACAATGAGTCGCCCTGGCTCCACAAGACCTGCATGTTCTCGACCTATTTCACCGAGCAGATGCCGGCCATCATCCGCGAGATCAATTCGCTGTACGACGTGGACGGCTTCTTCACCAACGGATGGCCCAGCACGGGCCGGCCGCCGGTGTGCTACTGCGAGAGCTGCCGCCGCCTGGGCGAGCGCACAGGGCCAAAGTATTACGAGCAGCACCTGAACCGCGTCCTGGAAGTCTGGAAGCTGTGGGACCAGACCGCCAAGCAGAAGAAGTGGGACAGCGTCTACGTGGGCAACCTGGGCGGCGGAATTCGCGCCGTCACCAACCTCCGGAAGATCGCCGAGGTAGCTGGCTGGTTCAACGCCGACCACCAAGGACGCAGCGGCGTCACGCCTATTTGGGACTGCGCCCAGCAGGGTCGCGTGGCCCAGGCGGTCATGAAGGGCCGCACCATTACCAACGTCACGGGCTCCTACGCCAACACGCGCCCGCTGTGGCGGCATACCTCGAAATCGCCAGCCGAAGCCACCCTGTGGATGGCGCAGACCACTGCCAGCGGCATGGTCCCCTGGTATCACTGGCTGGGCGGGTCGCCCGAGGATCTGCGCTGGCGCGAGACCGGGCGCAAGTTCTTCCAGTGGATTGCCAAGTACGAGCCGCACTTCGTCAATCGCCGCTCCATTGCCAACCTCGGCGTGGTCTTCGCGCAGCGCACCAGCGCCTTTTACAGTCCGCCTGGTGGAGGCGAAGGCGCCGAGTTCCTTCAGGGCCTCTATTACGCGCTGCTCGACGGGCGGTTCCTGTTCGACTTCGTGCACGAAGACGATCTCGCGCCCGAGGTTCTGAGGAAGTACTCAGCGCTGATCCTGCCCAACGCCGCCTTGCTCAGCGACGAGCAGTGCCGCCAGTTGCGCGAGTACGCGCGATCCGGTGGTTCGCTGCTGGCCACCTTCGAGACCGCCCGCTACAACCAGTGGGGCGAGCGCCGCCCCGCGCCAGCTCTGGCCGACCTCTTCGGGATCACCTCCGCCGGCGAGGTCGAAGGTCCCAACGGAAACTCGTACTACGCGCGCATCGAGGCCCCTCACCAGATCTGGCAGGATTTCCAGGACACCATGCTGCTGCCGGGCGCCGAATATCGCCTGCCGGTGAAGACTTCCGGCAAACCGCTGCTCACCGTCGTGCCGCCCTATCCTGCTTACCCGCCAGAAATGGTCTTTCCGAGAACGCCGCGCACCGATGAGCCCGCCATCCTGATTACTGAACAGGGCCGCAGCCGAAGAGTCTACTTCCCCGGCGATGTGGATCGCAGTTACTGGCGCTCGAACAACCCCGACCTCAGCCTGCTGCTCGGCAACTCCATCCACTGGCTGCTGCGCAACGAGTCCCCGGTCAGCGTGAGCGGAGAAGGCATGGCGGAAGTGTTCGCCTGGCAGACCGAGCCGGGCTTCGCCGTCCACATCCTCAACTACAACAACCCCAACATGCTGCGCGGCTGGTTCCGCCAACACTATCCCATCGGCCCCCAGCGCGTGCGCTTCCAGTTGCCAGAACCTTTTCGCATCTCTGGCGTGCGCGCCCTGCGCGCGGAAACCGATCTGGCGTACCAACAGAGCGGCAGGGCCGTCGAGTTCGTCATCCCCAAGGTCGAGGACTACGAAGTGGCCGCGCTCCTCAGGGCCGGCTGAGCCGCCAACATGGCAAAAGTCCCGTTTGGCAACGACCCGGCCAAGATCGACAGATACAGGGCCTTCTGGAACAGAGAGGAGGTTACACGTCCCCTGGTAGGCTTCTCCTTCGTTGGCTGGTTTCCCTTAGGGGAATTCGCCGCCCGCAAGACCTGGGGATCTTGCGACTACCTCACAGCCGACATGATCGATCCGGAAGCCTTCCTGGACGACCATCTCCGCATGTTGCGGGAAGGCGAAGTGATCGACGACGACATCATTCGAGGCGCCTGCCCCGCCCAGGTGGCCATTCCTTGGCTGCCGGGGATGCTGGGCTGCAAGATGCGCATCCTGCCGCAAAATGTGTTGGGAGAGGAACAGCGGCTGTCGTGGAGCGAGGCCTTCCAGGTTCGCCTAGATTACGGCAATCCCTGGTTTCAGAAGTACATCGAGTTCGCCGAAGTCCTGGTGCGCTCAGCAAGCGGCAGTTTTCCCGTCAGCCACGCGCCGGAGATCGGGCCCTCCGATCTGCACGCCGTCTTGCGCGGCCACACCCAGAGCATCCTGGACCTGGCGGATGAGCCTGAGAAATCCGCCCGCCTGCTTTGGCGACTCGCCGAGGTCTGCCGGGAAATCACCGAAGAGCTCTGGAAGCGCATACCGCTGTTTCACGCAGGGTACTTTGACGCTCAGTACTCGCTCTGGGCCCCAGGACCCATCATCCGCATGCAGGAGGACGCCACCGCCGTCTACTCACCGGCTCTCTATCGCCAGTTCGTGCAGCCCGTGGACCGCATGCTCGCCCGCCACTTTGCGAACAGCTTCATCCACCTGCACTCGACCTCGATGTTCCTGCTAGACGCCTTCCTGGAGATCGAGGAAATTCAGTGCTTCCAGGTGAACAACGACGCCGCCGGCCCGCCGGTGGATGAAATGATGCTCTATTTCCAACGCATCCAGAACGCCAAGAAACCGCTGTTGATTCGGGGTTCCTTCAGCGCCGAACAGATGTGGCTGCTGATCGATTCCCTGGAGCCACGCGGTCTGTTTCTCAACATCATGGTCACCGACATGAGAGAGATCGAATCCTTGAGACCATTGGTGGGGCTGTGATTGAAGACGCAGATCGCACTCGACAGCCCGCTAAGGCTCCCTCACTTCCAATCCAGGCGGCGCCAGCAGCAGAAAGTCTTTGACGTTCCAGGTCAGCAGCACCGAGGCGCCCGCGCGGGCCCAGATCTAGCGCCCCCCGAAGAGGGCTTTTCGAGTGCGTTCCTCGCGGATTTCTTCAATTGTCTGGCGAACGATGTCCGTTGTCAGAGGCGGGGTCCCAGAAGGGGCGACCAGGACCCATCGCGATCCCCTGCGCACCAGTTTCACCACTTGCTGGGCCGGCTCGATCTCCACCTTGCCGTCTCGATACTCGACATTGACCTCCTGCCTGGGCCTCAATCCTGCCGATTCCCGAATCGCCTTGGGAATTACCAGTCTCCCGGCAGCATCAATGGTAGTCCTGATACCACTAGATTGCCATGAAGTTGCCATCTAGGATGACGCGGTCTCGACCTGCGCCGGCCCACGTTCCTGAATCCGCTACCATAGATCCAATGCCCGAGCTCCGACACGCGCAGGCGCTGGCAGTCGTGGTCTGCGTCCTGGCCTGCCTGCCGCCGCTCACGCAGGCCCAGACTGTCTTCCGCAGCGACGCCCACCTGGTGGTCCTTCACACCACGGTGCTGGGTGAAGACGGCCATCTGGTCACCGACTTACCCCAGGCGTCCTTCCGGGTGTTCGAGAACGGCGTCGCGCAACGCTTGAAGGTCTTCCGCCGCGAGGATATTCCGGTGTCGCTGGGGCTGGTGATCGACGGCAGCGCCAGCATGCTCGAGAAGCGCGACAAAGTCAAGTCCGCCGCCCTGGCCCTGGTGAAAGCCTCCCACCCCGAAGACGAGGTCTTCATCATCAACTTCAACGAGCGGTCTTACCTGGACACGGATTTCACCAGCGACATCCAGAAGCTCGAGGAAGGTCTGAGCCGAATCGATGCGCAGGGCCTCACCGCCATGCGCGATGCGGTGCGCCTCTCCATCGAGCACCTCAGGCGCCGGGCCAAGGAAGACAAGAAGGTCCTGCTGGTGGTCACTGACGGCGAGGACAACAGCAGTTCTGTCAGTCTCACCTATCTGGTCCGGACAGCGCAACAGAGTGGCGTGCTGGTCTACGCGGTCGGCCTGTTAGGCCAGGCAGGCCGCGAGGAAACCACCCGCGCGCGGCGCGATCTGGACGCGCTCGCCAAGGCCACCGGCGGGCAGGCTTACTATCTGAGCGATGTCTCCGAAGTGGACCAGGTGGCCCGCGAAATCGCCCACCACATTCGCAACCAGTACACGCTTGCCTACACGCCCTCCAATGAGGTTCTTGACGGCAGTTACCGCGCGATTCGCGTGACAGTGGAAGACCCTCGGCGGCTAGTGGTGCGAACACGCACGGGCTATTACGCGCTGCCCAAAGGGGCGCCTGTCCCTCAGAGCTCCAGCGACCCTATGCCGTGAATCTCCAGACGGTCGATGGTTGCGCTCCAGATTCTGTTCTTCCACTCTCCGGCCACCAGGATAGAATTCTGCTATGCGGCTGGATTTCACTGGAAAGATTGCAGTAGTCACCGGCGGAGCGAACGGAATTGGGCTGGCGACGGCCCGCGTCCTGACCCAGAGCGGCGCCCTGGTCTGGATCTTTGATCTCGAAAATGAACGGCCCGCTGAGGTGGCCGCCTCACTCGGGGCAAACGCCTGTCCCGTGGATGTAACCGAGCCGGCTTCGCTGAGGGCCGCTTCTTCCCAAAGCGGCCCGCCGGACATCGTCGTCGCCAACGCGGGTACGAGCGAGGCAGCCGAGTTCACGCGACGGCGAGGCGGGCTTTGCGGCCTACAACGCCAGCAAAGCCGGCCTGCTCGGAATCCTCCACACCGTCGCCAATGAACTCGGGCCCTATGGGATTCGCGTTAATGCCGTCTGCCCAGGTTTGATCCGCACCCGCCTGACCCAGCATTGGTTCTCAAACGCGGAAATCATCAAGCCCTACTTCCGCCACATCGCGCTGGGCCGCGGCGGCGAGCCCGAAGAAGTAGCCCACGCTATCGCCTTCCTGGCCTCCTACATCACCGGCGCCGCCCTCCTGGTGGAGGGCGGCCAGATGGCCGCCAAGTTCGGCGCCTGGAATGAGGAAAGTGCCGAGTTTTCGGGTGACCGGTGGAAGCTTCGGTAGCTGGCGGCCCGCAGGCCCACTTGCATTCTGTCACCATTTCCATTATTGTAGAAGTATGAAAGCACGCGCCCCGGAGCTCAGCGTCGCCCGCTATGCCGACATGTTCTCCGCCATGGCCAACCAGGCCCGCCTCCGGATCCTGCGCCTGCTGCTCTCCGCCCACCCCCAGGGCCTGGTGGTTGGCGATATCCAGGCCGAACTCGACATCCCCGCCTCCACGCTCTCCCATCACCTCGAGAAGTTGAAGAATCAAGCCCTGGTGGCCGTGCGGCGCGACCGCCAGTTCCTCTGGTACACCGCCAACACCGAAACCTTGAGGGAGTTGGTGGCCTTTCTTTATGCCGAGTGCTGCTCCCGGACCAGGGCCATTCCGCCGGATAGCATCACTCTGGATCTGCGTCCTAGGAGACAGAAATGAGCGAGCAAGATATCAAGCAGGTTGTGAAAGAGAAATACGGGCAGGCCGCCCTGCGCGTGATCAGCGGAGGCGGCTCCTGCTGCGCCTCGCCCTTGACAGGCGAACGCGACCCAGTCACCGCAGACCTCTACCAATCCGGCCAGGTGGCGGAAATACCGGAGGAGGCGCTCCAGGCCTCCCTGGGCTGCGGCAATCCCACCGCGCTGGCTCAGCTCAACCCGGGCGAGACGGTGCTGGATCTGGGTTCCGGCGGCGGCATCGACGTGCTGCTGTCGGCGCGCCGCGTCGGTCCCACCGGCAAGGCCTACGGGCTCGACATGACCGACGAGATGCTCGCTCTGGCGCTCGAGAACCAGCGCAAGGCCGGCGTCCGCAACGTCGAGTTCCTCAAAGGCGAGATCGAGAACATCCCGCTTCCCGACAATTCCGTGGATGTCATCATCTCGAACTGCGTCATCAACCTCTCCGCCGACAAGGACCGCGTTCTGCGAGAGGCCTTCCGCGTGCTTCGCCCCGGTGGGCGCTTCGCCGTCTCCGACGTGGTGGTGCGTGGCGAGGTTCCGACCGAGATCCGCCGCAACGTCGAGCTCTGGATTGGTTGCGTGGCCGGCGCGCTGGAAGAATCCGAGTACCGCTCCAAGCTGGCTGCCGCGGGCTTCCAGGAGATTGAGCTTGAGCCACCCGCATCTACCGCGCCGAAGACGCCCGCCAATTCTTGGCCTGCGCCGGCATCGACCCCGCCGCCATCGCCCCCCAAATCGACGGAAGATTCATGAGCGCCTTCGTCCGCGCCCGCAAACCGGCATAGCCGCGCCGCAAGGCGCTTTGACAGATGCAAGTAAAGAACGACCTTTCTCACGCTCCGCTTCGGCTCAAGCGCCTCAACGTCTTCGAGCGCTACCTGACGCTTTGGGTCGGCCTCTGCATGCTCGCCGGCCTGGCTGTCGGCAAGTGGGTCCCCGGCCTGGTGGACGCTCTTCGCAGACTCGAGTTCGGACAGAACAGCCAGGTCAATGCTCCCATCGCCGTCCTGATCTGGCTCATGATCACCCCGATGATGATGAAGGTGGACTTCACCTCGATCCGCAACGTCGGCAGGCGCCCGCGCGGGCTGCTGGTGACCTTGTTCGTCAACTGGCTCGTCAAGCCGTTTTCGATGGCCCTGATCGCCTGGGTGTTCTTCCGCCACGTCTTCGCGGCCTGGATCGCGCCGGCCCAGGCTGACCAATACATTGCCGGCGCCATCATCCTGGCGGCGGCGCCCTGCACGGCCATGGTCTTTGTCTGGAGCTATCTCACCGATGGCGACCCCGCTTACACGCTGGTCCAGGTGTCCGTCAATGACTTGATCATGCTGTTTCTGTTCGCCCCCATTGTGCGTTTTCTGGTCAGCGGCGCTTCCTCGCTCTCCGTGCCGTTCCTGGTGCTGCTCTACTCGGTGATCTTCTTCATCGTGATCCCACTGTCGGTCGGCAGCATCCTGCGAGCCTGGCTGATCCGCCGCCACGGAAAAGACTGGTTCGAAGAGACGCTTCTGCCCAGGTTTGCGCCGGTGACGATCGTGGCATTGCTGGCCACCTTGGTCCTGATTTTCGCTTTTCAAGCCGACAACATCACCGGCAAGTTTTTCCACGTGGTCCTGATCGCGATTCCTATTCTGCTTCAGGTCTACATGAACTCTTCGCTGGCTTACGGGCTGATGCGCCTGTTCCGGGTCGAACACTCGGTCGCCGCTCCGGGAGCCCTGATCGGCGCCAGCAACTTCTTCGAGCTGGCTGTGGCCACCGCCATCGCACTGTTCGGTCCCGGTTCCGGAGCTGCTTTGGCCACCGTGGTCGGCGTTCTGGTCGAGGTCCCCGTGATGCTATCGGTCTGCGCGGCCTGCAACCGCACCCGCCACTGGTTCGCGTTCGAGCAAGCAGACTCCGCACGCCTGGTTTAGAATAGGCGGTTCGTGCGCCTGAAGCTGATCAGTTGCGAGATCTTCTACCGCGAGATGTGCGCCGCGGTGGCTCGCTCGCCCAACCAAGTCGATATCGAGTTCCTTCCCAAGGGCCTCCACGACATCGGCACGGCGCCCATGCTCGAGCGCTTGCAGGCCGCTCTGGACCGCGTGGAGGAATCCACCTACGAAGCCGTGCTGCTCGGCTACGCCCTCTGTGGCACCGGCCTGGCCGGCCTGACCGCGGGCTCCAGGCCCTTCGTCGTCCCCCGCGCCCACGACTGCATCACCCTGTTCCTGGGCAGCAAGGAGCGCTACCTCGACTACTTCCACAGCCACCCCGGCGTTTATTTCAAGACCACGGGCTGGATCGAGCGCGGGGAGGACCTTGGCCAACTGAGCCAGCACGCCATCCGCAACAAAGTCGGCCTTGGCCAGAGCTACGAAGAGCTGGTTGTCAAGTACGGCGAGGACAATGCGAAGTTTCTCCACGAACAACTCGGCGACTACACCCGAAACTATGGGCAATTCACTTTCATCGAGATGGGAATCGAGCCGGACGACCGCTTCGAGCGCCGCGCCCGCCAGCAGGCCGCCGAGCGCGGCTGGAAATTCGAAAAGGTGCTGGGCGACATGTCTCTGATCCGGCGGCTGGTGGATGGAGAATGGGACGACGGGGATTTTCTGGTGGTGCCTCCCGGGTGGCGAGTGGTGACCACCTATGACGACGACATTATTCGAGCGGAGCAAGCGTCGCCATGAACAGTCGTGAACGCATCCTGGCCCTGCTGGAAGGCCGCCAAGTGGACCATCTTCCCCTGATGCCGATCACTATGATGTTCGCCGCCGATCGAATCGGCGCGAAGTACCGAGCCTACGCGACGGATTATCGCGTGCTGGCGGAAGCCCAGATCTACACGGCCGGGAGATTCGGTCTCGACTACGTATCCACGATTTCCGATCCCGCCCGCGAAGCGGCTGACCTGGGGGCTGCCATCGAGTGGTTCGAGGATCAGCCCCCGGCCATCGTCGAAAGCCAGGCCCTGCTGGCTGACAAGACCAGGCTGGCCCGCCTCCAACTGCCGGATCCCCTGGGCGGCGGGCGGATGCACGACCGCGTCAACGGCGTCGCCCTGCTGAAGGAACGCATCGGCAGCGAGAAACTGGTCGAAGGCTGGGTGGAAGGCCCCTGCGCACTGGGCGCGGACCTGCGCGGCATCAACACTCTCATGCTGGATTTCATCGATGATCCCACTTTTGTCCGCGATCTGTTCGAGTTCAACGTGCGGATGGAACTGAGCTTTGCTAAGGCGCAACTGGAAGCCGGCGCGGACCTGATCGGCATCGGCGACGCCGCCGCCTCGCTGGTCGGCCCCAGAATCTACGAAGAGTTCGTCTGGCCCTTCGAGCAGGAACTGGTGGACGGACTGCATGCCATGGGCGCGCGGGGAGGGGGGGGGGGGAGGATGAGGCGGGCGCGCTAATGGGTCGCCGGATGTGAGGGTTCGGAGGGGAGGAGAACAGCGCGCGTTGGTATGACGCACAGAGGTAGCCATAGGGAATGCGGAAGGCGGAATGCGGAATCTGGAATCGTCCGCGGCATATGTGTCGTATGCCACACGGGTTGCGCGTCGCTCGATTCGTTTCGCAGAAAGGCCCGTCTAACCGCCGAGGTCGCCGAGGCCGCGGAGAACGGCTTGAGAAGACAGACCGCTTCCGACGGCCGACAACTGTCAACCGGCAACTGCCTCTGTCGCTCAATCCATAAGTCATGGTTGTGAACTCATAGTTGCCGTTCCGCAGTACATACGCGGTCTCCGAAGAAGCGGTGTCCGCGTTGTCCGCTATTGACCGGGAATCTGCGTCTCCCATCGGGCGTCTGACGGGGCGCTGAAAAATGGCATCCGTGCCGATTCATGGTAAAATGAAGGTCCGTCAGAAGTTGTGACCGTCCGGCCAGGTACCGGAGGGCGGGAAGATGGACGGACCCTCTTGAGGCAGCAGGGCTTGGGGCTGGTGCTGGTCGCGCTCGCCGCAGCGTTTGGCAGCGCGACGCCGAACGGCAGCGCGGCGGCTGCGGACCTGCAGCAATCGCCGGCAAAGGCCGATGTTTCCTCGGCGAGTCCAACGCCGATCTAGCCCGCGCCACGCTCCATGAAGGAACCTACCAGGCGGCCTACGCCGAACTCGTCCGCCGCGCCACGGCGAGCAACGCGCCATGGGTGCAGGATTCTTTCGGCATACCCTTAGCCACGTCCGCCTATCCGTTCGATATTTGGTCGATATCGCTGAACCACCTATCCATCCAACCGAACGGCGAACCACGCCCTCGACGTGACCTAAACCATCCGGGGCAAGAACTCGTCATCAGATGACATTTTCAATTTCACCTCGCATACGCAATATTTGTTACCCTTGGTAACACTTCGATATAAATATTGTTACGCCAGGTAACGTCGCTTCTCCGTTTGGTCTCTTTCGTTTTAAGTTCTGTAACAATTGGTTTGATAAAGGTCGTTCGCAATTGGGTATTCGGTTTCAGCTAACAAAGCATCTATTCGGTTTATGTGGAAGTTTAGAATATCCACGCCGGTCTTGTTCCTCGAAAGTTAGGTTGTGTTGGTCGATGTATCGGTAAAGCCACATTATCGCCGCGTATCTGTGTTGAAACTATTTGGTAAGTGGTGCTATCATCCATCTCAATCGCCTAATTTTCCTTTGATGAAGCGATGCCGCGCTTTGTCATTCTTCTTCGCATTCTTCGCTCGATAGCCTTGCGTAGTTTAATCATCTGTTCTCTTGTCTCTTGACGAGCAATTATGCGCAATTTCTTGTCATCATCATCCTTAATCCATGAATCATAGGGAAGCACCAAAGGAAGGTAAACAAGAGGGCTTGAATCCCCTTATCTTCGAGTGGTAATTGCGTTCAGCATCTCTCCCATGAGCCAATCTGTTTTAGGTATCTTCTTACCCTGCAATTGTGCTAGTCGAATTTTCATGTCACGACCGAACTTGTATAATTCTCCAATTAGCGGCAGTTGCTTCATTAAGATAGGCTTGAGATGGACAGATTTCTGCAAACCTTTTGGTTCAATATCTCTGGAATGACTTCGTAATCCGTGTGATCTCTCGTGGCGAGTCCACAATGAGCCTCGCTAACTCAAGAACTGCCTTTCTTCGCTCTTGCTCTCGTATCTTGGTCGTAACACTAAGTTCGCTCAGGACTGCAGTAAGTGCGACTACTTCTTCCCTTCCTGTTTCTTCATCCAATCTTCGAGTGCCTCTTCAATCGTCTTCTTCGGCGAGTTTACGAATGCGTCTGCCAATGCTTCGAAAATGTCCGTCTTCTTTCGTCCACCATATTTGCTCGAAGGGTTTTGATGCTGAATTTTTTCCAAGTCTCGCAGGCAGGTTTATCGTGGTTTTCACTGTCTTAGTTTCCTGAACCGTATCGACCATTTTCAATCACCATTATGCTAGACTATCTCTTCCAACCATATAACCATATCCCCGTCTATAGGGTAAGCCTTATAGCATAGTATGGCTATATGGATAGACGGCGATACGCACATGGCACAAGTTCTTTCCCGTGAAGAAAGAGGACGAATAATTGCTGAGAAGCCTAACCAAATTCAAAGGTTAGATGAACGGTTCTACAAAGTCAACTTCTCAAAGCGGTAACGGCATGTATGATGTAGTCAAGCGTAAGGTAGGTGGATGGCTTTGCGCATGCCCAGACTTCCAACACCGCAAAGTAATCTGCAAACATATTTGGGCTGTCCAAATCAGCCTAACCGTAAGAGAAGCCGTTCATGCTAGAGTGATCGAACCTGTTACATTTGACGCTTGCATCTACTGTAAATCCGAGGTCATCATTAAGTGGGGTTTACGCCACAACAAGTATGGTGACATACAGAAATTCTCTTGCAAATCATGTGGCAAAGTTCTTCACTGTGAATCTAGGTTTCGAGAAAATGAAGCACAACCCACAAGCGATTACAACGGCTATGCAACTCTACTTTTCAGGCGAAAGCCTACGGAACACCGCTAGATCGCTACGCCTAATCGGTTCTCAGGTTAGCCACCAAACAATCTACAGTTGGATAGCAAAATACACAGAACTGATGAACAAGTACCTAGACAAAATCACGCCGCAAGTTTCGGACACTTGGCGTGCCGATGAGATGTTCCTGAAAATCAAAGGCAACCTCAGATACATGTACGCCCTAATGGACGACCAAACCCGATTCTGGATAGCCCAAGAAGTAGCCGACACCAAATACACGGCTGATGTAAGGCCGCTTCTCCAACTAGCGAAGCAAATTGCGGGCAAACAACCGAAGTCGTTCATAACCGATGGTGCGGCAAACTTCCACGAAGCATACTTGAAAGAGTTCTACACTTCAAAGCTTGAGAACCGAACCGAACACATACGCCACATACGCCTAGCGGGAGATCGCAACAATAACCGCATGGAACGGTTCAACGGCGAAGTACGGGATAGGGAGAAAGTTATGCGGGGATTAGAACGCAAAGGACAGCCCCATACTAGCGGGATACCAAATCTACCATAACTACATCAAACCACATAAAGCACTAGACAACCAAACCCCCGCACAAGCGGCTGGAATAGAGGTCAAAGGAAAGAACAAATGGATTACGATTATTCAAAACGCAAGCAGGACGAAAATACAATGATTTTGCCAACCACGTTCTTTTATACGCATCACCGACCTAGTTATTCAGTGGTTTAGAAAAATGGCGCAATCGATTATGATCTTCATCGACGGTTCGAACATCTTCCACAGTTTAGAGAGATACAAGCCAGGGTATAGAGTGGACTATGATAAGTTAGTTGAGGCACTTGTCAGGGATCGTCGTCTAGTTCGACCATACTATTACTGTTCTCTAAGCGTACCACCAAGACCTCAGCAAGAAAAGTTCATCAAGAAACTGAAAACCCTCAGATTTACGATTGTTAACAAACCATTGAAAAGGCGTGGGGATACCTACGTAGAAAAGGGAGTGGATGTTGCTCTTGTTACGGACCTGTTAAGCATGGCCTACAGGAACGCATTTGAAATTGCAATGGTTGTCAGCGGAGATAATGACCTGCTAGGCGCTATCGAAGAAGTCAAGCGGCTTGGAAAACGCGTCGAGATAGCCGCATTTGCTTCTGCAACAGGTGCAGATATGAAAACGTGTGGAGACGATTTTATTGATTTAGAAAAAATAGCGGAATCAATTCAGCTAAAATCAGAGGAAGTTCTTTGAACAGCGGTCAACGGATTTCTCCGTTGCGAGAGGGATATACCCCACCGCTGCTGCATTGTAATGTAAGTGAAGATGATGAAGATGATGAATTTAGCATTTGTGTAACAGGTTCTTTGCAAAAGGGCATCCTTCCTACGTCTACCTTTGCGTATTAAAGTAGGCATCTGTAGTTGAAAGCTCTGGAAATTGTGGGCATTTTTAACCTACTTCTCGGAGCGAGCGGCATTATAAGCGGTCTTTTGGCATCAGGTCTCTCATACCTATTCATAATCAACTTGGTTTTTGGGTTCTTGACGCTATGGATAGCGGGTAAGAGTAAACACCGTACTTAACCATGTGGGTCTATCTTGCCCAATATAATCCAATATGCACCATTTTTCGTGATTCTATTAATTCGCATTTTTCCTGCCGTAATCGAAGTCGGGGTCTATTTCTGGAGGCTGGATGAAACATTCTATAATGTTCTCAGGAATTTACCTCCGCGATTTAACATTACGGCAGATGACAAGCAAGGCATTCGGGGCTGAGTTTTGTCGGTCTGCTGAATGGTCTTAGCTATTCTATGATAACGACCTCGGCGACTCTTCTAGGCACAAATCTGTATCAGGGAATAATATTACTGATTTTCGGATTCATATCGTTCATGGTATGTGAATTGAATATTCTGAAACTTCATGGATTCAGAAATCTTGACCGTGCAGAAACGATTACCCTCGTCTTATCCATTCTCGTGTTTGTGACTTTCTTAGCATTGTACGACCAAGTTCTGGCGATTTCATTTCCAGTAGGCTAGGATAGCAAACCGCACCACACCAAACGGTTTGTTACAACACCAACAAATCGGCTTACCAAACGCAGACGTGACGTTACCTTACGCCAGGTAACGGTACCTTCTCGTCAGTCGCAGATGGCTGTTACTTTTCGTCAGCTAAGAGGAAGCTGCGAAAATTCGCTGTTTGGTTTGGTGGACTCTGGCAGGACTTCGTGCTATGCACGATAATGATGCTGCCGATTGGTTATGCGCTAACTTTAGTCGCGCGTTTCGTGCCTAGCACCATTTCTCTCATGGCCTACGTAATGGAGAACTATTCATGGCTCAGTCTCGGAATACTTCTTCTCTGCATTGCTTCTTGCGTGTGTGCTGAAATCCAAGAGCATTAGACCAGCTATAACAAGCTCCAGTGAAACGAATACAAGCGATGTAATGTAAGAAAAAGTGGCTTCGCTAGATTCTATTGTAATCGCCTTGGGAAAGTCAATCCTTCCTACGACGTAATTTGCACTTTGAAATTCGACTGTTACATCAAACTGTCCCGATCTGAGGTAAACGACGAGCTTTGAGTTGCTCCATTGATTCTGTGAAGCAGTAGGGTGAAGATCAATAATTCCAGCGCTGTAAGGGTAGGTGGTGCTATTATACGGAAAGGCTAGAGAGTCCCACAAGATTACACGAATCACGCTGAAGTTCAATTGGTTTTCAAATACGGAGATGGCATTATTCATAATCACATCTACTTTGGCGGTGACTGGATTGAATGCTCCGATTGGACCCTTAGCCGTCAGCAATATGGAACAACTAATGGACTCTGACTTTGGTCCCGTATAGGTGCCAAAGTTGACTTCACCACTTAACGAGACAGGCTCAGGAGTTGAATACGCGATGAATAGGAGCAATGGTTGCCAAGGCAGAATTATGGTTGCTATTACGATTACAATTAGTCCTGCGTAGAGCCACTTCTTCCGGTAGAATAGCGGCATATCACTCAGTTTTGTTACGTAGTGCTTCTCTCTGCATTAGCTTTCTCAGGAGAGCTATGTCTCGTTCGCATCCTTCAATTATCGCTTTCAGTCCAATCTTCCGTATGCGATGCAATAGGACTGTATAGTTTTTCAGTCGTTCTCCTTTAAGGTAGGCTTCGAGTATTTGCCGTTCGGAAGTTCCGAGTATCTCTTTTCTGACCATTCTCCCACATACGACAATATTGTCGTAAGGCTTATATTTACCTTATGCTACTATATTGTCGTAGTGACTGAGATGCAAGCAATTCTCTCCCGTGAAGAAAAGGGCCGAATGATTGCTGAGAAGCCTAACCAAATTCAACGGTTAGATGAACGATTCTACAAGGTTGCTCTCACAATCCCGAAATAACGTATGATGTTATCCGAAGAGAGAATGGCTCTTGGATTTGCAACTGCTTAGACTTTCACTATAGAGCAAGTGAGCTTCATCAGATTATTCGGTGCAAGCACATATGGGCAGTAGAGCTAAGTCAGAAGTCAGAGAGCATGTCCAAGCAAGAGTAATCGAACCCATAACTGACATACACGGCTGTATCTTCTGCAAATCCGAGAACATCAAGAAAGACGGCTTACGCCACAACAAATACGGTGACATTCAGAAGTTCTACTGCAAGGCTTGCGGAAAATGGTTCACCGTGAACTTCGGCTTTGAACGAATGAAACACAGCCCACAGGGAATAACAACGGCCATGCAACTCTACTTTCAGCGGAGAGAGCCTACGAAACACGGCAAGATCGCTTGCGCTTGCTCGGCGTTCAAGTCAGCCACAAGACCGTTTCTACTGGATTAAAAGTACACCGAACTAATGGAGAAGTACCTAGACAAAATAACGCCACAAGTCTCGGACACTTGGAGAGCCGACGAACTATTCCTGAAAGTCAAAGGCAATATGAAATATCTCTACGCTTTGATGGACGATCAAACACGGTTCTGGATTGCCCAAGAAGTTGCCGACACGAAATTCACAGCCGACCTAAGACCACTATTCCAGCTTGGCAAGCAAGTTGCTGAGAAGAATCCTAAGACCCTGATAACTGACGGCGCACCAAACTTCCACGAAGCATACATGAAAGAGTTCTACACGAAAGCCTCGAAACAAGAACAGAACACATCCGAGAAATCCGCATGGCTGGAAAAGTTCACAACAACAAAATGGAACGCATGAACGGAGAACTCAGAGACAGAGAACGAGTTATGCGAACCTCTAGAGAAAGCAGACACACCAATCCTAACTGGCATGCAAATCTACCATAACTACGTTCGACCACATGAAGCATTGAACGGTAAAACTCCCAGCGAAGCTGCGGGAATCAAGGTTGAAGGAGAGAACAAATGGCTAACCTTAATTCAGAACGCAACAAGAACCAAAAGGGCAGTGAACAATACCTAGCGAACGCCAAGTGGAAGCTCAGGTCCTATAGATTGCGTTGGTTGCCACTCGATGTAAGCCATAATCTTCATCCCCTTAGTTGCTTCGAGCCAATCTGTCGTGCTTACAGTTGTTGGAGAGGATACTGAACTGAAGTCTGTTGCCGAGATTTTAGGCAAGTCTTTCTCCCACAATGATCTTTTGTTGTATCGGTTTAAACCCTTCGTTCCTTGTGATCGTTGCGACATCAATTGCGCCACCTACACCACGTACTCCTACCATCCAACTCTGAAGAGTGATAGTCGTCCTTACGAGGAAAATCGCCAAATTCACGCAGTCTTGAAGAGAAAGGAATGGATAGGGTATGGGTAACATCAGTTGGTTCCTCAACTTTTCAGCCAACAGATTGGCTTGCTCCTTTGTCAGTTTGAGAGAATCTTTCATGGCAATAGGAAGTGACTCATCAAATCCCAAGATGAGTCTGTCCGCAATCTCCTTCTGTCCTCCCCAAGTTGCGCAAAATAGTCGACGCTCCTTTCCTCGGGTTTTGGAAGACTTGGTATTTGAAAGATGAAAACACGCCCATACGGAGCGCCCTCATCGTATCCACCAACGATGAATATCATATCAGGTCCTTTGGAGTCAACGGCATACGTAATTTCCATTGGCGAGAAAAGAAATCGCTTAACTTCTCTGCGAACTCTTGCACTGAGAGTCTTTTGGCTCCCTCAATTTCATGCTCGAACTCAGGTATCAAACTATGCGCTGTCCTAAAGTCGGGCGGACCAAGTGCGCCTAGACCATACGTTACTGCACCCACGTACTGTTGCCCTCTGACGCTGAGTAGTTTCGTGGCGTTATCGTAGGTTGCAGGGAGTAGCATACTTTGACCTTCCTCCGTAGGACTCTTCATCTGCTGGTAAGTGTGACCCTACTATCTGGGGCCAGCACAATTCCCTCAGGTCCCTTGAACACGATCCCAAATGACATACAGATCAGCGATAGGAATTTGACGCAACTGCATTTAACACCATTGTAGGAAGGGACTTAGCCGACTAAAAGTAACAGCCTAATCCAACTGACGCAAACGTACCGTTACCTTACGCCAGGTAACGTCAAATCTTCGGTTGCTGGGTAAGTCTGATTTCGTTGTAAAAAACCGGTTGCTGAATTAAGGTCGAGTATGCGGCGTTGATCTCTTTCGCTTTCGCATAGTTACGAATCTGATGGCCAACTTTACGTTACCCTAACCTTGGTAATGGC
>CAVRZY010000260.1:0-9889 GCA_963725415.1 uncultured Acidobacteriota bacterium | reverse complement strand
TAACCAGCGCGGACCACAAAGCTATCGGTGACCCGGTAAGTGATTCCGGAGCGCGGCGCGAATAATCGCTTGCTGACCTTCATGCCGCAATCGCTGGGCACGGCACCCACTCCGCAGATGAGCATCTTATCTGTCCTTACGTCGTACCGTTCCATTCCGCGCGTCCGCCGCGCGGGCGTGGAATAGTATTCCCACCGCAACCCGTAGGAAAAAGTCAAGCGGCGGCTGACCTGCCATTGATCCCGCACGTAGAGGCCGCCAAGCGAGTCGTGTGCCGACATCTGCTCCGGTACGTGAGTACGCGAAACGCTGGAGGGCAACCCAAGCAGGAAGGATCCGTAGCTGTTGAACTGATTAGGCGACGCCCCGCCCTTGATGGCTGTCACGCTTCCGTCAAAGCTGAATGCCCCCGACTCGCTGCCTTCCCAGTGATTCAAATACCGGGTGGCCATCTCGTACCCGAACCGCACGTTGTGCGTGCCGCGCGTCCAATTCGCATTCATGGAATGCTTCAAGGACGGGTCGTAATAAATAAGAGGCCAATTCGACCAAGGCAGGCCAATAGCCGTATAGTTCGTAATCGAGAAGTTCGGCCAACCACCCCCATTCACTCCGGGGCCATTGGTCCCAGGTATACCCAGGTAATCCGATCCGAGCTTCTCATTCAATCCGATCGGTTCCCCTATTGTGTCGAGCACGGCAAAACCGAAGTTACCGTCAATAAGGAAATTGGGAGTGGCAACGTAGGTCGCCCCGACACTGCTGGTATATGTTTTGCCGGTCACTTTGTTGGTGGTACCGGAGCTAGCCTGCACCCCGGCGCCGCCGAGCCGGCCAAAAGTGGGTGGATTGTCCGAGGCCACCTTGAGAAGCCCAACACGGCCGTACACCGTCAATTTGCTGCTCGAACTGTAGTTGATTTTTGTATCGAAGGTATGACGGTTAAACTTGTAGGCCCCCACCGCGTAGAAGTTGTTGGTGAGCTGCCCGGGAATATTCGGCAAGGGCGTGAGCTCTATCAGCTTTTTTACGATTGAGCTATGCCGCGAAGCGTCAATTATCTTGCCGGGGAACGGGAGCCGGCCGCTGCCGTCTGGATTGCCTGTTGATGGATCGTAAATCAGCCCAGGAGACGCAGACTCGTCGCCGGCGCGAATAGCCGCCGTGGGAACCGTAGTAAATGTCGCGCCGGTTTCACGATGCAACGTACTTTCGTAACTGACGAAATAGAATAGCTTATTGCGCACGATCGGTCCTCCAATCGTGGCGCCGAACTCGTTCAGAATGTACTTCGGCTTGCCTTGTCCAGCCGGCAGAAAATACGGTTTCGCCTTGGTGCCGTTGTTGTTGTTGAATTCGAACGCTGAGCCGTGCAGATCGTTGGTGCCGCTCTTCATGATCACGTTAATCGCTGCGGCCCCTGCCAGGCCCTGCTCGGCGTCGTAGGCGTTGGTAACGACGTTGACCGTATCGATGGCTTCGATCGAGGGGACGTAAATCATGAGGTAAGACTGCCACACATTGTTGATCGCAGCTCCGTCGATGCGGATAGTGTTTCCATATCGGCTGCCTCCGTTGACGTTGAAATATACCGCGCGCGACGGGTTGGCGGCAACGCTGTTAGCCTGTCCAGGCGGCGTGAAGCCCGGAACGGTTATTACCAGTTGCTGGAAATTACGCCCAGGAGGAAGGGGCAGGTTAGCCAGTTCCGCAGGGCGCAAGTCGGTATGGACATCGGCGCGGTCGCTTTGAAGGATCGGAGCCGCCGCGCGTACAACCACCTGCTCGCTCACTGCGCCCACTTTGAGGGGCACGTCCACGCGCAGAAGCTGATTGATGAGGACCGGCAGATCTTGCCGGACGTATCGGGAGAAGCCCGAAAATTCAACTGTGAGGTTATACGATCCGCTGGAGAGTACCGGGAAGTTGTAGTATCCCGCTTCGTTGGTGGTGGCCTGCCACTGTTCTCCCGTCACGTTACTGGTCAGCGTGACGCTGGCGCCCTGCACGGAAGCCCCGCTCGGATCGGTTACTGTGCCAACCACTGAGCCGTATAGCACTTGGGCGCTGGCAGGGGCCCAGAACAGGACTGCGGCGAGCGCGATCCAGATTGCAGTACCAACGGCGCACTTGGACACGCTGGCGCTCTGCAAAAGACCAGGCAGCAAAAGCGACCCGAACAGCCGCTTGGCGGATTTTGGGTGGCGATAGTCCGACACGGGTTCATCCCCCTTTGCTATGCGATATAATCTGAGATCTCAGAAAGCTTATTGTATGCTCCGCCGGTCGGATCTGTCAAGGGAGAATTGGCTTGGCTGGCCTGTCTCGGCAAAAGCGGCCAGACAGTTGCCGCTCTTGAGGATCAGGCGTAGGATCTGGCAGGCTGGCCTTTGTAAATGACCACGTTTTGCAGGAGCCAGCGCACCAACCAGACCGTCATCCAAGGGATGGGCACGATGACCAGGGCCGTGAGAACCAGCACTAAGCCTCGCCACAGCAGGCCGCCGCCGGAGCCTTCGAAGCGCACCTGGAAGTCGCCACCCTCGATGTGGCGGCACATCCAGCGGTACAAGGCTGTCGAGGACCAGGCCCAGCCGATGATGCTGTACACGGAGATCTGGATGAGCAGGGTCCACCCCAGATAACTGAGATAATCGCCAGTGAAGTAGGGCTTGGCGCCGCAGGTGAGGTCAAGGCTGGAGAAGAACCACCGCAGGAGCTGGAGGCCGACGGCACAGGTGATGACCGAAATGCCGAGCTGGACCAGTAGCTGGGCCCCGAATCCCTCCTCCCGCAAAGCCAGGTTGAGGCCCACCGAGAGCCAGACCAACAGGCCCATCAGCAAGGCCCAGCCCCAAATTTCACCGCCGCGACCGGTAAAGGTAGCCTGCGTCCCGTCGCTGAAGGTGGTGTTGCGACAGAACCAGCGCGCGACGGCTGCCCAAACCCACGCCATGGGAACGACCACCGGTATGGCCACAATCATCAGCAATCCCCAACCCAGGGCCTCCAGGCCGGTTCCGGCAAAATCGAGTTGCACTCGTTGAGGCCCAGGCGGGGCCGTGGGGCCGACTGGTCCTAGGGGCGCCACCGCGGCCAGCGAGCGGCCACATTTGGCGCAGAATGCCTGCCCGGGGGTCAACCTGAAACCGCATGAAGGGCAAAACACCTTTCACCTCCCGCAGACTGACTAGTATCCACGTTCCGGCGCTTCTCCACAAGACAAAAAAGTGTTCTGCTTTGCGGTCTTGGCGGAACCTTTGCGCCTTTGCGCGAAATCCTACCGGCCCAGGCCGATGCGGCAGAGGTGCTGCTCCAGCGCCAGGCGCTCCTCGTCCAGGTAAGCCCGGGTACGGCGGGTGAGCTCGTCGAAATCCACCAGGTGGGCGTCGAACTCCGGCCCGTCTACGCAGGCGAAGCGGACTTTGCCACCCACCGTAACGCGGCATCCGCCGCACATGCCCGTCCCGTCCACCATGATGGGGTTGAGGCTGGCAAAGGTGGGCACGCCCCACTGCCGGGTCACCTCCGCGGCGGCGCGCATCATAGGGATGGGGCCGATCACGTGGGCCGCGCCCAGCACGACATCGTGAGAGGCTCTTCCAAGCGCGCATCAAGTCCACCACCGTGCCGTGAAACTCACCTGAGCCGTCGTCGGTGGCCCAAAGGACTTCATCCGCCGCGGAGCGCAGCTCCTCGTCCAGAATGATGAGGCTCCTGGAACGTGCGCCGCACAGCGCGGTGACGTGGTTGCCGGCCTGGCGGAAGGCGCGGGCGACCGGGAGCAACTCGGCCACACCCACCCCGCCAGCCACGCACAAGACGTTGCCGATCTTGTGGATGGTAGCGGGCTGGCCCAGCGGCCCCAGCAGGTCAGCCAGCCGGTCGCCGGCCTCCAGCGAAACGGTCTGCCGGGAGGTCTTTCCGACGGCCTGAACGACAAGATGAATAGTACCGCGCTGAGGATCGCCGTCCACCAGCGTGAGTGGAATGCGCTCGCTGGTGGGCGTGGGACGGACGATCACGAACTGTCCGGGCTTCCAGTGGCGGGCGATCTGCGGAGCCTCGATTTCGAACCAGGCGACTTTCCGCCGTCAGGATCCGCTTGGCCAGGATGCGATTGTCCGCCTCGACCAGGGCGTGGCGGCCATCGTCACCGGGAGAAACCGCAGCCGGCAGCTTGCGCTCGGCCTGGAGCGCGCGATCGATGGCCTCCGCCGCCACCCGTCCGTCCCGCATGGCGAGAATTACGGTGGCGCCCCCGCGCACCACGTCGCCGCCCGCAAAAACCTTGGGTACGCTGGTCTGGCCGGCCTCATCGATGACGATCTTGCCGCGATGGGTGATCAACTGCGGAGTGGCGCGCTGCACCGTGGGATTGGGGCTCTGGCCGATGGCCATAACAACCGTGTCAACGGGAACACGATACTCCGAACCGGGTATGGGGACGGGGGACGGACGGCCGCTGTCATCCGGCTCGCCCAGGCGCATGCGGATGCACTCCATCTCTTGCACCCGTCCCTTCCCGTCTCCGAACAGCCCGACCGGCGCGGCCAGGAATTCCAAGTGCACGCCTTCTTCCTCGGCGTGTTCGATCTCCTCGATGCGGGCCCGCAATTCCGCGCGCCCGCGCCGGAACAGAATGGTGCTCTGGCTGCCCAGCCGTTTAGCCCAGCGAGCAGCGTCCATGGCGGAGTTGCCTCCACCCACCACGATGGTGTGGGACCCTACGCGGACCGGTGTATCGCTGTCGGGAAACTTGTAGGCCCGCATCAGGTTGATGCGGGTGAGGAATTCGTTGGCTGTGTAGACCCCCAGGAGGTTCTCCCCCGGGATGCCCATCAAGTGAGGCAGGCCGGCGCCGGTACCCAAGAAGATCGCGTCGTAGCCCTCATCGAACAACTCCTGAACCGTAGCGGTTCGACCGACGATGAAATCGGTGCGAAACTCGACGCCCAGGGCGCGCAGCCGGTCCAGTTCCTCCCGAATGATCTCGCGAGGCAGCCGAAATGGGGGGATGCCGTAGGCCAGCACGCCCCCCAATTCGTGCAAGGCCTCGAAAATGGTGACGCGGTATCCTTTCCGAACCAGGTCGTAGGCGGCGATCAGAGAGGCCGGGCCGCTGCCCACCAAGGCCACGCGAAGCCCGTTGGGCCCAGCCACGGCCGGCAGGCGCACCTCGCCCGACTGGCGGTGGTAATCCGCTGCAAACCGCTCCAGCGAGCCGATGGCCACCGGCTCGAGCTTCTTGCCCAGCAGGCACAGCTTTTCACAATACAGCTCGTGCTGGCAGACCCGCCCGCAGATGCCGGGGAAGGGGTTCTGCTCATTGATCTTGTCAAAGGCCGCGCCAAAATCACCCTCCACCATCCGGGCGATGAAGCTCTTGACATCGATTCGCAGCGGACAGGCCTCGATGCACTTGGGGTCCTTGCAGTCCAGACAACGCAGCGCCTCGGCGTAGGCTTGCTCCAGGGGAAACCCCAGAGCCACCTCCTCGCAAGTCGCAGCCCGTTTTTCAGGTTCCAGCAACGCGAGCTGCTGGCGAGGAGCCTTGGGGGTTCGCTTCGGTTTCCTAACCGCCGTTCGCGCTGCCGGCTCGGCCGTCAACGAGTTCTCCGCCGTCTCTTGCATATCACCTCGGCAAAAAGCAACCCTGTCCAGATTAAGAACTGGAGCGAACCCCGATCTGGGTCGAAGTCATGACTCACAAACGCCCCTTCTTTTAGGTTAGATTGAGTGCGCGCGAAAACGCAACACAGCACCGCAGCGCGGGTGTGCCACATGAAAGTGGCGACCCCCACAGAACCCGAAGAAAACCGCAAAACAGACGTGGCGCGGCCTTCAGGCTGCCGTGTCGAGACTCGTCTCGACACATGCGCCGAGACGACTCTCGGCGCTCGAAGCAAGAGTGCTTGCGCCACGACGGACACTCGGTTGACTCCAACGTCGCCACTTCGAGCCACGACCGTGAGGGAGCGGCGACCGGCCTTCCTGCACAGTGTCGGAGCAACCGAGCTCGAGACCGCAGTTGTCCGGTCGCTGCCTGCGCGATTGGGGAGCCGAGGTGCGCAGCTCCTCTCGTCTAAGCCTGGATTTCCATTTTGACCACTTACTTGATAGCCTTCCGGGGTCGTCGGACGCCTTTATCCACGCGCGTTTGATCGCCAATGAAGACGCTTCGGAGGACGATCCCCAATGGGTGAGAAACAAAACGGGCCGTTTCAGCCGTCTTTCAACGCTTCTCTGAAGATCGATTTCCAGGGATCGCGGATCACCTCCGACGGTGGCCTGATTGTGGTGCGCGAGTTGGATGAGCGCCTGGGCTTGGGTGATCTCATCGTACAGTACCTGACAAACTCACGCCGCGGCAAGAATACACAGCTTCCACTGGCTGACCTGTTGCGCCAGTCCGTCTACAGCCGCATGGCGGGCTATGAGGATGTGAACGATGCCGAGCGTCTCTCCCAGGATCCGACCCTCCGCCTGATCGGTTCGGAGAGGATCTGGGGCCGTGGCGCGGCTCTGACCTCTCGCTTGCAGACGTTCGAGACCGAGATGCTGGCCGAGAGCCATCTGAGGCGGCGCCTGTTTGGCAGCATGGTCCGGCGGATTGAGGCTCTGCCGGTGCCAGCCGGATAGGGTGTGGCGGCCAAGGGGAACCCAACCGGGCGAAGGAGGGAGGGACGGAGAGGTGTCGGGGAAATCGCTTGAAGTTAGGCACTTCCAGGTTTTTACGTACCCGGAGGAGCCAGGGTTGACCCCTTCCTGGGCCGCTGGAGTCGCTCGGGATGGAAGAAATGAGAGAAACGGCTCCAATGGACGCGGGTGGATGTATAATCGCTGGTGGCCAGGAGGCCAAAACGGAAATCCTGGATTAACATCAGCACGATGACGTCAGAGGAGAACACTCCCGTGAGAGGGTTTCATTGGGCGTTGGCAGTTACGTTCCTGTTGAGCCTGGCCGGTGCCGCCGCGGCGGCCGACAAGTCCCAAGCCGTGTTCCGGCAGTTCAACGTTCTGGAAATTGAGAACTTCGAGAATCTCAAGGTCCCGGCAAAAGAACTGATGCCCGAGAGCTGGATCCCCGCGATTCGCGAGGAAGTCGCTCAACAGGTGACGGGTCTTCATCGCTTTCGCCGGGTGCTTGACTCCGAGGATCAGAAAGTCACCAGGGCAGAGGCCGAGAAGATTCTCATCCTGCGCGGAAAGATCATCGAGTACACGCAAGGCAGCAAGGCGGCGCGAACGATAGTGGGCCTGGGCGCGGGCAAAGGGAAGATCTCGGCGATGTGCGTCTTCGTGGACAAAGCGACCGGCGCAGTCATCCTGGAGCGAAGAGTCGGCGGGAGCGTCTGGAGCGGCGGCGAGTCCACCGCACGGTCGATCCTAAGTCTTGCCAAAGAGGTTGCCGGGGTGATTGAAAAGTACTGGTAGACGACGCAGCCGTGTTGCGACAAATAATCGCAGTTGCATGCCTGGCCATCGCGCAACTGGCGGGCCCCAAACACCGGCGCGGGACAGCTTTCAGATCTCCGGGAGGCTCGCCACGCAGTATGGTCCCGTGGTGGGGAAGAAGGTCTGGGCGCTCCAGGTGAACCCGGAAGGCGAAATCCTCATGTCCTTCGCCGTTGCCGGTTCGGGCCTGCTGGCGCCCACCAGTCCCGCCGCGGTGACGGACAGCGATGGCGTGTTCACCCTCGAGCTGCGGCGCGACTACGCCCTGCGGACGATTGTACGCAGGCTGATTGTCCTCTGCTGGGACCCGGGTCTGGCCGGAGTCCGCTTTCGCGACGAACCGCTCCTTCCCGCTTCATCTGTCCTCGTGAGCGTGATCGATCATCTGGGCGCGATACACGACGTCAATGGAGTGGAGATCACCTTCGGCCGGTCTACCGGAAGCTTCATTCATAACGTCTCAATGCAGCCGGGAGAAAGATCTAGAAAATTTAAACTCTTCCGTGAATGGGTGACGTTGGAGGGAGTTGGAAATGGCTATCGGCTAACACTAGAGCCGCCGCGTCGGTCATCCGGGCTGGAGGTGACGTCCCTGATCACCGATCATGACGGGTATCTCGTGTGGGACCGCCTGACGACCTCCCCCAGGACCAAGAAGGCGATCCAGTGGGAGGCCGTGCTCGAGAACGGCTGGGTGGAGGGCTACCGTATGCTGAACATCGACATCGTCGGTCTGCAAGGCCAGAAGATCCGGATCCCCACTCCGTCGTGGACCTTGCTCGAGGGGAAGGTCGAAGGGGACAAGGTACTCGTGGTCTCCCCCACCTGGGTGATTCCGGACGACATGAAAGCGCGTTACGGACCGCGCTGATTCGCGTCAGATTGCACTAAGATGCGACTCGCTGACTTTTTCAACACGCGGTGCTGCTGAATGCAGCCCAGTCTGAGAGCTTTCACCCAGCGGAGCCGTGATATGCCCCAGTGTTATTCAACAGTCGGCGGGCTCGACCCGGAGGCGGCTCGACTCCGTTGCCCGTAGATAGTGAAGCTTGCCTCTGCCACAACTGGTCGGGCAAGTTTGGCGCCTGTCCTGCTACAATATAGGGGTTACACTCGGGGAGGCTCCCTCTGGAGGAGGCCGATAATGCATGTTCGTGTGCCTGTGCGCCTCATTGCGGCCCTGGTTATCGCAGTTGCGTCCGCCATACTACTGAGCAGTTCAGACAAACCCGCTTTCACGGCAGGCGATAAAGCGTATCACGCCGACCCGAACCTGGTGGACTTTGTTCGGCCGGGCTTGGTGTTGAAAATCCTCTCAGCCGAGATTGGTGCGGACGGGACCATCAAGACGCGCTTCAGGCTGACCGATCCCAAGGGTCTGCCGCTGGACAAGGACGGCATCGCCACTCCGGGCGCTGTCTCATTGCGGTTCGTGACCGCCTATGTGCCCAAAGGCCAGACCCAGTACGTGGCCTACACCACCCGGGCGCAAACCAGTCCCCTCACCAAAGTGACCGCCCTTCAGGCCTCCTCGGATTCCGGCGGGGTATTTGAGAAGGTTGGCGAAGGCGAATACGTTTACACCTTCAAGACCAAGGCCCCAGCGGGCTTCGAGAAGACCTCGACGCACACCATCGGCATGTGGGCGGCCAGAGATCTGAACGAGTTCGACCTGGACATGCTGTCGAATTATGACGACGATGTGTTCAACTTCGTGCCGGACGGCTCCAAGGTCGCCGTAACGCGGGACGTGGTCAGGACGCAGAGCTGCAACAAGTGCCACGACCCTCTTTCGGCCCACGACGAACGCAAGAGCGTCGAACTCTGCATCCTGTGTCACACCCCCCAGAGCACCGACCCGGACACCGGGAACACGGTGGATTTTCCGGTGATGATCCACAAGATTCACATGGGTAGGGATCTGCCCAGCGTGCAAGCGGGGAAACCCTACCAGATCATCGGCTTTGGGCAAGCCGTACAGGACTATTCGACGGTGGCGTTTCCGGCCGATACACGCAACTGCACCTTCTGCCACGAGCAGAACACTGGTGCCGCTCAGGCGAATGCATATTTGAACCCTAACCGGGCAGCCTGCGGGGCCTGCCACGACAACGTGAACTTCGCTACCGGCGAGAACCATGCCAACGGCCTGCCGGTGGTTTCCGACCGGGAATGCGCCAACTGCCACATCCCACAAGGGGAACTCGAGTTCGACGCCTCCATCCTGGGCGCGCACACGATTCCCCGGTTCTCGAGGGACCTGCCCGGCACGGTTTTCGAGATCCTGGCGGTCAATGACGGCGTGGCTGGCAAGCGCCCGGCCGTGACCTTCTCAGTGAAGGACAGGAGCGGCAAGCCCATTTCGATTTCCGGGATGCGGTTGCAGTTGGTACTGGCCGGACCCACCACCGACTATGCCAGTTACGTCTCC
>CAVRZY010000259.1:0-5125 GCA_963725415.1 uncultured Acidobacteriota bacterium | reverse complement strand
CATATTTTATTTGACATTATACAAATAACTGCACGCGCACAACGACGCAAGGGTCAGTCGAGAAAGGCGCTGGAACTCTACAGTCAGGGCGTCCATCAGCTCCTCCAGACTCCCAAATATCCGGTTGCGACACACGTGCTGCCGAAGCCAGCGCCAGAGTCGCTCCACCGGATTGAGCTCGGGAGAGTAGGCGGGAAGGTACTCCAGATAAATCCCCGGGGGTACCCGAAGCTCCGCTGAGCGATGCCATCCCGCCTGGTCCAGAATCAGCACCACAGGCTCCTCCGGGTACGCCACCGCCAAGTGTTCCAGATAGAGATTCATCATCTCTGTGTTCACCGCCGGCAGAAAAAGGGTGAAGTCTTCTCCGGTTCGAGGGTCGACCGCGCTGTAGATGTAGAAATTGAGATACCCCGGACGAACCACCACTTTGGGAACCATCCCCCGCCGCGCCCAGCACCGGCCGACGGTCGCTTTCAGGCCAAAACGGCCCTCATCGAAGAAAACGATGCGCGGACTACGTTGATCAAAAGCCTCCGCGGCCAACTCCGCCATTTTTTTTAAACGCCGCCTGCTTCGCCGGGTCAGCCGCCGCATGAACCGGTCGGGGCACTTTCAATCGAAACCCCATCCGGCGCAGATGCCGCCAAAGGGGCATCGCGGTGATGCGAACACCCCACGCGGCCTTGATCTCGCCCGCCAACAGCGCCAGCGTCCAATGGACCGGTTGCCCCCGGCGATTACGCCCCTCCGACAACCATTGGGCAATCTCCGTCTGCTGCGCCGCGTTCAGCTTGGCGGGAGCGTGGCCCTTGGCGTGGTCGGCAAGCCCCACCACCCCGGCCTGCTGAAACCTCGTGATCCAGCGTGTGACCGTCTGTCGCGTGACTCCCAGCACGGAGCTCACCTCCGTGATCGAATGATCAAGGCAGCTGACAATCGCTTGCAGCCGCACCCCCAATTTCTGACCCGGTCGCTTGCGCAACTCCTCCCGGGCCTGAGCAACTAATTGCTCATGGATCAACTCCTTCGGTCTGGCCATGATCTCTCCCCTCTTCAAGAGAGATCGTACCGATATATTAGTAAGATGTCAACTAAAAAATATTATAAACCCTATCTTCTCGATGTGTCCACTAAATCGGGAAATTCATACCGCCGGCGGAAAACACGTGAAGCTCACTGTCGTCCGCCCGAATCTCGTGACTCAGCTGTTCCCCCCACAGTCAACCCTCGCTTAGTCACGAGAAGACCACTACCCCGCACACCAAACAAGTCTTGAGACAAACTCCTTGCGCTGACACACACCTCGGCACGGATGACATAGCCTCTCCCCGTCTGGTAATCGGCGAGCAAAACGGGCCCACCTTGGGGGGATGATCGGCACGTAATCTGGACCCACCCCAGCAGCCTCCAGGCTGGTCGGGTACTGTCATGGGCAAGAACGCCCAGGACGGCCCGACGGCCAGGGAGGCAAGGATGCTGACGGTGGAAGATTACGGAGTCATTCGGCGAGCACATCGCGACGGCATGAGCATCCGGGCCATCGCCCGGAACGTTCCATCATTCCCGGCGGAAGGTCCGGGACGCCCTGGCCAGTCCTGAGCCGCAGCCGTACACCCGGACGAAGGAGGCCCAAGCCCCCAAGCTCGGGCGCGTTCAAGGCGATCGATCGACCAGATCCTGGCTGACGACGAGCTGGCCCCGCCCAAGCAGCGGCACACGGCGGCTGCAGGTCTTCCGGCGGCTGCGGGACGAGCAGGGCTACGCCGGCGGCTACGACCAGGTCCGGCGGTACATCGGCCGGCCATCGCCAGCGGCACGAGATGACGTTCATCCCGCTGTCCCACGAGCCGGGCCAGCGGCTGGAGGCTGGACTTCGGCCACATCTATGCCGACTTCCCCGACGGCCGGCGTCAGGTGCCGGTGCTGATTCCTACCTGGAGCTTCTCCAACTTCGCCTTTGCCATCGCCCTGCCCACCGAGCGGATCGAGGCGATCCTGGCCGGCATGGTGGCGGCCTTCGAGTTCTTCGGCTGCGTGGCCCGGGAGGTCTGGTGGGACAATCCGAAGACCGTGGCCATCGGCATCCTGCGGGGCCGGGAGCGACAGTTGAACGCCCGCTACGCCGCCCTGGCCAGCCACTACGCGCTTTGAGCCGCTGTTCTGCATGCCGGCGGCCGCTACCGAGAAGCCCGACGTCGAGCACAGGGTCTACGACCTCCAGCGTCGCTGGTGCTACTCCGGTGCCGAAGGTCCAGGACCACGACGACCTGAATGCCCACCTGCGGCCGCTGCTGCCTGGCCGAACTGGACCGGACCTGCGCCGGGCAGACTCAGACCATCGGCCAGCGCTTCGCACTGGACCGGGCAGCGGCCCTGGCTCTGCCGACCGCACGCCTTCGACCCGTGCATCCAGGAGCCGAAGAAGGTGGACAAGTACCAGACGGTCGCCTTCGACTCGCAACCGCTACAGCGTGCCGCGGCGCTGGGCCTTCCAGGCGGTGACCGTCAAGGCGCTACGTGGACCGCGTGGAGATCGTCGCCGGCGCACCAGGTGATTGCCCGGCACCCGCGCTGTTACGGCCGGAGCCAGCAGATCCTGGACCCGCTGCACTACCTGGTCGACGCTGGGCCGGCGGCCGGGGGCTTTGGACCACAGCGGCGTGTATCGCAACTGGCAGCTGCTCGCCCGCGTTCCTCGACCTGCGGACAGCCCTGGAAGAACGCCATGGCGCACACGCCGGCAGCCGGCAGTACATCCGCGTGCTGCAACTGTTGGCCGAGCATCCGCTGACCAGAGTCGCAGCAGGCCATCGCATACTGCTGTTCCAAGGGTCTGCTGGATGCCGAGTCTGATCCGCAGCCAGACCGAACGCCTGGCCCTTCGCCTGCCAGCCGTCCGGTTCGGATCGAAACCGGGGCCACCGGGCTTGTTGCCCCGCACGTCCAGGTCCCACCGCCGGACCTGAGCCGCTTCAACCAACTTCTTTCGACAGGAGAACCTGCCTATGCCTGAGACCCAGACCATGCTGCTGAAGATCAATCTCAAGCACTTGCGCCTGCCCACGATCTGCGCCGAGTTCGAGCAAGCTGGCCCGCGAGGCATCGGCCGCCAACGAGGACTACGAGCAGTACCTGCTGCGACTGACGGAACTGGAGGTGGCGGCCCGGTCGGCCAACGCCCTGAAGGCCCGCATCAAGCAGGCCGGCTTCCCCGTGATCAAGGACCTCGACACCTACGACTTCAGCCTCATGCCCAGCTTGAACAAGCAGAAGGTCCTGGAACTGGCCCGCGGGGAGTGGATCGACCAGCACTTCAACTGCCTGCCTGATCGGCAATGCCGGCACGGGCAAGACGCACCTGGCCATCGCCTTGGGCCTGGCCGCCTGCCGGCAAGGCCGGCGGGTGCGGTTCTTCACGGCCGCCGGGCTTGGTCAACCAGTTGGAGGAGGCCCAGAAGCAATACCATCTGGATCGCCTGCTGACCCAACTGGACAAGACCGACCTGCTGATCTGCGATGAGCTGGGCTACCTGTCCTTCAGCCGGACCGGGGCGGAACTGCTGTTCCAGGTCTTCGCCGACCGCTACGAGCGGGCCAGCCTGCTGATCACCAGCAACCTGGCCTTCAGCGACTGGGGGCAGGTCTTCCAGGGCGAGCGGATGACGGCGGCCCTGCTGGACCGCCTGACGCACCGCTGCCACATCTTCGAGATGAACGGCGAGAGCTACCGCTTCCGGGAATCGGTCAAGGCCGGCAAGAAGGCCAAGGCAACCGGCGAAGCAAAAACCAGCGGAGACAGGAAGGCGAACTGACCCCCCTTACGCCGCCAGACGAAGGCGGCTTATACTATGACCCCGGTGGGTCCGAATTGCGTGCCGAGGTGGGCCCATTTTGCTCGCCGATTACCAGATCGAACGGTGCAAACTTCTGAGACAAGAATATCTCACTCGTGGAAAGGCCATTTGGCAGTTTAAGTCTTAAAGCATCGATTACCCAGCGCACTCTGCGGACGACATCCGATTCCTCAACTGGAGGGTGCCGGTAGTTTTCCATATGATCGAAAGAGACGCAGGGACGCGGCTCCGCATAAAAGAATTCAATTTGTAGCAGACACTGTGGCGGAGGCCAGAATTCATTGGACCTGTCTCCAAACACGATACTTGAGTTCAGCAAATCCATCACTTCTGCGGGAGGCAATCTGCGGGCAAGGATGTCGCCGGCGAAGTCAATCGTTTGGTTCTGCAGGTCGGCGGTATCCCGTTGTTAGTTGAAAGTTGGACGGCTCCAACCCCTGTGTTTTCTTGAGCTTGACACGAGTTCGAGAGAACACCGGAAGGAGGAGCCATCCGTGAGGAAGCTAAACAGATCGACTGGTCGACGCAAGAAATCTCGTCGGCTGGGGACGGTGAAAGTCATGGATCGGGCAGCGTTTGCCGCCGCGGATCTGAACACGAAGGTGGCGGTGATCCAGCAGTTGATTCCCTTGGGTCTGTTGCACGTGCAGGAGACGCTGGAAGCGGAGGTTGAAGAGCTGGCGGGTCTCCGGCATGCCCGGAAGACCAGCGAGCAGGCGGGCTGTCGGCACGGCATCAACCCGGGGAGTGTGCGGATCGGCGGGCAACGGCGGAGGATTCGCGTCCCGCGTGTGCGGGGCGCGGACGGCGAGATTCCCTTGTGCAGTTATCAGCAGCTCCACGGTGGCCGCGGCGAGGTGAATGACCAGCTTCTGCGCCAGGTGCTGTATGGGATTTCCTGTGGCAACTACGAGCGGGCGGCCGCCGCTGTGCCCGGTGCGATTGGCTTGTCGGGTTCGTCGGTGTCGCGGTCGTTTGTCGCGGCCAGCGCGGCACATCTGAAGGCGTTCCAGGAACGGGACCTCTCTGGCGAGGACTATGTCGCCCTCTTTCTGGATGGGAAAACGTTTGCCGAGGCGACGATGGTGATCGCCTTGGGGATCACGATGGCTGGGGAGAAGCGCCTGTTGGGGTTCATCGAGACGGACACGGAGAACGCGACGGTGGTGTCGAGTTTCTTGCGGTCGTTGTTCGCCCGTGGCCTGGACGTCGCGCAAGGGATTCTGGTGATCATCGACGGTGGGAAGGGCCTGCGGTCGGCGGTGCGG
>CAVRZY010000258.1:0-10665 GCA_963725415.1 uncultured Acidobacteriota bacterium | reverse complement strand
TTCATTATGGCATTGATACCCGTCACCTGGTTACTGGCAAAAAGATACTTCGATAAAAACGTCATTGCTTTCACCTTTTTCTTTGTTTTTGCTGTCCTATTGCACATTGTTACCGATGGTATTTCGGGCGGTGTGGCGCCATTGTATCCTGTTTGACGGTATTTGGGGTATGCGCCTGATTCCATTTCGAATTTGGATTGCTGCCGATATTATTCTGTTGGTTTTCTCCTTTTTGTTCATCTGGCTCCGAAATAGGCTGGCAACAAAAAAGGTATTGGTATAGCAACACTCATTGTGTGTTTTATCTCATCCCTAACCAAGTTAAGGATATCACACATCTGATCTTGCATAACAAACAGGTATCCGCTTGTTAAAATACCTCACAAATCCATTAATAAATTAGTATGTTTTTCTTTTCTTGTACCACTAAAATATTTCAGTGGCGCAAGTTATATTTCAACAGCAAAACAGCTTGATAACTTCAACTGAGTTTTTTAAACTAAGAATCGATCAATGAATATAAAAGTTAAAGCAGTACTCCTGTTGTTATCCATTATTATCGCTGGCAATGCTAATTCTCAATCGACCAATACAGATAGTCTTGAAAATATTTTAAAATTATATACATCAGACGACACAGTTAAAGTCAATTTACTTAACCACATTGCCTGCGAAGTTTCTAAGGACAGCGTTGATAAAACACGGAGTTATGCTACTCAGGCAGCTGACCTATCAGCCAAATTAGGCTACATGGAAGGCAAGGCCGAAAGCACCTTGTTGATAGGAATATCATATTATGATTCGGATAAATCAAAGGCATTTGAATACTATCAAAGCGCTTTGCAAATAGCCGAAGAGATTAATTATAAATCAGGAGTTATAAAATGCTTAAACAACATTGGAATATATTATACATCACAAAACGAGATTCAAAAGGCCATTGAAAGTTATCAAAAAGGGATAGAAATAGCTTCAGAAATCAATGATTCTCTGGCACTGGCAAATTGCTGGAATCATCTCTCAAACCTTTACAGAACAGAAGATCTGATTGATAAGGCCATTGAAGGGTACAAAATAGCGGGGAAAATTTTTGATGAGAAAAATCTTAAGTCGAATGCCGCCACCTGCTTTAACTATTTAGGAAGGCTGTTTGTAGATAAGGGGAATCACCCATTAGCCCTTGAGTATTTCCAACGTTTTTTAAAATTAAAAGAAGAACAAAATGACTCAAGTGGTATTTATGGGGGAACAGGGAATATAGGAAATGTATATTTATCCTTATCCGATTTCCCCAAAGCGCTGGAATATTTCAAACATATTTTGGCAAATTTAAACTTGATATAAATTCAGCTTATCAGAATACCGAACTGATTCATTTTGGGGAAGCGGACGTTTTTGAAATTCAAATGCGGCTTGCAACACTTACTTATGAAGCAATTCTTCATTTGCCATCGAAAGAAAACTCAGAATATATTATTGGTTTTCAGGGATTCAATCAAACGAATAAAAATCTGAATGACAGAGAAACAAAGCTATTGCCTGATGCAACTACAAATAATTACTCTGCATTTGGTTTATTGCAATATACTTTTTTCAGGAAATTAAAATTGCAAACGGGTATTCGCTTATGATAACAAATCAATTTCAACACAAGCAATAGGCTTACCAGTGGATCCCAGGTGGATTTCTCGGCCGATCAGGCCACCCTCGCCGTGTCGGCGAGTGAGGGATGGACCGGCGAGTTACGGGTGCTGGCGCCCCAGGCGCAGGAGGTGATGTTGAACGGGATCAGGGTCAATTTCCGGCGCGAGGGCAACTACTGCATAATCCCGTGGGCCGGCAGTATCGTAAATGATTGATTCTACTGGCTATGCGTTGACGATCCGCTCTCTGCTCTTGTCCCAGCGCACATACTTCTGCCTGCGGAAGGAGCGGACTCCCATTTCGCAGGCCACCACCCCGTAGTATCCCAGCAGGCAGTCGCACTTGAGGGGCTCGTTCAGGCGAATCGCCCGGATCAGGTTGCGGTGGTGGAGAGTGACGTCCTCGGCGCCGGTTTTCTTGTGCACGATCTCTTGGGCTTCCTTCGCAAACTGGGCCTGGGGCCGGATGACGAAGCCGGTGCCGGTGAACTGGAGGGTGGCCTTGTGGCCGCGCAGGACGTGATCGATAGGAGTGTCGTTGGCCATCGAGGACACCAGCAGCACGGTGGGGCCGCCCGGGTAATCGAGCATGACGTTGAAAGTGTCGGGGATTTCGGCCGGGCTCTGCTTGAATTCCCATTTGCCGCCGCAGGCCACGCCGCGTTCGGGAAAGGTGAGCCCCAGGGCTTTGATAATGCGGGTCACGCGGTGGATGAACAGGTCGGAAGCGATCCCGCTGGAGTAGTCCCAGTAGCGCCGCCAGTACAGGAAGCGGTCCATGTCGAAGGTGTGCCAGGGAGCCGGGCCGAGCCAGGCCTTCCAATCCAGGTTGGCGTCGGGGCGGACGTCGGGATCGGGGGGACCGGCCCAGAAGTCCCGCGTGTGGTTGCGGGAGTAGTCGATCTGGGCCAGGACCACGTTGCCCAGGGCGCCTGCCTTCACCTGCTGGTAGGCCGTCTCGTAGGAGTCGTCCGACATACCCTGTACGCCGACCTGCATCTTGACGCCGGTCTGCCGGACCTTGGCCACCACCCGCTTGGCCTGCTCGGCGGTTTGGGTCATGGGTTTCTCGCAGTAGATGTGCTTGCCGGCGGAGGCGGCCTCCAGGGTCATCCGGTAATGCCAATGTTCGGGGGTTGCGATTAAAACATAATCGACATCTTTGTTTTCAAGCAGATGGCGGTAGTCCTTATAGGGCCGGGCCCCGGTAAGCTGAACCGCAGCCTGGAGACGTTTCTCGTAAACGTCGCAGACCGCAACTAGGTCTAGGTTATCGGGTTCCTTCATTCGCAGCAGCGAGCGCATGTGACCGGTGGCCATGCCGCCGCAGCCAATGACGCCGATCCGGAGGCGCTCTCCGGCGCCGGCCAACTGGGAATAGTTGCGGGCCGTCGCCAGGGAGCCGGCTCCGGCGGCGGAGAGGAAGGTTCTTCGAGATATCGAGTCCATGAGTAGATTGTAAGTCCGGCGGAGGGCGCGTGGCGGAACTAGGCCAGCTATTACTACCCTTGGTTAGTATGGATTAGTAACTTGTTGGGACTTGCCAATCCAGATATTCGCCCCCTAAACTGGTCCAGCCAGTACAAATTCACTCGTCCGGGACCGACTGCTCACGCCAGCGTTGTAGCGGGGAGATCCGTCGAGGCCAGCGACCCTAGGGGGAGTTTCGGCTCTGAACGGGAGTGAAACGTTGCGCTGACAGGACGCGTCAGTGAAGGCTGACCGAGGAGGTTCATGTATCCGCTGAGTGCGGGACTAGTGATCGCGGATAAGAATCTGTGGGAGCAGGTGCACGCCTGTCTGCGCGAGTTGCGGGTGCGCGTGGTACTGGAGCAGGCCGCCATTCCCCGTTGGGGGGACTTCCTGCTGCAACTGGAGCGAGCCCGGCCCGACGTGTTGATTTTCGATCTGAGCCAGCAGTTGGAGGAGCTCATCGGGAGAATCCGAGCGATCTCGCCCGCTCCGGTGGTCGTGGTCCACCATACGGCGGACGCCGAGACAATTTTGGGGGCCGTACGGGCCGGGGCAAAAGAATACGTCTATCCGCCGCTGGGCCCGAGCCTCCAAAAGGCTTTGGAGCGGCTGGCGGCTGATTCTCGGGTGAGGCAGGAAGCGGTCAAGGAGCCGAGCGGCAGCGTCCTGGGTTTTCTTTCCGCCAAGGGAGGGTGCGGGGCCACCACCATCGCCTGCCATCTGGCGGTGGAGCTGCAGCGGGTAACCCAGAAGGAGATCCTGCTGTCGGACCTGGACATGTCGGCGGGCGTGATTGGCTTCCTGATGAAAGCGAGCACGTCGTACTCCATCCTGGATGCCGTGCAGAACCTCCCGCGCCTGGATTTGAGTTATTGGAAGGCGCTGGTATCAAACGGCTACCCGCGTCTGGAGGTCATTACCGCTCCTCCGGAGCCGCTGGTGGACCAGCCCCTGGATCCCGCGCCGTTCCGGGAGGTGCTGCGGTTCGTACGGACGAACTACGACTGGGTCATTGCGGACCTCGGCCGCGGCATGAGCCTGTTCACGCTCGGCCTGCTGGAGGAGATGGACGAGGTCTTCGTGGTGACGCAGTTGGAGGTGCCGGCGCTCTACCAGACCAAGAACATCGTGCAAAGTATCCGAGAGGCCGGCTACAGCGAGCATCGTCTTCACGTGATTGCCAATCGGGTGCCGAAGCAATCCGAATTCAGCACCGAAGAGGTGGAGAAGATGCTGGGTCTGAAGATCCACACGAAACTGCCCAACGGTTACACGGACTTGTACCAGGCCTATGCGGAGGGGCGGCTGCTGCCTCCGGAGAGCCAACTGGGGAAGCACTTCACGCGGCTGGCCATGAGCATCGCCGGCGTCCGGGAAGACAAAGGGGGACGCGGCTTTTCCCTGTTCGGCGTCAAGAAGGTGGCGCCGGAGTGGGGAGGCTTGTAAGGCAGTCGGGGTTCTGGGCTGAGGGGATTCTGCTGTAGACTCTATCCATGCGAGAGTTCGACCACGTCGGTCTTCCCACCAGCCACAGACAGCCCAACGAGATGTACGTCGAGCAGACCAAAGTGTGGGTCACCGACCCGGCCGCGCACCCGCACCGCCTCGAGTACCTGCGCTACGAACCCGACAGTCCGGTCACGGGACCGGTTCGAGAGTTGCCGCACATGGCGTTTCGCGTGGACAACCTCGAACAGGCGATGGCCGGAGAGGAAATCGTGCTGGGACCGTTCCAGGCCACCCCGACCTTGCGCGTGGTGTTCATCCGCAAGGATGGCGCCCTGTTCGAGTTCATGGAGAGTTCCCAGACGGGGCATTGGTTTCGGGGCGCTGGCCTACCAGCGTCAAGCTAGCAGGGCGTCGGCTCAGACCGACGAGGCATGTTGCAGCGCCGTCTTCACCGCAGAGACGTAAAGACCGCAGAGGGGGCGCAGAGGATTTCTGAGAGTTATTCTCCGTGTCACCTTTGCGTCCTCTGCGTCTTTGCGGTGGGAAGAAGCTGGCGCATTTAGGACAAGTCTGGGACTTCACGCGCTCTAAGGCGAAGGGCTTAGGGAGTAGCCTCAGCACCCTTACGCCCGCGGAGGTAATGTGCAAGCGCAGGGCGGGATGTTACATTGGAGAGTAGCTCGTTCTTGAGAGCAACGTTGGATTGGCGAGGGCGGAACTTGCTCCGGGAGGCGGGATCAGATGGAGCACCATGACACTTGCTGAGCCTCTTCGTGCAGCGCCGCTCACCCCGTTCCAGAAGATTGGATTCCTTTTTCTGGTGGTCTTCCTGTTCCTGGTGCACGCCAGGATCATGGACCGATTCTGGTATCTCCATGTCCCCATCCTGACCTACTGGCTGGCGGTGGCCGCGGCGGTGCTCACGGGGGGCGTGCTGCGTGTTTTCTCCTCCCGCGTGGGCGTTTTCCTGGTAGGGATGGTGGCCTGGATGATGGTGGCCACGCCCTTCAGCTACTGGAAAGGCGGGAGCTTCGAGACCATGAAGGGCATGGCGAAGTCCTTCCTGATGTACGTGCTGATCGTAGGTTTGACCTACACCTGCCGGCAGTGCCGGCGACTGATGCACACCATGGCGTACTCCGTTACGGCGCTGGCCATCTGGACCCTGCTGCTTGGAGAGACCAAGGAAGGACGGATCTATCTCCCTTACGGCCGGTACGCGAATCCCAACGAAATGGGCCTAGTGATGGTTATCGGACTGGCTTTCTGGTGGTACATCGCCAGCGATCCGAACCTGCACCCCCTGCGCCGAGGGCTGGCCGTGGCGGGGGTAGCGCCCATGCTGGCGGTGTTGACCAGGACCGGCTCGCGCACCGCGCTGATCGCCCTAGCGGTGCTCATCGTGCAGCTCTTCATCAAGGCTTCCCTGACCGGAAAGATCAAGGTGGGCTTGGCGGCTATGCTGACGGTGGCGCTGGCAGCCGCCTTCCTGCCGGGGCACTTGAAGGAGCGTTATTTCATTCTGTTCAGCCCGGGTGACTCGGAGGAATACAGCGAACCATCTTCGGAACAGGAGCAACGCACGGAAGATGTGGCCACCGGCTCCGCACAGGCCAGGTGGGCCCTGCTCATGAAGAGTGTGCGAATCACTCTGGAGCATCCCCTGCTGGGAGTGGGACCGGGCATGTTTCCTGTGGCCCAAGACGTGGACGCCAGTCTCCAGGGAGGGCCAGGGATGTGGCGGGGCACCCACAACACTTACACCCAGCTCTCCAGCGAGAACGGCTTGCCGGCGCTGTTCCTCTATCTGGCGTCTCTGCTGTGCTGTCTCAGACTCATACGATCTCTCGGCAAGCGCGGCAGGGAGGCCGGTGGCGTGTTGGGCGCTGACGTCGCTCACGCTTCATTCTGCCTGAGAGTGGCTCTGCTCGCTTATTCGGTGGGTGCGTTTGTGACGCATCTGGCCTATGACATGTACTATCCCGTTTTGGCGGGGTTGACCGTGGCATGGGGTCTGGCTGCGCCGGCGGAGCTGTCGCAGGCGGTGGCGGGCGCGGAGTCCGATGCGGGCGGCCGTGCCCCTGCCCGCCCGCCTGGGGCAGCGGTCAACGGCTATCGTCCGCCCTGGAGGCGGCCCGCTTTCGCGCGCCAGTCTTCGCTGAAGAACTCACCCCGATGAATCCCACCCTGATTCGGCCGCAGGCGGGTGCGCCCCGGAAGAAGTAGCCCATGTGTGGAATCGCAGGTTTCGTCACCGTCGCCCCGGCACGGCAGCCGGATGCGGTGCTGGAGCGGATGACCGAGTCGGTTCATCATCGCGGGCCTGACGACTGCGGTTTCTACCGGGATCCAGCCGCCTCGCTGGGGCATCGCCGGCTCAGCATTATCGACCTGGCGGCCGGGCACCAGCCCATGTCGAACGAAGATGGCCGCCTGTGGATCACCTACAACGGGGAGATCTTCAATCACGCCGCGCTGAGGCCGGAGCTGGAACGCGCCGGCCACCGTTACAAGACCCGCTGCGACACGGAGACCATCCTGCATGCCTATGAGGAGTACGGGCCGGAGTGTTTGTCCCGCTTCCGGGGCATGTTCGCTTTCGCGCTGTGGGACAAGGAGAGCCGGACCTTGTTCTGCGCGCGCGACCGGCTAGGCATCAAGCCGTTCTACTACTACTGGGACGGACGGCTGTTGGCGTTCGCTTCGGAAATCAAGGCCCTGCTGGAGCACCCGGCCATCTCGGCGGAACTGGAAGAAAGCCTGCTTCCCGAGTACCTGGCCTTCGGCTACCTCAGCCAGGAGAGGACGCTGTTCTCGAAGATCCGCAAGCTGATGCCGGGGCACTTCCTGGTGCTGAGCCTCCGGGAGGGGCAGGCCGAGTTCCAGCAGCGGCGCTACTGGGACGTGCCGCAGCCGCACAGCGGAGGGAAGCAAGACGAGCAGGCCTGGATCGGCGAGTGCCGCCGGCGGCTGGAGGAGACCGTCCGCATGCGGCTGATGAGCGACGTGCCGCTGGGCATGTTTCTGAGTGGCGGCGTGGACTCCAGCGCTATCGCCGCCTTGATCACCCGCATGGTCCCAAGGCCGGTCCAGACCTTCTCGGTGGGATACCAGGAGGCGCCCTTCAGCGAACTGGGCTACGCCCGCCAAGTGGCCGAGAGCATCGGCACGGAACATCACGAAGTCGTGGTGGGGATGGAGGATTTCTTCAACGCGCTGCCGCGGCTGATCTGGCACGAGGATGAGCCGATCACCTGGCCCTCTAGCGTCTCGCTGTACTTCGTCTCGAAGCTGGCCTCCGAGCGGGTCAAGGTGGTGCTGACTGGCGAGGGGGCCGATGAGCTGTTCGCGGGATACTCCCGCTACCGCTTCTATGCGCTGAACCAGCGGTGGCTGGCCTGGTACCGGTTGCTGCCTTCCGGCTTGCGTCGCGGAATTCGCGATGCGGTGGCGGGTTCCCGGCGCCTGTCGGGCGCGCTGCGCCGCAAGCTGCAACATACCTTCCTGGGCCGGGGAGAAAGCCTGGAATCTCTCTACCTGGACAACTTTTACTCGGCGTTCTCCTCTGCGGCGCAGGAGGCATTGCTGTCGCGGGCCGATCTGGATGCCGGCTCATGCTACGGGAATTTCCTGCGCTACTGGGATGCCCAGGCGCCCGGCTCGCTCCTGCGGCGGATGCTGTACGCGGACCAGAAAACCTATCTGGTGGAGCTGCTGATGAAGCAGGATCAGATGAGCATGGCCTGCTCGATCGAAAGCCGCGTGCCGTATCTGGACCATCCCTTCGTCGAGTTTGCGGCCCGGGTCCCGGACCATCTGAAGATCCGCCGCGGGGTGGCCAAGTACATCTTCAAGCGGGCCGTGGAAGACCTGCTGCCGCGGGAGATCATCTACCGGCGGAAGATGGGTTTCCCGACCCCGCTGCGTCAGTGGCTGCTGGATCCCAGGGCCGAGGTCTTGTTCTCGATTCTCCGCGCGCGGGATGGATTGCTGGCCTCTTACTTGAAGTTGTCCGAGCTGGAGGACCTGCTGGCGCGGCATAGGGCCGGGGTGGAAGACGCGACTGACCGGATCTGGCGCCTGCTGAACCTTCAGGTGTGGGGGGATGTGTTCCTGACGGGCAGGCGCGCCCAGTGGTGTGAGGGACTGCTGCTCCGCGCCGCAGCGGCGTCGGCGGTATGAAGCTGCTCTGGGCCAGCACCAACTTCCTGCATCCCACGACCAAGGGCGGCCAGATCCGCACGCTGGAGATGCTGAAGCGCTTGCATCGCCGGCACGAGATCCACTACGTAGCGATCGAGGACCCGGCGCAGCCGGAGGGGCCCGCGCGCAGCCGCGAGTACTCGACCCGCTCCTATCCTTTCCGGCATTCCGTCCCCGACAAGAACTCGATCGCCTTTCTGGGTCAACTGGCAGCCGGGTTGTTTTCGCCGATGCCGCTGGCCATCAGCCGGTTTTCGAGTCCGGCGCTGGGGAAGTTCATCGAGGACCTGCTCGAGGCGGAACGCTTCGACCGCGCGGTGGTGGACTTTCTGGCGCCCACCTCCTATTACCCGGCGCTGGAGCGCGCCGTGCTGTTCCAGCACAACGTGGAAACCATGATCTGGCGGCGCCACGCGGAGCACGCCCCCGATCCGTTCCGCAAGCTGTATTTCCGCTTGCAAGCCAGGCGGATGTTCGACTACGAGCGGCGGATGTGCCGGAGGGCAGGGCACATCGTGGCGGTCTCGGCGGCGGACGCGGAGACCATGCGGCGGCTGTTCGGCGTCACGCGGATTTCCGAGATACCAACCGGCGTCGATCTCGACTACTTCGCGCCGCCGGCCTCGCCTCCGAAAGTGGCGGACCTGGTCTTTGTGGGGTCGATGGACTGGCTGCCGAATGTGGACGGAGTGCTGTACTTCGTGCGGGAAGTGCTTCCGCTGATCCGGCGGCGGCGGCCGGAGTGCACGCTGGCGATTGTGGGCCGGACTCCGCCTGGGAAGATCTGCGCGCTGGCCCGGCAGGATCCCAGAATCCTGGTGACCGGGACGATGCCCGATATCCGCCCGCACCTGTGGGGATCTTTGGTCTCCATCGTTCCGCTGCGCATCGGCGGCGGTACCCGGTTGAAGATCTACGAGTCCATGGCCGCGCGCGTCCCCGTGGTATCGACGAGCGTGGGCGCCGAAGGCTTGTCGGTGAATCCGCCGGAAAACATCCGCATCGCCGACCAGCCGGCGGGCTTCGCCGCGCAGTGCCTGGAGCTGTTGGAAGACCAGTCTGCGCGGCAGCGGATCGTCTCCTCTGCCTGGGAACTGGTTTCCTCCCGGTTTTCCTGGGAAGAAGTGGCGCGCTCGTTCGAGCGATACGGGCCGGAATAGCCTCAAAAAATAAGCCTCATCAGTATTTCTGGATAAACACACATAAGGACGAAGCAGGCCCAATTAAGGGCATCCTCCAGTCTTATGGTTACCAGCCAAATGATGAGATATTATTGGTCATAGACGAAGCGCGACGAACCGCCTGTGTGACGTCTCCGAGTGAAGCTAAGTTACGCAACATAATCGACATGGGGCTGCAATTCTCTGCCATGATACGTCTCTTTGAGAAAGGCTCCAACAGAAAACTATATGAGAAGATTCTTGTTAAGGCTGGGAAAGTATTCTGCGCCGAGTCTGAAGGGCACTTTAAAGAAATTCATTCGAGTTTCTGTCAGTTGGGGAGTCAGGCAGATAATCTTGGCAGAAAGAAAAAATAAGAGGGGACAAGTCGTCAAGAAAGCTGGCCCTGCGAGTTATGGCCAGATTGCCAAGACCTTTGACGTAGTCCTGAAGGTCGCCGTTTACTATTGCCACCTGCCAAACTGTGAAAAGTCTCAGCAGATTTCGGGATGGCTCAATGCGGCAGTGGACACGAGAATGATGGGAATGCTCAAGAAATATTATCTCGAAGATATTGCGTCATGGCCTGCTACGATAGAACAGGTAGACAACTCTACCTACATGTCAATTCAGGAAATTGTACGTAAATTCATCGCCGAAAGGCATAATGGCAACATCATCCCCGTGCAGTTTGATGACATTTATTGGAGAGCACTAAACCGGCAGCAGGCCTAACT
>CAVRZY010000257.1:0-3723 GCA_963725415.1 uncultured Acidobacteriota bacterium | reverse complement strand
GCCGGGCGGACCTGGTGGTGACTCAAAACTCTCCGGACGTTTCCATCCTGATCAGCAAGGGGGACGGGACCTTTCAGGCGCCTCGCGCCGCAGCGGTCCCCCCCGGCATCTACGGTGCCGCGGCTGTGGCGGACTTCAATGTGGACGGGCGCGCGGATATTGCGTTGCTCATCTGGGGGATAAATCGGCTTTACGTATTGCTGGGAAACGGGGACGGGTCGTTCCAGCCTTCATGGAATGTTGCCATGGATGCAACCAGTTTCGTTGTCGCGGACATGAATGGGGACAACGTTCCGGACGTAGTCGGGGTGGGCGCTCCCTATGGCGTCGCTCTGGTCCTTGTTGGGCGAGGCGATGGGAACTTTGAGGACCAGTTGCCCTTCCAGGTAGCACCTGGGCCGCTGGACCTTGCGGTCGGGGATTTCAATGGCGATGGAACACCGGACATCGTGACGTGTCACGAGCGGCAAACGACTCTAACCGTTCTGCTGAACACCACCCCAGTCCCGGTGATCTCGGCCAACGGTGTGGTCAACGCGGCCAGCTTCCTTCCGGGCCCGCTGACAGTCTCCCCAGGGGAGATTGTCACGATTTTCGGACGCAACCTGGGTCCGGCAAATCTTGTTACGGCTCGCCTGAAGACGCCGGAGCTGTTGGACACGGTCCTGGACGGGACTCGCGTGCTCTTCGATGGCGTTGCCGCTCCGCTCATTTACGTCCGAGCGGACCAGATCAGTGCTGTGGTCCCTTACGGGGTCACAGGTAAGGCGACCACTCAGTTGCAGGTTGTGTATGGCTCAATGCGTTCGGCTGCCGTCGCCCTTCAGGTGGTGCCGACTGTGCCGGAGATTTTTACAGCGGACTCTTCCGGCACGGGTCAAGTCGCCGCCATCAACGAGGACCGCACGTACAATTCTCCTGCCAGACCAGCCGCGAAGGGTTCTGTGATCACATTCTTTGCGACTGGAGAAGGGCAGACGAATCCTCCAGGAATTGATGGAAAGGTAGCCGGGGTTCCGCTGCCGTCGCCCGCTCTCCCGGTGGTGGTCGGAATTGCGAATATCGGCTCTGAGATTTTCTATGCCGGTGCTGCTCCGGGCCTTGTGTCCGGTTTATTACAGATCAACGCGCGCGTCCCTCTGGACGCGCCCAGTGGGCCCAGAGTACCCCTGGTCATCAGGATTGGCGACGTCTACAGCCATTTCGGTGTCACAGTCGCGATTGAGTAATGACTGCGTGCCAATCTCCTTCAGCAAAACTCCGAATCCGCCGTGAGATCGATCACCGCCCGCCGCTGAGCAAGGGCGGCGTCGACTCGCCGGCCAACATGGGGTCGCTCACCACTCAGCAGCACAGGGCCAAGACGCACGCGGAGCAGCGGTAGGTTAACCGTCACCGGGGTAACCGCCGCCGTGCTCGCGCGCCGGGTCTCTTTTGCGCTTCATAACGGAGCACGCCGTTGCCATCTAACCCTCTTCACCCTCTTCACCACCACGGCCCAGGTAGGCTCTCAACGCCAAGTCGATGACTCCTCTCCACCATAGGTAGCCGGGATAACACGTCCCGCTGGTGCAGTCCTGGATGGGGTACTTGTACTCGTAGATCTGGATTGGATTGCCGGTTGGATAGATGCCGGTGGGCAGGGAGAAGTAGGTGCTAGCCAGCAAGCCCATGCCGGCTACCTGCCAGCCGCCGATGATCTTGTCCAGCAGCTTAGGAGCGTTGCCAGCCAGCGGTTTACCTTTGCCGAAGGGCAAATCCACCAGCCAGTTCCAGTTCACGCGGTGCTTGGGGATGGAGGTGTCGCGCATGTAGTTGAGGAAGCGGTTGCGCTGGTCGACATCGGAGGGAACGGCGCCGGAAAGATACTGGTTCAGCTCGGTAATGAATCCGGCGCTCCAGCCGTTGGCGCCGACGACGAAGGAGTTGCCCATGACATAAAAGACCTGGAACTGGATGCCCTTGTGGTAGCGCCGTTCGAGTTCGAACTGAAGGCCGTTCCAGTTGGACCAGCCGGTCTTGCGGTACTCCTGGATACTGCCGTAGACCACATTGTCGAAAGGACGGCGGATCACACTGGCCGTGGAACCGGTGGGCAGCCGCTGGCCGGTGGTCACGAACCAGATGTAGTCCGGCGGGCTGTCGTTCTAGGTGTAGTGCTGCTCGAGGAGGCTGCCGTGGTTGCCGACGTAAGCAAGGCGCGCCACGGTATTGGACATAACCTCTTTCTCAAGCGTGATGTTCCAGTCCTGGACGCGGGAATCGGGCTGGCTGGCGGCGAAGTAGGGAATGTGGTAGCCGGCGCGGAGGATCGGCGCGGCGGCCTTCTCGCTCAACCGGTAAGCGAAGGCCAAGCGCGGGCCCCAGTTACGGTGCGTGCCGGTCATCAGTTTCTGCGACATACCGGCGTCCTGCCAGGTCTCGAACTTGGCACCCGGCGTGGTGAGTTGCTTGACGACGGAGGGCAGGGTAGCTCCCAGCGTGTACATAGTTCTGAGATGGTTACCCAAAACGATGGCCTTGTTCTTGGGGTCGAACGAGGTCAGCTCATCCAGCAGGCCGCTAGAATCGCCGTTGCGCATGGCCTGGGTGGGGACGGGCCACTGATCGGTGGCAGGATTGATGTTGCGCAAGCCTTCGTAGCCGAAGAACCAGAAGGTGTTGTTCTTGCCGTTGTAGAGCTTGGGGATGTAGACTGGCCCGCCAGCGGAAGCTCCGAATTCGTTGCGGATCAGCTTGGGCGGAGAGCTGTAGTAATCCTGGCGCTGGCGCACCTTGCCGATGTAGTTGTTGCGATGGGTCTCGAAGAGGGAGCCGTGCAACTGGTTGGCGCCGCTTCTGGTGGAGGCCACAATGGTGGTGGGACGCGTGTAGCGCGTTGAGGAGCTGTTGTCTTCCACGCAGAATTCCTGGATAGTGTCCGGGCCGGGCTGGTGGGTGACGACGCGGTCGCCCCAGTTGCGGTCGGCCAGAGCCGAGCCGTCCAGCACCGCAGAAAGGGCGGCCGCTGGCTGACGCGCGGTTCGGAAGCCGTTTCCGAGCCCAGACCGTCGGCACCGAGGATGCCTGGGCTGTGCTGTGCTTGGGGCAAATCGGTGACGGCGGCCTGTCTATGGCGGCGCTGGGAATGCTATTCTTTCTGCCAAGAGGCCTATGCCGGCGAACCTGACGCCCGAGTACCTGGCAGCGGAACGGGAGTACAGGAGCGCGGTCACGCAGGCGGAGAAGATCGAGGCGCTGGAGTGGATGCTGGCCACGCTGCCCAAGCATAAGGGCACCGAGAAGCTGCAAGCCGACATCAAGCGGCGACTGTCGCAGACGCGCAAGGAAACCACGAAGAAAGGCGCCGCGCACGCGGTCCCCTTTTACCTGGTGCAGAAGGAGGGCGCGGGCCAGGTGGTGCTGATCGGGCCGCCCAATTCGGGCAAATCGCAGCTCCTCTGTTCGCTCACACACGCCCGGCCAGAGGTGGCCGACTATCCTTTTACCACTCGCGTTCCGACGCCGGGCATGATGGTGTTCGAGAAGGTGCAGATTCAATTGGTGGATCTGCCGCCGCTGTCGGCCGAGTTCATGGAGTCCTGGATCCGCAGACGATCCGCCGGGCCGACATGGGAGTGCTGGTGCTGGACCTGAATGACGCGGCGGTGCTGGACGAAATCGAGTTTATCGTCGAGACGCTGGACCAGTGGCAACTCCCACTGCCCAAGCTGCTGGTGGGAA
>CAVRZY010000256.1:0-5206 GCA_963725415.1 uncultured Acidobacteriota bacterium | reverse complement strand
TCCCCACCTCCAAGAGCCAGGTTTTCAGCACCGCGGCTGATAACCAGCCCAGCGTTGAGATTCATGTCCTCCAGGGGGAGAGACCTATGGCAGCAGATAACCGAACCCTGGGGCGGTTTATGCTTGATGGCATACTGCCGGCTCCTAGAGGAGTGCCCCAGATTGAGGTCAGCTTCGACATCGATGCCAACGGCATCCTCAATGTCAAGGCTCATGATAAGGGCACCGGCCGGGAGCAGAAAATAACCATCACCGCCTCGTCCGGGCTGTCCAAGGAAGAGGTGGCGAAGATGCAGCGGGAGTCAGAGCAGTACGCGGCTGAGGATGCTAAGCGCCGCGAGGAGGTGGAAGCCCGCAACCTGGCCGATACCCTCGCCTACACCGCCGAGAAAACGCTGCGGGACAATAAGGACAAGATACCCGCCGAGCTGAACGAGGAGGTGGAGGGCAAGGTTAAAGCAGTAAAGGACGCCTTGCGCTCATCGACACCGGCATCCACCAGGTGATGAAGTTCACCGGGGAAGGCCAGTTGCTGATGACGCTCGGCGTCAAAGGCAAGGCGGGGACCGACCAGCGCACCTTCAACCGGCCCACCGACGTCGCTTTTGCGGCGAATGGGGACTTTTACGTCTCCGACGGCTACGGCAACTCGCGGGTGGTGAAGTTCTCCCGCGACGGCAAGTATCTGCTGGAGTGGGGCAAGCGTGGCGCGGGGCCCGGCGAGTTCAACCTGCCGCACCAGGTTCAGCTCGATTCCAAAGGCCGCGTCTGGGTGAGCGATCGCGAGAACAACCGCATTCAGTGCTTCGATGCCGGCGGCAAATTCCTCAAGCAGTGGACCCACCTGGGCGCCACGCAAGGCATCTCGATCACGCCGCGCGACGAGATGTGGATCATCACCCACCGCAGCAACATCGAGAACCTGACTTACGACACGCTGGCCGGCCGCATCATGAAGATCGATCTGGACACAGGCCGCATCCTGGGCTCGATGGAAAGCCCCGGCCACTGGATCAGCGTCAGCGCCAAAGGCGAGATCTTCATCGGCAGCCTGACCGGCAACGTCTTCCGCTGGTACCCGGGCTGGCTCGACCGCGGGCTGTGAGCGGGGCGGGGCCCCCTGAGCGCTAACAGTGAATGCGCGCCGGACAAAACGGTGCGCACCTTACATGACGGAGCGGCTGGGCACCTCATCTCCCAGATTGCCGTCCGGGGCCGACTTCCGAGTGGCGGACTTAACCGGCCAATCTCTGCCCGTTCTCAGGGTGTGCGGAGTTTGCGCGCCTCTGTGACGATTTTGGTGAGGCGATTGGAGAGCCGGTCGAGGCAACTGCGTGCAGCACCGTTCGGCAGCGCCCGCCGGAACATCTCCAGTGCATGTTGAGCAGCCTGCAAGGAATCGATGACCCCGTCGAGGCCAGTTCGAATGGCGGCGAGTGGTGTTTTCGGCTGGGGAACCAGATGCCGAGGTTTTGAACGAGCCTGTTGAAATTCCCGCTGGAGATCAGTTCAACGCCACGTCGATATAGCGCATCGTCATTTCCGGAGAAGTGTGGCCGAGTAATTTCATCACGGCGGGAAAGCCGACGCCGGCGCGAAGCATCTCGGTGGCATAGGTGTGGCGAAACTGGTGCGGGACGATGCGCGTGGAGAGGCCGAGAGAATGACAGACCTGGTGCAGAGTAATCGCGGAGTTGACGAACGAGGGCTTCTTTGGTGCTGCGCCGGGCCAGGAGCCGGCCATCGGCAGGCAGCGGATCGAGGAAGCGAAAGAATCGTAAGCGTTGGATGAGCGTCACACACCAACGAATCCACCGGGACCATGCGTTCCGTCTTCAGTTTGCCGAGCGGCACGTGAATCGCCCATTGATCCGGACCCGTGGAGCGGAGGCAATCGAAGGACAAATCGGCGCACTCGCCAATGCGCATGCCGGTGTGGCGAATCAGCAGAAAGGCATTGCCGCCCAGATCGTTGCGGCGGATGAACTCCTGCTGCAGAAGTTGATCCTGCTGGGCGGTGAGCGGGCGTGCAAGTCTTTGCGGGAGGCGCGGAATGTCCTCGCGGGCGGATCAGATGGGCGAGTTCAGGAAGCTGTTCGGTCCAAGCCAGTTCGTGGAAGATGGGGCGCAGATGGATGAGCCGGTTGATACAGGAGGCCGTGGCCAGCGGCGGCGCTTGCGAGCGCAGGCGAGACATCCAGCCGAGGAGTGTGGATCACGGCGCAGTTGACCCAGAGAGCACACCTCGGGATGAATGGCGCCGAGATAGGTCAGGAAGTTGCGGATGGTCCCACGGTAGTGACGAGTCGTGTCCGGACGGAGCGAAGCGCTGCGTGAATCGACAGCACGGTCAAAGACAGGAGCCAGCGGATGTTGGAGCGGGGGACGTCGCGCGCGGTTCATGATGAGGTCACCGGAAGCGGGCGAATGTGCTGCGCCACGGCGCGCGCATACTGCAGGTAGACATCTTGTGGAGTGACCTGCACATAGAGCAGGGTGGTCTGGATGTCGGCATGACCCATCAACTGCATGAGCGCGGGCAGGCTGATGCCGGCGCGCACCATGTCGGAGGCGAAGGTGTGTCGGAATCGATGCGGGTTGGCGAGCGTGACGCCGGTGGTCTGGCGATGGTAGCGGAACAAGGATCGTAATCCCGCGGTGGTCATGCGGGCTCCGCGGGCGGGTCCCTTGAGCGAGACGAACAGCGCGGCGGTGCCGGGATGGGGCCGTTCCAGCCGCAGATAGTGATCGAGGAGTTGCACGGTCTCCGGCGCCAGTGGCAGGAAGCGCAGTTTGTTGCCTTTGCCGCGCACGCGGAGTTGCGCTTCGGAGAGCAACACGTCGTCCTGATTCAACGCCAACACTTCGGCCGACCGCAGCCCTTGCAGAAGCATCAATCCCACGATGGCCAAGTCACGCGACGTGCGGAAACTGGACCAGAAGCGCGCCACCTCATCCACCGAGAGCGGGACGATGTTGCGTTTGGCCGGCTTCACTCGCAACCGGCTCATCATTACCGCTCGGCCGGCCCAGGCCCATCGGCCCGCGCCGCAAGAAGGCTTGATGAAAGCCCTGGGCCATCTGGCAGGGAGCGTCGGGGAACTCGTTGCGCAGGGCGCGATCGGCGACGGCGATGCGGTCATTGATGGTGGAACCGGAAAGGCCGAGGTTGTTGGCTGGACTGGAACCTCACATAATCCAGGAGCGTCGATTCGGTCAGGTCGCCTTCGGCAATGCCGCCGGTGTGATGAACACTCTCCCACCAGCGAACAAAGTGCAGCAGCTGTGAGCGTAGATGCGCAGAGTAGTGTCCGCCAGGCGGCGGACATACTCGCGGTCCAGGTAGCGATTGACCCAGCCAACCTCCCGGCCGGTGTCTGCTCGACCACGCGAATCGGACTTTGCGCGGAGTTGGAGGTGCGCGGCAGATCACATGGAATCTCATGGCTGAGCGGCCTCCAGAAGAGCTTGGAACTGTCGCGCATCACCGCCCTGGACGAAGAAGGAGTTGGGATCGTGGCCAGCGGGCAGAGAGACGCGGCGAGTGGTGATGCCTTGCTCCCGCAGACGATCGGCCAGCTCCTGCGCGGCCTGTTGGCCGCTGCCGTTGGCGTCGACATCGAAGGTCAGATAAACGGTTCGCGGGCCGTCGCACAGTTGTCGAAACTGGCAGGCATTGAGATGGGTTCCCATCGAACAGGTGATGTTGTGAAAACCTGCCTGCCACAACACGGCCTAGTCGAACATACCCTCGACGAGAATCACTTCCGGATAGCGCCGGACTTGTTCCCATGCATACAAGCCGCCCTTGGGTGCCTGGCAAAAACCGGTGAGGTGGCGCCGCGGCCGAGATGCTGCGGCCATACAGATTGCCTTCCAGTGGAAAGACGATGCGATGCATGTAAGCCGGATTTCTCATCAAACCGGCTCGCTGAGGGAAGGGGGTGAGAGCAAGTGGCGGAGAGCAGGGGGGATAGGCGACTGGTGGCAGCCGGAGGGCGGAAAACAGTCTGTGGTACGACCAAGTGGGCATCCCGAGGTCAGTCGGTATTCTCTGCCTGCTTCGCCAGGCGAGCTAAGGCGGTTCGTGACAGGCGCTCCATCCGAGCCAGAATGGCCTTGAGTCTACGGTGCTGTTTGGTGGCGGCCTGGTAGAGCGGGGCGGTTTGCGGGCTGAGCTTAACTTGGTGTTGAAGAAACTGGAGGAGCGGACGGGGATCGTACGGCGCTTCGCCGCTTGCTTCACCGACTACCGCAGCCCCAAGCAGATCGAGCACCCGCTGTTGGATCTGATCCTGCAGCGCGTGTTCGGGTTGGCGCTGGGCTACGAGGATCTCAATGACCACGATGAATTGCGGCGCGATCCGATGCTGGCCGTGGCGCTGAGCAAGGATGATGGGAAGGGCCAGCAACGGCGGCGTGCGCAAGATCGCGGCAAAGCGTTGGCCGGCAAGAGCACGCTCAACCGCCTGGAGTTGACGGCACCGGACTACGACGGCAGTCCGCGGCAGAAGGAGTCGGACAAGCCGGAAACCAAGAAGATCGGGGTGGACCCGGAGAGCATCGATACGCTGCTGGTGGATCTGTTCTTAGAAGCGCAGCAACAGGCTCCCGATCGGATCATTCTGGATTTGGATGCCACCGATGATATCGTGTACGGGCATCAGGAAGGACGCTTCTATCACGGCTATTACCACGATTACTGCTATCTGCCGCTGTACGTGTTTTGCGGAGAGCACCTGTTGTGCGCCCGCCTGAGGACTTCCGACATGGATGCGTCGGCCGATTCGGTGGAGGAGTTGGAGCCTGTGGTGGGGCGCATTCGCCAGTGCTGGCCGGCCGTGAAGATCCTGTTGCGGGGCGACGCGGGCTTCTGCCGGGAGAAACTGATGGCGTGGTGCGAGAGCGAGGGCATGGACTACATCTTCGGGCTGGCGCAGAATCCGCGTTTGAAGAAACTGATCGAGGCACAGATGGCGCAAGCCGAGAAGCAATACGAGGAAACCAAAACGCCCGCCCGCGTGTTCAGCGAATTCTTCTACGCGACCGAAAAAACCTGGAGCCGCCAGCGGCGTGTGATCGCCAAAGCGGAGCACTTGGACAAAGGCGCCAATCCTCGCTTCGTGGTGACGTTGTTGTCGGCAGAGCAAATGCCGGCGCAAGAACTGTACGAGAAAGGGTATTGCGCCCGCGGCGAGTGCCCGGA
>CAVRZY010000255.1:0-9325 GCA_963725415.1 uncultured Acidobacteriota bacterium | reverse complement strand
ACCGCTCAGGGAGGCGGATAGCAAGCTCGTTGCGAGAAGGCCAGCCCGTTGGGCCTGCTCAGATCGTAGCCCGCCCAACGAAACTGGGGGAGGGCAACCGGGTAAAGGGCTTGACGCCGGATTCACTTGGGAGTAATGTTTCGCAATAGGTGCGGCCGGTGCTCCGGGGCTGAACTCCAAGGGCGGCAACAAAGGTGCCCGAACAGGTAGGCCATTACAGGATCGTTCGTAAATTGGGTGAGGGCGGCATGGGAGTTGTCTATGCCGCACACGACGAGCGGCTTGACCGCCCGGTTGCCGTCAAGACGATTAAGAGCGCCGCGCTGGGGGACGCTCGCAGCCGCTTCTGGCGCGAGGCGCGTGCGGCGGCAAGAGTCAGCCATCCGAATATCTGTCAGGTCTACGAAATCCTGGAGGAGGGCGACGAGCTTTTCATCGTCATGGAGTTGCTGGAGGGCGAGTCGCTCGCCCAGCGAATCCAGCGAGGGGCGCTTTCGCCGGCAGAGGCCCTTCCGATAGCGTTAGGCACTTTGGCGGCGTTACAGTCGTTACATGCTAAGGTCCTGGTGCATCGGGACGTCAAGCCAGGCAATGTTTTCCTGACCGAACACGGGGTGAAGCTGCTGGACTTCGGGCTGGCCCGACCGGTTTGCGTCTCGCCGGAGGAAACCGAACGCACCTTGACTGCCCTGACTCACCCGGGCATGATCGCCGGCACACCGCAGTACATGTCTCCCGAACAGGTGTTGGGAAAGAACGTGGACGCGCGCTCGGATCTGTTTGCGGTGGGCGCAGTTCTGTTTGAGATGATCACCGGCCGTACGGCATTCGCCGGTTCCTCCGCGCTGGAAACCTTTCATGCCGTGGTTTATGAGCAGCCGCCGGCCCTGGTGGGCCCTGATCCGATCCCGGCTCTTGACCTGGTTATCCGGCGCGCGCTGGCGAAGGCGCCGGAAAACCGTTATGCGTCGGCCGAAGACATGACCCGCGAGCTGCGGGCGTTGCTGCCGCGGTGCGATAGCTCGATGCCGGTCCAGGCGCGGCCGGTGAAGCGCCTGATCGTGTTACCCTTTCGCCTGCTCCGGGCGGATCCGGAAATCGAATTTCTTTCCTTCGGTCTGGCCGACGCCATCACGACGTCGTTGTCAGGTCTTGAGTTGCTGGTTGTGCGCTCCAGCCTTGCCGCCGCGCGGTACGCCGGCGAGACAGATTTGAAGCGGATTGCCGGCGAGGCAGATGTGGACCTGGTGCTAATTGGGACCCTGCTGCGCTCCGGCGACCAGCTCCGGGTGAGCACGCAACTTGCGGAAGCCGCCAGCGGCACACTGGTTTGGTCGCAGACCTCACAGGGCTGCCTGCGCGACGTTTTTCAACTCCAGGACCAGCTCGTCGGGCGCATCGTCGGTTCGCTGGCGCTGCCGCTGAGCGGCCGCGAGCAAAAAGTCCTCCGTCACGATGTGCCCGCCAGCCCGACGGCCTACGAGTACTACCTTCGGGCCAACGAACTGGGCTACGATCTTGAGAATATTTCGGTAGCCCGTGATCTTTATGCTCGCTCGGTGGAAGAGGACCCGCATTACGCCCCCGCCTGGGCCCGCCTGGGCCGTGTTTGCCGTGTCATCGCAAAGTTCGGCGGCGATCCGGAGAACTTCAGCCGGGCCGAAGCGGCCCTCGGTCGCGCGCTGGAACTGAACCCGGAGCTGGCGGTTGCCCACAACCAGCTCGCCTACCTGGAAGTGGATCTTGGGCGTGCCGAGGATGCGATGGTGCGCCTGTTGGTGCGGGCAAAGGGGAACAGGAGCGACCCTGAACTATTCGCGGGTCTGGTCCATGCTTGTCGCTTCTGTGGCCTGCTGGAAGCCTCGCTCGCGGCTCATGAACATGCCTGCCGGCTGGATCCCGGCGTTCCGACGAGTGTGACCCACACGTACTTCATGCTCGGCGATTATCTTCGGGCGCTGGAGACCAGTGGACCAGAGGTTCGCGGGTATATGGGTCCGCTAGCTTTGGCTGCGCTGGGCAGGGAGCCGGAAGCGCTCAAGCTCGCTCAGGAGACAGCGCAGTCCAGAAGCCGACTCCAACTCGTCCAATACCTGTTCTCTTCGTTACGCTTGCTCCTCGAAGGCGACCGCACCGGCGCCCTTGAGCACAGCGAGCGGGCCATCGCACTGATTACGCACGGACCCGAAGAACTGTTTTATCAGGCCCGCCATCTGGCGTATCTCGCTGAGCCCGGCCGGGCCGTTGCGACCCTCGCCCGTGCGGTCGATGAAGGTTTCTTTTGCTACCCCACGCTCGTGCGTGATCCCTGGCTGGATTCGTTGCGGGCGACCCCCGAGTTCAGGCGAATCCTGCAACGGGCGCTCGAACGTCATACGGGAGCTGTTCGGGCGTTTGTAGAGGCGGGAGGCGAGCAACTACTCGGTGTGACCACGACCGCCGCGCGCCACCCTTGACGATTAACCGGTGTGCGCCTGATCAGCGCCCGAGCTGGCAGGCATAAGACCAAGCTGCGTGAGCAGCTCGAGCTGGTCGAAGTACTCGTGCAGTTCGGTGACCTCTGCGCCTTCGAGCCTCAGGACCAGACAATATGGAAATCGCACCGTCCTGTTCGTGGCCGGGACAGCGCTGCCGCCGGGACCCTGAAGCGGGCCCGTGTGAGTCCCAGCAAACGCAAGTTCCGCACAGAGCCAATCTCCCTGCCCGAAGCTCTGCTTCTTCTCGACGCGGCCGTCCGGAAACGCTTGGATAATGTCTTGGACCCAGTGGACACGAGCAGCTCGCCCCTTCGTCGGCGCCGGTAAGCCCGGGGCCTGCGTGACGAGAGCTTCCGAGAACACCCGACCGTAGGAATCCCAATCTCTGTCGTTGAGCGCTTGTAGCGCTTGGTCGAGCAGCCGTTCACATTGCTCCACACTCATATCGCGATCGCTCCTTCCTGCGCGGTGGCGACTCACCCGCAGTCGGTATTCTACTAGAATTATCCTGTCAAGGCAGAGTAGAAATGTCCTGAGAATAGAGGAGGTGGTGGTGGAGAACCACAAAAAGCGGTGCATTCTGGCGGTGTTTGCCCATCCTGATGATGAGACCTCGGTGGGGCCCTTGCTGGCGAAGTACGCCGGAGAAGGTCACGAGGTGTATCTGGTGAGTCTCACATCGGGGGAGAGAGGCGCTGCTCACACAAACATCCCGCCCGGCGAGCAGCTCGGCTCGATCCGGGAAGGGGAGTTGCGCTGCGCGGCAGAGCGACTGGGCATCCACCAGCCATTCCTGTTCCGGTTCCAGGACCAGGGCATCTGTGGTCCTGTCGTGATGGAGCAGGCCGCCGAACGGCTGAGAGCGGTGATCGATCAGTTCAGACCCGATGTGCTGATAACTTTCGGCCCGGGAGGAGTGACCGGGCATCTCGATCACATCGCCGCAACTGAGATCACCACACAGGTGTTCCAGCAGCAAGGGCTTCTCGAACACAAGCCGAAGAAACTTTATTACGTGGCCTTCCCGGAATCGCGCTTGCAGAACGTCTCCGATCCGCTCGACCCGAGACGTGCTCTTCACATGGTGAGCGATTGCTTTATCACGACCGAGATCGACTGCCGGGCATTTCTGGACATGGGCTATGCGGCCATCCAGTGCCATAAGACGCAATTTCCTCCCCAGCGAATGGTCTGGTTGAGGGAGATGTTTTCAAAGATCCTCGAAGGCCGAGCGTTCTTGCGGCTGGCGCTCTCGACTGTACCGTTTCCACGCGGGCGGGAAACGAGCCTGTTTGAGGGACTGCAATGCGAGACCGCTGTTGCGGCCGAATCCCGGGAATCTGAAGCTTGATGCGGTAGAGCCCCTCCCCTTCCGCGCCGCGATGTGCAGGCGCGCAGGAAACGTGCTAAGATGAAGAACGGCCCAGCACAGATTTTGGGGACGTAGTTCAGCTGGTTAGAACGCCGGCCTGTCACGTCGGAGGTCGCGAGTTCGAATCTCGTCGTCCCCGCCATTCTTTTTCAGCAGTTCTCCAAGAAATCCAGGCGCTTGCCCGCCAGGGCGGCGTGTCTGGCAGTGCCAAGAGCTGACAGGAACCGCCACGAGACGCCGTAGTGTCCAAAAACTCGATCTGCTTCAGATCATGCAGTTTGCAGAGCCCTTTACGATGCTCTTGGCTGCTATCCTGTGCCAATGCGCCGGACCTTCGACCCGTTTCGATTGCTCGTGGTTTCCATCGCCGGTTGGTTGAACCAGCAACAGCGCGACGCGATCGATTACCTCCGCGAAGAAAACCGGGTACTGCGGGAGCAACTCGGAGGAAAGCGTCTCCGGCTGAACGACGATCAGCGCCGGCCCTTGGCGGCCAAGGCGAAGATGCTCGGGCGTCGCATTCTGCATGAAGTTGCCACAATCGTCACGCCTGAAACCCTCCTGGCCTGGCACCGGAAGCTGATCGCCCAGAAGTACGATGGGAGCAAGAATCGTGGCCCGGATCGACCCCGAACTCGCGATGGGATTGAGAACCTGATCGTTCGCATGGCCACGGAGAGCAGGGATTGGGGCTACCGGAGGATCCAGGGAGCGTTGGCCAATCCGGGCCATGAGGTTGCGCGCGGCACCATCGCCAACATTCTCAAGGAACACGGTCTGGAGCCGGCACCGGAGCGCAGCCGGAAGACTACGTGGAAGGAGTTCCTGCGCAGGCACTGGGAGGTGATGGTTGCCGCGGACTTCTTCACCGTCGAGGTGTGGACACGGACAGGTCTTACGAGATTCATAGTGCTGTTCCTGATCGACCTCACGAGCCGGCGGGTGGAGATCGCGGGAGTAGCGGCCCATGCGGATGGGCTTTGGATGGGACAGGTGGCCCGCAATCTGAGCGATGCCGAGGAGGGATTCCTGGTCCCCAAACGATATCTGATCCACGACCGCAACCCGCTGTTCACCGCTGAGTTTCTGGGAACGCTGGCCGCCAGTGGAGTGGAGTCTGTGAAGCTGCCGCCGCGTTCGCCGAATTTGAATGCCCACGCGGAACGGTTTGTCAGGACCATCAAGGAATCCTGCCTGGACCGGATGATCTTGTTCGGGGAAGGCTCTCTGCGCCGAGTGATGCACGAGTTCGTGGAGCATTATCACCGGGAGCGCAATCACCAGGGACTCAGCAACCGGCTGATCATCCCGGAACCGTCTCCTGCCGGAGGTCCCGGAGCGATCCGGCGCCGACAGCGGCTGGGCGGGATGCTGAACTACTATTATCGTCAGGCCGCCTGAGGGAAGAGGCGTCGCCGGGCCAGCCATTCCTGGACTGGTTGCATCGGGCGGATCCGACCAGTGGCGAGTTGAGTCTGGAGGATCTACGACGAGAGCCGACGATCTACTTGCTTCCAGAGTGTGAGAACGAGGAGGCGGCCCGCGAGTATCTGCGTGAGGTCTGCGGCGAGATCTTTGAGGAACAACTCAATGGCCGGTACCACGTTCCTACGGCGTGGCCGGTCCGCCGGGACTTCGAGGTGTTTGTCCGTTGGTTCGAGTATCGCTTTCATTCGATGCTGGTCGATCTCTGCGATGACCTGCTGATACACGAAGAGACATGAACGCCGCCAAGCATTCCTGCGACCCAAGAATCTCGTGCGATCGAGTTTTTGGACGTTACGGGATGAGGGTACTGGTCCACCAGGGCCCAGCAGACGAATCCAAAGAAAACGATATTAGCCGGAATCCACATTCATTGCTCGAGTTGATAAAGCAGTTTCCGCGCCGGCGGCATGTTCGGGCGAAGCCTCAGAGCCTCCCGCAGTTCCGTCACGGCGTCTTCCCGCTTGTGCTGTGCGGCCAAGGCGGCTCCCAGGCCAAAGTGGGCCTCGGCGTTATCCGGCTTGTAGCGCAATCCCTGGCGGAATTTCGCAATGGCCTCATCGATTCGTTGCGAAGACAGGAGCGCGAATCCCATGCAGAAGTGCGCGGCGGCGTCGTGGGGATTCGACCGGAGCAGTTCATCGAGTTCTTTCAATCCCTGGCCGTAGTTGCCTCGCTGCACCAGCTCAATGGCCAAGTTCAAGCGCGCGTCCGTATTCACTGGGTTCAGTTGAACAGCTTTCTGAAACTGCGCGATTGCCTCGTCGAACTTCCCAGCGTTGTGTGAAATCAGGCCGAGCTTGTTGTAGACCGCGGAGTGCTTCGGATTGTCCTTCAGAGCAGCCCGGTATTGGGCGACGGCTTCCCCGGTCTCTCCCAGCGCGTCGGCGGCCAGGCCCAGAAAGAAATGGGCGCCGGGGATATCGGTACGCGAGCGCAGAAGGGCGCGAACCCGGGAAACGGCAGCGGGCGGCTTGGGAGTCTTGAAAAAGTCATCAGCGAACCCCCCCAAAGGCACCGGATCCTCCGGCCTGAGCCGGAGACACTCGCCAAGCTGCGTCAGCGCTTCCTCGATCGCCTCCGGTTTGTCTCCGTAGAAAGTAAGCAGCGTGCGCGCGAGGAAGTGCCGGACATCCGGGTCCGTGGGGTCGGCCTGCACTGCGCGACGACCTACCTCAATCGCCCGGTCGGCATGTCCAACACGACTCAGCAGGCCGGCTTGTTTGAGCAAACGCGTCGAAGAATAGCAAAGACCGATCAATTGCTCGTTGAAAGGATCTTCCAGCGGGGGCACGACCTTCCCTTTGGCCAAGGCCATGCTTTGCCGCGCCTCCGCGGCCTTGTCCGCCTGCCCGAGGGCCTCATAGGCTTCCTGCAGCAACCCGTAGAGCGGGGCCGCATGCGGGTAGGCGTGGGTAAGGGGAGTGATATTCTCAATCACTTTGTTCCACTCCCGGCGGCGCGCCGCAACGCGCCCGAGTGCGAAGGCAACCTGGAGAGAGGCGCCGCCGTCAGGCGCCCTGGCAGCCATTTCATAGTAATGCGCGGCTTCGTCCAGTCTATCCACCTTGAAATACCAGTCAGCCAGTTTTACCAGAGCAGGGAGGTGATCGGGCTTGAGCCGCAGTGTTTTCTGCAGTAACTTCAACTGCTCCTTCTCGCCCCCGTTCTCTTCCTGCAGGAAAGCCTGGCCATACACCCACTGATAGTCACCGGGAGCCAGCCGCGCAGCGATCCGATACGCACGGGCCGCCTGCTCAAAAAGCAGATTGGCATGGTAAACCATCCCGAGCTTGCCAACCGCTTCCGCTGATCCAGGCCGCCGCCGCGCCTCCCGATCCGCGCTCTCGAGCAGCGCGCGAAAACCCGGGTTCAGCGGCTGGAGATCCGGCAGCTTGGGGAAATCCTCCGGCAACCTTACCGGCAGCAGAAAGGGCGCAAGCAGCCAGGTGGCCACGCCCAGCGCCACGGAGAGCCCCGCGGTTTTCAGAAGCGCCGCTTTGTCGTAGCCACGATCATCGTCGCGAGATTCGGGTTTCATAGTTACTGTCGCTCACACCGAGCCTGCATCTTCCCGCTCTTACCGCATACCGTGGGCTTTCCTTCCCAACAGACCCGCGACCTGAAAGAACCCCGATTCGGGGAACATCCGGCCGGCTTTGGGCGGCCCCTGCCCCCAGTGATTGAGCCAGAGCACAACGCGCCCGTCATTGGTGAATGGCTGATAAACGTCCATCCGCACGGAAACCAGGTCGGGTTTTCCGTCCTTGTTCATATCCGCTGCTTCGAGGCTGATGAGATGAGTCGGAGAGTTGCTGATGTCATGTTCCGTGAAGTTCATTTTGCCGTCGTTCTCAAACCAGACGATGCTTTGCGAGTCTGGCTTCTCCCAAAAGTTATAGCAACTGACGGCGGCCACATCCAGATCGCCGTCCCCGTCGAGGTCGGCCGCTACCGCGGCGCTGGCCCCGGGGAATTGGCCGATGGAATGATGTTCATATTTGAACTTGCCCTGATTCTCGAGCCATTGGACGCTGTGCCAGGGTCGCGGGCGCGGGGGCAGGTAGTCAAAGGCGTCCCCATTCGTGAGCAGGACGTCCACCAATCCGTCCTGGTTGAGGTCGACCAGCCGGATGCCGCTGCTGCCGTAGTCTTCGTTGGTACTGCCCCAAATCAGGTGCGACTTGAAGTTCCCACGTCCATCGTTCTCGAAGACGTACACCTCTTCCCATTCCTGGCTGACCAGGCTGACGATATCCGGGTCGCCATCGTTGTCGATATCCACAGGAATCGCATGGATCACTCCGGAGAGGCTCTGCAGCAGATGCGAGCGGAATTGCCAGTTGCCGAGGTTCTCCATCCAGCGGGTTTCGCCGTCATCGTAACCGAATTGGCCCACGATCAGGTCCAGACGGCCATCGCCGTTGAAATCGGCGGCGCGAACGTCGGTGACCCGGGCAACGTGATCGATGATGGTGTGCGGAGTGAAGTTCTGCCTGCCGTCGTTCTCCAGGATCACAACCGACCCGATTTTGTCATTGCTGGGGAAAACCTTACCCATGCAAGCCACCAGCACGTCCAAGTCACCATCCTTATCGATATCAACGGCGCTCACATGCGCGGGGGCCGGGAGCACGGGGCTGATCCACTTTTCCGTGTAAACCCCGGCCGGGAATTGCCGGATCCAGCCGACACGATTGGCCAGCATGTCCGCCACAAGAATGTCCGGAAGGCCGTCCTTGTCGAGATCTACTATCTGCAGGCTGCCGATCCGAGGAGGATCGGTGGACGGAAATCCGATCGGCACCGGCGTCAGAAAATCGATCTTCTTACCGTGCGTGATTTTTGCGGGGCTTTCTTCCGTATCCGCTTTTCGGGCAGCTTTGAAAATATGCTCGAACATCTCTCCCATGGAGAGACCTGATTGGTGTGCCTGGTAGAACAGAACCAGCAAGGGGACTCCCAGCATGACGGCAAGGATTCTCAGACCCGGCAGAACAGAAGAGCGTCTTTTTCCGGGTGATTTCGGTCTGACAACCTCCTTTTTCATTCTTCCGATCTCCCCTAACCGGCGAAAAAACAGACCATACCTGCGGCGGCGATCCACAGGAAAGATCCCAGCGGCAGGGATCCCAGGATGGCCCGGCGCCTTTGCGCCGAGTCGTCGAGCCAGCAATGATAGAGCGTCTTAATGGAATAGGTGGCGCCGATGAGAACACAAGCTACCTGCAGCCATGGGATGGCCGGAGACCAGATGATGTGCCAGAGGCTCCCCGCCATGCCGAAAAGATTCCATCCCCAGTTGAACGGATCCGACAGGCTCTGCAGCACGAAGGTCATCATCGAAAGCACGGTCGCCAGCGCAAAGGATATCCAGCAGGCCAATCCGATGGGTATGAGCGCTGCGCTGGTTGCCCGAAACTGAACTTTTGAGACCAGGGTCGATCTGCTGATGACAATTCCGGCCCGTGTCAGCAGATACCACAGGAAA
>CAVRZY010000254.1:0-5562 GCA_963725415.1 uncultured Acidobacteriota bacterium | reverse complement strand
ACCAGTTCGCCCAGCCCGAACGGAATCAGCATCAACACGGCGTAACAGTGGGTCAGCAGCGCCAAAGACAAAGAGAGCATGAGAGTGAACAGGGCCAGCTTCCGCGGTCTTCCCTCGGCTGCGGATTGCCAGGCTACCAGCGCCAGCCCGCACAGCCCCAGGAGCATGCCGTAGGGCCTGGCCTCGGACGCGAATGCATACGCGCCCGTGAGCAGGGGAAGGATCATGGCGGCGAACCCGTAAGAGATACCGCACCGCCGCGATACGCATCGGAAAAGGCACAGGCACATCACCAGGAAACCGAGCATCGCTGGAACGCGTGTTGCAATCTGCGTATCGCCAAAGACCGCCTGGGATGCGCGCGTGGCTATGTACAAAAGCGGCGGATTAAGGTCTGCTCCGTCCTTCAGGGCGGCCCAAATCGCCCCCAGGCTTGGCAGGCGTGAGATGTAATACGTCAGGAGCTCGTCATACCACAACCTGCACATGGCAAAGACCGTGGTCACCGTCAGGTACAGCAAGCAGAAAGCAACGAGCGCCACGGGCAAGCCTCTCTCCACGTGAGTAGCTGTAGATTCGGCTATGTGCCGGACTTTTTTCATGACTCCCATAATGTAACCCACCGGACCCGCGTCAGCATAGTCACCCTGCCGGCGCCTCCAGGCAAGACCCTTCACCACTCCCATCGGATGTCGTGATGGGGGCACTTCGGGTGGGTAGATCAATTGTATGATGTAATACATCATTCGATAGCGCTACCTGGAATTGGCGGGTGAGATGGCGATGGGCGGTCTTGGCGATGCCTGGAACGTGTCGAACGCTCTTGGCCCCCGTTTTTTCTCGGGCGAATGCTACATAGCCATCAATGGGCTCCAGCCCACAAAGCACCAAGGCAGGAAACCGCCCCGCCCGCCCCTCCGGCAGCCACCCGGTGCCTGAACCGAACTCGCGAACCGCCGCACCCGCCGGCAGCCGGTAGCGCTCCAGGCGCTGTGCAACAAATGTGGCGCGCCGTTCATTCGGCCAGCACTGCCGCAGTCTGTCATAATGCCCCGGGTCTGCGTCATGAACCGCTTTCCACCTCAAAGCGTGCCCGCCAACTGTCTCAGAAAAGAGTAACACGAAATCGAGCTTCTGAAACGCAGACAATCAGCCGCTTTTGCACGGCGGCGACCCCCGAACACACGCCAATCCAGACCGGGGCCGTGACGCGACTTCCGGGCTGCAATCGGCAATTGCCTGATGGATTCTCAATCGCGCCGACCCGCGACGCCATTGAAACTGCTTGCGGCACCCCCGTGGTGCACGCCCCAGCCAGCTATTGTTTGAGATAATTGAGCTTCTCAAGCTGCCTTCGCGCTTGACTGGCTTGCCCAAGACGAAAAGTCACCGCGAATCCACAGAGGCCAAATCACGGGACTGAGCCGAATGATGACCAGAATAATCCGTCTGACACCCGCTTCCAACTCGCCGCTCCTGGCCGCTGGTTTGCCGCCAGGGCCAAACGGCTCAAGGTATTCATTTGTCGAGTGTCCCCTCTGCGGGTCCGCACGCCAGCGAGTTGTCTATTCTTCAATTGAGCCATTCATGCGCATCGTGCGTTGCGCGGATTGCCGGCTGATGTATCAGAATCCACAAGCGCCGGAAACAACGCTTTCCGACGCGCACCGCGAGCTGGAGGGATATCTCCACTTCCAGAACCAAACCCAGGATAAAGTGGCGCTTTTTCGCGCCAGGATCCGTCGCTTCTGCCGCCGTCGGTCTCTGCCTTCCGCTGGCGATTTTTTGGACATAGGAGCTGGATACGGAGCGATGCTCGATGCGGTGAAGCGGGAACTGCCTGGCTGGACGTGCTGGGCGGTCGAGCCTTCTCCCACGGCCAGGGACTGCATTCTTGGAAAAAACTATCCGGCCGTGGCAACTCTCGACGGCCTTGGCGCAGACAAAAACTTTGACTGGGTCAATCTAGACAATGTGCTGGAGCATATACCCGACCCGCTCAACACGCTGCGCATCCTCAGGAGCAGGCTGAAACCGAACGGATTTCTCTATGTAGAGGTGCCCAACGAGTCCTTGCTGCCAATCCGGCACAGGATCAACGATTTCGTCCGCGGGTACCCGAAACTCCCCACGGCGCCGGGACACATCACTCTGTTTACCCGCCCGACTTTGCGCCAGATGGTCCGCGCCGCCGGCTATTCGTCGCTCGAAATGTGGCTGGAGAGTGTTTCGGTTCAGTGCCGGCTCTACGCGACGTTAGGCCTGCGGGCAACTCCCAGGGTCAAAGTCGTTCTCCGTTTTCTAAACCTGACAAAGCTGGACAAGATCCTCGGACTCGCATATTTCATCTGCTGCAGAGCACGGAAGTAAAGTCCCCTGGCAGTGCTGGTTAAGCGTGATCCTCGCCTTCCCCGTCGAGGCCCTCTGCCGCGTCAGGTCTGGTCGCCATCGGTGTGCTTTCAGAATAGACATTCAGTTCCCGAGTGTGTCTCCCATATTCAACATCTTTGCAGCGAAACTGGTGCGGGCAAGGAGGAACCTGGCCAAACCAAGCGCAGGGCTGGCAGGCAAGATCGGTGCGCCTGATAATTCGACTCCCCGCGGAGAGCGGGCCCCATTTCTTGTCCCGGCCGCTGGTGAAAACCGCAGTGACAGGAACTCCGTAGTACGAAGCGATGTGCACAAAACCGCTGTCCACGGTAAGGACCTCTTCGCATTCAGCGACGTAATCGCACATTGAAGAAAAGGTTCCCTCAAAAATTTTCGCTGACGGTCCAAAACAGGCCCACAGCTCCCGGGCGAACGCTCTGTCATTCTCCGACGAGGCAATAAAGAAGTCTCTGCCGCGGCTCCAGTTGCGAATCATTTCATGCCACTGCTCGTGTGATAACGCCCGGGACTCGGACTGGAGCCCGCCGATACCCACGATCGGCGCTCGCGCTGGCGCCGCCTTCCGACGCCGCACTCGAGGCAGCGAGAAACATTCCGCGCGCAACCTCAGAGCAGCGCCGAGGAGCTTGCTGAATTCGACCGACTCGTGGCCCTGGTCTGGATCGTATCCAACCCGAACGTCTGCCCACCCGGCGCCTCGGTTTGTGTCAAAGCAGGCAAGCCTCCCACCCCTTCCGCGCGCCAGCAGCGCCGTGCTCTGCGAGAGTCCGAATAATTGCTCCGAGTTCACGACTAATGGAAAGCGACCGGCCACTCGGCAGTGGGCCCCCAGCAGATCTTCGTCGTAGCACAGATGATCAAGGCCCAAATGCTTTGCCCATGCGCTGGAGCGCCTTTCAATAAGCCAAAAGAAGTCCCTTGGGCTGCATCCCATCTCCTCACAAGCCACGCACAGGAGAATCAAGTCGCCCATTCCGCCCGGTCGGAGGATGAGCGGCCGCGACTCCGGGCTCCGCCAGCCGAGCGCAGCCGATAAGCATCGCGCTGCCGCGGCCCCGCCCCGCCACAGTCTTCCATCCAGCTTTTTTGCGGTTGAGGGATTCATCGTCTGCCTTTATTATCAACCGCCCGCAGGAGGGCGACAGAGGGGCCGCCGCCTGCCTTCATAGGGCGAGCAGAAACGCAACCACTGCGAACCCAGCGACCGCATAACTGTACCGGTCTTTGAGAGCAAACAGGATCGGATCGTACGGCACCTGGTTCCGGTTGGCCAGGATCCAAATCCGGTTTATCCAGAATAGAACCGCCAGACAAGTCAGCCACAGGTAAACCGGGTGGTTATAGAGCCGGCTCACCTCCTCACTGTTGATGTAAAGAGCCAGCACCACGACCGAAGCATAACCGCTCGCCGTCCCGGACGCTGCCATCTGCACCAGATCCTTCTCTCGATAGTCACGTTTGCCCGCCGGGACTTTGTCCTGGTGAACCACTGAACTGACTTCCACGAACCGCTTCACAAGCGACAGGCTTAGAAACAGGAATATGGAAAAAGCGGCCAGCCAGAACGATACCTTTATGCCAGCAGCTTCGCCTCCCAAAAAGATGCGAAACGTGTAGAAAAAGGCTAGCAGGAAGATGTCCAGCACCACCACCGATTTCAACGCGAAGGTGTAGGCCGCGGCCAGCACCCAATACACCAGAAGGAAAAGAACAAATCTCAGCGAGATCAGACCGCCCAGCCCGGTGGCAACCACCAGCAGTAGCGGGATCATCGCCATCCCGACTCGCTTCGGCAGCGCTCCGGAGGCAAAAACGCGCTTGCGTCTGGTTGCATGTCTACGGTCGGCATCCAGATCGACCAGGTCGTTGAGGATATAGGCCGAGGAGGCGCAAAGGGAGAAAGCAAAAAAGGCCAGAAGAACGCGTTCCATAACGGCAACGTTGAGGAACTGATGAGCGGCGATGACCGGGACAAAAAAGAGCAGGTTCTTCAGCCATTGGTACACCCGCATTGCCCGGACCATTCGCGGGATCGAACGCGCTACTCCCCCCGGTGCGGCCGGGAAACTCGGGAGCGGCGACAGTATCTGTGAACCGGCCTCTTCCTCGCGGCCCGTGCGGTTATGCTGTCTTTTCCGCAGAGCACCGAGCGGCAGCCAAGTCTTGTCTCTCACTTCCGATCTCCTCCCCACCTCCAGGGACGCCTTTCCCTCACCTCGGGCATGTTTATCTCTACTCTATCCGATAGACAGACGCTGTGCCGGACCGATAAAGCAACTGAAATCCGGGGCTGCCCGCGAGCTCGCCCTTCCCCGCCAGCAGGCCCAAGTCGCCGCCGGATTCTCCGCCCACGTTGAGGAAAGCGTGACTCAGGCGGTGCGCCCGTCCGTACTCGGCAACCCTTCGATAAAGCTCCGAGATCTTCGCCTGATCGTTCAGATACAGCAGCCTCGGGGGAACGACGAAGTGACAAGCCGGACGGCCTGTGTACAAGTAGAGCTGCGGGTCGGCGCCCGCCAGGAACGCGGAATCCCGCGGCAGGTTCTCGGCGATCCAGCGATAGGCCGCCCGGTTGTTCGCCAGCAAGACCCGACTTCGATTCAAGAACCCGGGGAATTGGTACAAGGTCACAAACACGCTGAGCGCCCCCACCACCGCAACGAATCCTACTCCAACTGACAAGGCACAGGCCAACAACATGCGGCCGCCCCCAGGAGTCTTGAACCAGGCATGCACCTGCACAGCAGCTCGCCGGAATTCACTGGACAGACCGGCCAACAGGAGGGGCAGAATCGGGAGCACCAGCCGCACGTACTGGTCGTAGAGGCCCAGGTGCCAGGGCAGGAGCAACAACACGTGACCGGCTGCGAACAGATGATACTGGCTCACCCCGCAGCGCCTCACCATGCGGAGGGTTCCAAAGATGGCCAGCACTCCCAGAATCTGCAAGAGAGGCTGCGCCCCGAATACCATGAACAAACCCCCAATCCCCGTCAGCAGGCCCCCCAGGTTTTTCGACAGAAGCAGCGGCAGGTCACCCCAGGTGAAGTTGGCCAGATGGAATCTGAGATAGTCCGTGTAGTACAGGGTGACGAAGTCGCTGGAGGCGGGCAGGTGAGCGCGCACCCAGAGATTCCACCCCGCCACGGCAGGCAGCATGGCGCCGAAGAA
>CAVRZY010000253.1:0-8158 GCA_963725415.1 uncultured Acidobacteriota bacterium | reverse complement strand
CCGATGTGAACGTGAAGCGCGAGATTCTTCACAGCTTCATGGTGGCGCAAGAACGCGACCGCCTCCTGACTGCGGCGAAACAGGAAAAGAATACCGAATTGCGCAAGGAGGCTATCCACCAACTCGGGGTACTGCGCGCGCAGGCGGAATTGTCGGAGTTGTATCAAGCCGAGCTGGCAGCGGAAGTCAAGGAGCAGATCCTGCACTCGCTGTTCATCGGGGGCAGCGGCGAGAAGCTGGCCGAGCTGGCCCGCGCCGAAAAGGACTCCAACCTTCGGCGCAAAGCGATTCACAGTCTCGGATTGATGGGCAAGAAGTACGGCGACGCGCTGGCTACGCTCTACGCCAGCGACCCTGATAAATCGATTCGTATGGAGGTGCTGCATTCCCTGTTCCTGCAAGCCAACGTCAAGGCGCTGATCGAGATCGCGCGCAAAGAGACCAATCCCGAGTTGAAGAAGGAAGCCGTGCACCGGCTTTCGTTGATGCAGTCGAAAGAAGCCGCGGAATTCATGATGGAGATTTTGAACAAGTAGGAGGAAACCGATGGCCGCTCGAGGGTTCTGTTTGATTCTGGTTTCATTGCTGCCGCTGGCGGCGCAGCAACCCCGCATCTCGAATGCGAAGATGCAAACGCGGTCGGCGGCGGCGGGGCTGGAGAAGGAATTCCGTGCGCTGGTGGGCAATCTGGTGGAGCCGGCGTGGATTGGCTACGCAGTCCCTGTGATTGCCGGCCGGCATCAGATGTGCTGCCACTCGAATGGCAGCGCCTGCGTCTGTGGGCTGGAGGGTAAGAGGGGCGACGCCCAGTCGTTCCAGGCTGGCTCGGTCAAGCTCGAAGGTCCCGGCCATTTGCTGGTGCTGTTCCGCGTCGAGCAGAAAAGCGTGGGCAAGATCCGCACTTTTTCGGAGGACTGCGAGCTGGACGCCGGGGGCCTGCCGTTGTACTGGCTGACGGAGGTGCGCCCGCCGGAGAGCGTGGCGTTGCTGTCCTCGTTTGTCAGTGACGGGGAACAGCGGCTGAGCGACTCGGCGGTGGCGGCGATCGCGCTGCACGCCGATGTGGCCGCCGATGGGGCCTTGGAGAAACTGGCTAGCAACGGCCAGCCGGAGAAAGTGCGGGAGCGCACCGCCTTCTGGCTGGGCGCGGTGCGCGGCAAGCGGGGCTACGAGCTGCTGCGCCGTATGCTGCGCGACGACCCCAGCGCGCCCGTCCGCGACAAGGTGGTGTTCGCTCTGTCCATCAGCAAGGAGCCGGAAGCGGTGGGCGCCATGATTGACGCCGCGCGCAACGACAAGAGCCCCACGTGCGTGGCCAGGCCCTGTTCTGGCTGGCGCAGAAGGCCGGCAAGCAGGCCGCTTCGGCCATTACGGAGGCCATCGAGAAGGACCCCGAGACCGAGGTGAAGAAGCGCGCGGTGTTCGCCCTGAGCCAGCTTCCCAAAGAGGAAGGCGTGCCGCTGCTGATCCAGGTGGCGCGGACCAATCGCAACCCGGTGGCGCGCAAACAGGCCATCTTCTGGCTGGGCCAGTCCAAGGATCCGCGCGCGCTGAGTTTTTTCGAAGAGGTACTGAAGAAATAACGGCAGAGACGCCGAGAATTGACGAATGACGATTTTTCCATTGCCGATTGCCGGAGCCACACCCGGCTGCCGGAATTCAATCGTCAATGACTCAATCGTCAATGATTCAATTGTTTAACCTGCGCCGAGAATTGACGATTGACGATTTTTCCATTGCCGATTGCCGGAGCCACACCCGGCTGCCGGAATTCAATCGTCAATGACTCAATCGTCAATGATTCAATTGTCTAACCTGCGGTGAGGTCTTTGTCCGGGCTCAGAACCCCAGCTCCTGGAGCACCCGGGTGGCGCCATAGACCTTGCGCAGGGCTTCGATGATGCCTTGGCTGGCCACGTGCACCGCGCGGCCCTGCACCTCACTGTAGACGAAGCGGTTCGCCATGGCTTCCAGGTTGCTGTCGAAGATGATTCCGATGACCTCGCCCTTGGTGTTGAGGGTGGGGCTGCCGGAGTTGCCGCCGATGATGTCGGCGGTGGTCACAAAATTCAGCGGCGTCTTGAGGTTCAGGGCCGATTTCAGCTTCAGCCAGCGGTCCGGCAGGCGGAACGGATCGGTGCCGGTAGCGTGCTGATACATACCGGCGAAGTCAGTGGCGTATGCGATGGGCTTTCCTTCCTTGTTGCGGTAGGCCTTCACAGGACCGAAGGAGAGACGCAGCGTGCCGGTGGCGTCGGGGTATTCACTGGCGCCTCGAAGCGCGAACCGCGCCCGGGCGATGCGGGCCGCACTGGCGGTCTCGACCGCCACCACGCTGTCTTCGGAGAGCTTGCGTACAGCACGGGCGGGCGGGTCCAGAATACGAACCAGGCGAATCATCCCATCCTGCGATTTCTTTACGGCCTCAAGACTGGCGGCCAATCTCTTGCGCTCCGCCACGTCCTTGAGCTTGCTGGTGGTCACATACTGCTCGGCCGCCTGCTCGGGGGTCCGGCCTCCGAGCACGGCCTTAACGGTTGGATGACCACTGCCCAGCTCCTGCTGCATGTACCGGAAGTAGTTGGCAAGCGTGGCGATTTCAACGGAATCGGTGATGGGCGCCTGCGAATACAGGTTCAGCTCGAGGGAAGGCAGGGCCGCGTCGGTGTACTCGCGCAGGCGCTCCCCATTGGGCTTGGCCTTCTCTTCGGGGAGCCGCAGAACGTTACGCGCAATGCGGAATAAATCAGAGAGTTGCGCCCCGCGCTCTAGAGCTTGGTACTCTTTCTGGTGGCCGGCCCACTGCCGGTAGGCGGTCTCGACCTCCTCGAAAGCCTTTCCCACCTCCCCACGCAGCTTGGGATCCCGCTCGATGGCAGCGCGCAGGGCCTGTTCCCTCTCCTTCTTCTGCCGGATCAGGTTGGGATCCTGCATGCCCTTCATCTCCCAGATGCGGGCCTTGTAGCTGTTCTCGGCGCTGAAGAGCTTGTCGCGCGCCACGCGCGTGTTTTCGGGGCTCTTGGCGCCGTAGGCTTTCAGAGTCTGAATGAGGGACTCCAGATAGCGGATCGAAAGAGGATACGAGGTGTCCCTGAGGTATTCGACTTGGGCCAGGGTGATGAAGCGGTCGGTGGAGGCTGGGTTGCCGGAGACGAAGGTCAACTCGCCGTCCTTGACTCCCTCCCGGCTCCACTTCAGGAAATGCGGCGTCTGGGCCGGACGGCCATTCTCGTAAGCGCGAAGGAAAGTGATATCCAGGTCGTAGCGCGGATAGGTGAAGTTGTCCGGATCGCCGCCGAAGAAGGCAGTCTCGGCTTCGGGGGCAAACACCAGCCGCACGTCCGTGTACTTCTTGTACTGGTACAGGTGATAGAGAGCGCCGGAGTACAGGGTGACCACGTCGCACCGGTTGCCGGTCTTGGTGGCGCAGTCTTTCTCGATGGCCGACATCACGGCCTTGCGCTGCTGGTTAGATTCGGCCGTGCCGGGCTTGGCCTGGATCCCGGCATTGACCCTGGCGGTCACATCCTGGATCTGCTGGAGCACATTCGCTTCCAGCCCGGGGCACTTCAGCTCCTCGGCTTCCGTGGCCGCGTAGAACCCATTGGCCATGTAGTTGTGCTCGGCTGAACTGACCTTTTGAATGCAGCCCGAGGCCACGTGGTGGTTGGTGAAGATCAGGCCGGTGGGCGAGACGAAAGAGCCCGAAGCCCCAAGCCGAACCGAAGAGAGCCGGAGGTGGTCCAGGAATGCATCGGTGACTTCAAAGCCGTACTTCTTCTTCACCTGGTCCTTGGGAAATTGGCTGAACAGCCACAGGCCCTCGTCGGCCCATGACGGTGAGCCGCTGAGGGTCAATAGTAAGAGAGAGCAGATTCCCGCGACGCGCAATCTCATGAATTCTCCAATCAGAGCTTAATAGCCGCTCCGTTCTATTGTGACGCGAATGGGTCTGGGCTGCCAGCCCTGGGGCCGGGCTGAGTTCGAAGGTCCCTGGCCGAGCGTCAAAATTTTCTCTATCTTAATGATAATAACAGAGTTAGCGCCGACAATCGGACGCAAAATGTTTCCCATTCCGGCAGGCTGTGCGATACTGAAATTAGAAGCCCTTAGTAAGTAAGCATGACACAACTGGACGAGGCGGTAGCCCGCTATCAGAAGTTGCTGGAAAGCGACCCATACAAGGATCTGGCGTGGGCGGAAGCTCTTGAAGAGCGGATGCGCGCGGAGCATCTAACCCACAGCGGCCGGCTGATCTGCCCGTTTCTGCGCCCGCATTTCATAAGCCGGCGCCAGTATGACTCGCTGGTGAAGGCGGCGGAGGGTCTGTTCTCGGCGATCGATCGCATCAAACAGATGGCGCTGGCCAAGCCGGCGCTACTGTCCAGGATGGGACTGTTGCCAGCCGAGAAGATGCTGGCGTTGATCGATCCGGGTTACCCGTTCCTGGCGGTCACATCGCTGCTGGATACGCATCTGAACAACGGCTCGCTGTACTTCGTCGAGTACAACGCCGACACGCCGGTCGGGGTGGCCTATGGAGAGGCACTGGCGGACCTGTTCTATGAGTGTCCGCCGGTCAAAGAGTTCCGCAAGCGCTATACCCTTCAAAAGCTGGGCGGCAAGAAGCACCTTCTCAACGCGTTGCTGAAAGCCTACAAGCAGTTTGGAGGGAAACGGCAGCCTCGCATCGCCATTCTGGAGTTCCGGCAAGCGTTCCAGACCGCCGACGAGGGCGAGTATTTGCTGCTGCGTGAATTCTTCCGCAGCGAAGGGTATGAGGCCGAGATCGTCTCGCCGGACCAGCTCGAGTACCGAGGGGGCGTGCTGCGGCAGGGACGTTTGGAGATCGACCTGATCTACCGGCGGGTCAAGGTCCAGGAGTTCCTGATGCGGTTCGACCTGTCGCACCCGCTGGTGCGGGCCTACCGGGAGCGCAAGGTCTGTGTGGTGAACAGCTTCCGGTCGGAGCTGGCCCATAAGAAGGCCATCTTCGACTTGCTGACCGATGAGGCCGTAACCGCGGATTTCCCGGCCAGCGAGCAGAAGGCTATACGCCAGTACATCCCCTGGACTCGGGTGGTGAGCGCGGGCAAGACAACCTACCACGAGGAGACCGTCGATCTGCTGGGGTTCATTCAGAAGAACCGCGAGAAGCTGGTGCTGAAGCCCAACGATGACTCTGGGGACCAGCACTCGGTGCGGGGCTGGGAGACGGACCAGTCGGGCTGGGACAGGGCCTTACGGCGTGCCCTGCGGACGCCCTTCGTGGTTCAGGAAAGGGTGGATGCGCCCCGGAGCGTGTTCCCGCTCATGCGTTATGGGCAACTCGAGATGAAGGAAATGCAGGTGGATCTGCACCCCCACGCTTATTTGGGCAAGGTGCAGGGCTGCTCGAGCTGGCTGACGGCGGGCGTGGGTGGATTCTCGAGCGTGACCGGCCTGACGCCGACCTACATTCTGGAATGCAAGGGCTAGGAGTCAGCCGCGAACCGCTAGCCCGGCCTCTGTTCCGCCTGTCGAACATACTGGCGCCATGAACAAAGCCCTCATCACCGGCGTCACTGGCCAGGATGGCTCCTACCTCTCCGAGTTGCTGCTGTCAGAAGGCTACGAGGTGCACGGTCTGAAGCGCCGCTCCTCCAGTTTCAACACCGATCGCGTCGATCATATCTACGAGGATTTCCATCAGTCTCATGCGCGCTTTTTCCTGCACTACGCCGACCTGACAGACGGCAGCTCGCTGGCCAGCCTGCTCTACGACATCCGCCCCGATGAGATCTACAATCTGGGCGCTCAGAGCCACGTCAAGGTCAGCTTTGAGATTCCCGAGTACACCGCCGAGGTAGTGGCCTGCGGGACCCTGCGCGTGTTGGAGGCCATGCGCCGCACCGGGGTGCACTGCCGCTTTTATCAGGCTTCCTCCAGCGAGATGTTTGGCTCGACGCCCTCGCCGCAGAGCGAGTCCTCGGGTTTCCATCCCCGCAGCCCCTACGGCTGCGCCAAGCTTTTCGGCCACTGCATCACGGTCAATTACCGCGAAAGCTACGGCCTGCACGCCTCCAGCGGTATCCTGTTCAACCACGAGTCCCCCCGCCGGGGTGAGACTTTCGTCACCCGCAAGATCAGCCGGGCAGTCGCGCACATCAAGTCCGGCCTACAGCACAAGCTCTACCTTGGGAACCTGAACGCGCGGCGCGACTGGGGATACGCGCCGGATTACGTCCGCGCCATGTGGCTGATGCTACAGCAAGGGGCCGCCGGTGACTACGTCATCGGCACGGGGGAGGCACACAGTGTCCGCGAGTTCGTCGAACTGGCCTTCTCCTGCGCGGACCTGGACTGGCGAGAGCGCGTTGAAATCGATCCCCGCTATTTTCGCCCTGCGGAGGTCGATTCGCTGTGTGCCGACGCTTCCAAGGCCCGCCGCGTGCTGGGTTGGGAGCCCACGGTCAGTTTCCCGCAACTGGTTCGGATCATGGTTGAAGCAGATCTCAAAGAAGTCCAGGCGAAACTCAAAGGCGGAGAGGAGGCGCTGCGCCCGGCGGTGAACGCGCAGGGGAGGAACATGTGATCCAGCTTGCCGACAAGCGGATCGTGGTCACCGGCGGCGCGGGCTTTTTGGGCAGCCACCTGGTGGAGCTGCTGGCCCGGGAGGGTTGCCGAAACGTTTTCGTCCCCCTGCAACGCGACTTCGATCTTACCCAAGCCGCAGCCATCGCCCGGCTTTTCGACCAGCAGCATCCGCAAATCCTCATCCACGCGGCGGCGCTGTGCGGGGGCATCGGCGCCAATCGCACCAACCCTGGTCGGTTTTTCTACGAGAACGCGATCATGGGCATCCAGGTTATCGAGGCCGCCCGCCGCTACGGGGTCGAGAAGACGGTCATACTGGGCACGATTTGCGCTTACCCAAGACTCACTCCGGTGCCTTTCCCAGAAGACCACCTCTGGGACGGTTATCCCGAAGAGACCAATGCCCCCTACGCCATGGCCAAGAAAGCCCTGCTGGTACAGTGCCAGGCGTACCGGGAGCAGTATGGGATGAACGCCATTTATCTGCTGCCGGTGAACCTCTACGGCCCGCGGGACAATTTCGACCTGGAGACCTCCCACGTCATCCCGGCGCTCATCCGCAAGTGCGTCGAGGCGGTCGAAGAGGGCCGCCGGGAGATCGTGCTCTGGGGGGATGGCTCACCGACGCGCGAGTTTCTGTTCGTCAGGGACTGCGCTGCCGGCCTTACGGCTGCCACCCGGCTCTACGACGGGCCGGACCCCGTGAACCTGGGCAGCGGCAGCGAGATCTCCATCCGTGATCTGGCCGTCCAGATCGCCGGAATCACGGGTTTCCAGGGCGGGATCAGGTGGGACGTCTCCAAGCCCAACGGGCAGCCACGGCGCTGCCTGGATGTGAGCCGTGCCGAGAGACTGTTCGGCTTCCGCGCTTCCACGTCCCTGGACCACGGACTGAGAGAAACCGTCGCCTGGTATCTGGCCAATCGCAGGGCCGCTGCTTCAGCCTGCCCTGGCGCCTAGTTTCTCCACGCACACCCGCGCGCGCAGGTTTGCCACCCCGGCGGTGAAGCGCGTGTCCGCTACCGAGAAGGCCACGGCGTCTTCCATCCAGTCGTGCCAGATGCCGTCCGGATCGTGGGAGGCTGCCGTGAGCGTGTACTCTTGTGGGCAGAGGTCGCAGCGGAAGGAAAACGTCAGGCGTAATGTGTCGCCGGCCTGGCAGGGACCCAGCCTCAGCCTTTCCAGTTCGGTGTTGGTCCCGTAAACCTCGAAACCGATCCGGGTACGGATCATGATCCCGACCACCGGGTCTGAGACTGGCTGCTCGAACCGCACGGTTACCCGCACGCTGACTGGCTCGCCGCTCTGCCAGACCAGGGTGGGGCGGTCTTGCTGGTCGAGGATCTCCAGGGCCAGGATGTGGGCGCGCCCGTCGCCGCGCCGCAGGGAAGGTGAGAGGCAGGCAGGCGTGGACTCTCCCCAAGCGCGCAGGCGTCGAGCCACGTGACGCCGGAACTGGTCGAGTGTTTCCCGGGGATCGCCACGGGCCGCCAGCCTGCCCTGGTCCAGCCACCAGATCTCGTCGCACAGCCGCTGGAGCAAATCCTCTTCATGAGAGACCAGCAAGACCGTGGCGCCGGCG
>CAVRZY010000252.1:0-16276 GCA_963725415.1 uncultured Acidobacteriota bacterium | reverse complement strand
TGGGTTCACCATCCTGGGGCGACTGGGCAACGGGGCCAGGAGTACCATATACCGTGCCAGGGACGACGAGGACGGTTCCTCGGTGGCCCTCAAACGCGTTGTCCTGGAGAAACCGGAAGACACTCGGGTCCTCGAACAGACTGAGAACGAGTTCGAAATCGCCAGACGCATAGACCATCCCTACGTCCGCAAGTGCTTCAAGCTTAGGAAGATAAAGAGCCTTTTTCGTGTTAGAGAACTCCTCCTGTCCATGGAGCTGTTTGACGGGCAGACACTCGAGGAGTGCCCTGGGCTGAGCTTGGGGGACGTGCTGCTGATATTCCGCATGGTCGCCACGGGCATGCAAGCCATACACCAGAATGGATTTGTGCACTGCGACATGAAGCCCAACAACATACTGCTGAACAAATCTGGGGCGATCAAGATCATCGACCTCGGTCAAAGCTGTAGGATTGGCACCACCAAGTCCCGCATCCAAGGAACCCCTGACTACATTGCCCCCGAACAGGTGAAACGCCAACCCCTCGGACCCACGACGGATATCTTCAACCTGGGGGCCACTATGTATTGGGCCCTTACCGGCAAGAACGTCCCCACCTTGATCCCGACTAGGAAGAACGGACTGGGCCTCTTGGAGAAGAAGGACTGCCAGCCCCCACACGAACTGAAGCCCCTGATACCGCGTGATGTCTCCGAATTGGTCATGAGCTGCATTCAGGACAATCCCGCCGACCGCCCCCGCGACATGACCGAGGTAGTCCTAAGCCTGGATACCATGATCCAAGAGATCTTCGGAGACCGAATCAAGGCCAAGAAGAATGTCGCAACCGGTTGTTGACCTACTGCGGGCCGGATCTCAAGCCAACCTGGCCAGCCTGCACCGGCAGGGTAACCTCATTCGTTTGCCGTGCTCCGGCTCGCTCGTGGTCTCCGGCGACCTGCACGGCCATCGACGCAACTTCGAGAGGATCACGGCCTATGCCGACCTCGCCCATCATCCCCAGCGACATCTGGTGCTCCAGGAGATCATCCATGGCGGTCCCCAGGATGCACGGGGCGGATGTCTCTCCTATCAGGTGCTCTTTGATGCCGTACATCTGAAGACCCAGTTCCCGGACCAAGTACATCTCCTGATGGGGAATCACGACACCGCCTTCATCGCTGCCTCAGAAGTCGTGAAAGACGGCAGGGAGATGAACAGGGCCATGGTCCAGGCCCTCACCTGGAGTTTGGGCAGGCTTGGCCCCAAGTCGAATCGGCCATCCGCGAATTCTTGCTCTCTCAGCCCCTGGCCATCCGGACCGAGAACCGAATAGGGGTCTCGCATTCCCTGCCGGCCGACCGCCTGTTCGGAGCAATTCGACCCCCGGGTCATGGATCGGCCCCTCGGACTTGGCGACTGCCAGAAGCCCGGTTCCGCCGACGGCTTCGCAGGGCTCTCCGAATGGGTTCCCTTGGTTGTCGGCGTCGAACAAGGGGTGTTTCTCCCGAGTCTCAGCTGGCTGATCGGTTTCCGAACGGCGAAAGGGACAGAAATCGGATTTGGGCCAAACATATCTCTCGGCGGAGTCGGGTTGGTGCTGGCCGGCGGCATTACCGCCCGGACAGAGACGTTGAATTTTCCCTTCAACATTGCCGCATCATTGTAGAAGAAGAGTTTCACCGTAACTCTTCTCGTTGGATTCAATGCGGCGGAGTAATGTCAGAAGTCAAGGTAACCAAAATGACATTAATGTGTCATTGCTATCCTTCCCCAATTTTGGCACTTTAGGAACAAGCGAATGGCAAAATTGCGAACAATCCGTCAGGAGATTTTTCTTTTACCGCCCCTTGACAATTCCATGACAATTCCGGATAAGAAATAGTTTATGTTTGTTCCAGAAAGAGGTACGCAAAACCAAAGGAGGCAGTTATGAAAAAGTATTTCTTGATGTCCGTTGCAGTCCTTGTGATCGGACTAACGGCTTTTGCGCAAGAGGAGGAGATTCTTCCTGCACAGGCAGAGGCGATTCGTTCGCTGGCAATCGAAAAAGGATTTACGCCGCAAACGTCGGTGAACTGATCCAGCGCGTCGGAATGGCCAATTTCCTGGACGCCATCGGCCTCGATCCGGCCCCCGAGATGATCGCTGCCCCCAGGGACAACCCCTACATCTTCTTCCAGGTCGAACAGGAAAAGTAAGGAGACTCGAACATGTCAACTCAGCCAGTGAAACCGAAACGCATCACCGACATCGGTCCGCCGCACTACGAGAAATTCCTTCACCCCCTCATCAAGAAGAACTACGGTCAGTGGAAGTACCACGAGTCCCTGGCCCCCGGCGTGCTCTGCCACGTGGCTGAATCGGGAGACAAAATCTACACCGTGCGGGCTGGCTCCCCGCGCCTGCTGAGCATTCAGACCATCCGGCAGTTCGCTGACCTGGCCGACAAGTATTGCAGCGGGTACCTTCGCTTCACCAGCCGGAACAACGTCGAGTTCCTGTTCGAGGATCGGGCCAACATCGAGCCTTTAAAGAAGGAGCTACAGACCCTCGGCTTCCCGGTCGGGGGCACCAACAACGCCATCAGCAACGTCGTCCACACCCAGGGCTGGGTGCACTGCCATTCCTCGGCCACCGACGCTTCCGGCATGGTCAAGTCCGTCATGGACGCTCTCTACGACCGCTTCACGCACGAGGATCTGCCGGCCAAGCTCCGCCTGGCGGTGGCCTGCTGTCTGAACATGTGCGGCGCCGTGCACTGCTCCGACATCGCCATCCTGGGCATTCACCGCCGGCCCCCGAAGATCATGCACGACATTCTGCCCAGGGTCTGCGAGATTCCCACTCTGATCGCCTCCTGCCCCACCGGCGCCATCCGGCCCGCCACCGTGGATGGCAAGCAGTCGGTCGAGGTGGTGGAAGACCAGTGCATGTTTTGCGGCAACTGCTACACGGTCTGCCCGGCCATGCCCATGAACGACCCTGAGAACGACGGCATTTCGATCTGGGTGGGCGGGAAGGTGAGCAACGCCCGCACCGCGCCGAAGTTCACCAAGCTGGCCATCCCGTTCCTCCCCAACAACCCGCCGCGCTGGCCTGAGGTGGTGGACGCCGTCGTCAACATCGTGAACGTTTACGCCCAGAACGCACGCAAGTTCGAGCGCCTGGGCGAGTGGATCGAGCGCATCGGCTGGCCGAAATTCTTCCAGTTGACCGGCATCGAGTTCACCCGCTACCACATCGACGACTTCAAGCACGCGGGCCTGACCTACGCCCGGTCCACGCATATCCGGTTTCAATAGGCTCGCAGAATCGAGTGACAAATTCCGATGTGGCGCGGCACCTTGCCTGCCGCGCCGAGACTCATCTCGGCGCTTCCGCTGGCTTTTCCACGCCGCTCAAGAGCCGGCATGAGTGCCGGCTCGGCAGGCTGAAGCCCGCGCCACCTTAGTTGGAAGCTGAGAATCGGAGTCATGGGACTTTTCAAAGAAGTCAAAGAAACCGATCATCAAGGCGGTGGTGCGGCGGGGGCCGAGATCAGCCCGCTGCGCCCAGGTATGCCCCGAAGACGCCGCCGTGCATCGGGAACTGCCCCAGCGGCACCGATATCCGCGGCTGGCTCACCACCATCGCCCAGGCCGAAGCCTACGGCCGGACCAACGAGCAGGCCTTCGAGATCGCCTGGCAGAAGATCGTCGAGCGCAATCCGTTTCCGGCGGTCTGCGGGCGGGTCTGCCCGCATCCCTGCGAAGAGGCCTGCAACCGCACGGCCAAGGAAGGTGCCGTCGCGATCAACGCGCTGGAGCGTTTCATCGGCGACTTCGGCATCGCCAAGAACCTGAAGCTCTCCAAGCTCACCGAGGAGAAGCGCCCGGAGAAAGTGGCCGTGGTCGGCGCCGGTCCGGCGGGCCTCTCCTGCGCCTACCAGCTTGCGCGGCGCGGCTATCCGGTGACGGTCTTCGAGGCCTTCAGCCAGCCCGGCGGCATGCTGCGCTATGGCATCCCGCGCTACCGCCTGCCCGCGGGAAGTGCTGGATGCCGAGATCCAGCGAATCCTGGATCTGGGCGTCGAGCTGAAGTGCAACTTCATCGTCGGCAAGGACATCTCCCTCGAGCAGCTGCGGCAGCGAGTACCAGGCCGTCTTCGTGGGCATCGGCGCGCACAAGGGCCTCAAGCTGGGGGTGCCGGGCGAAGATGCGCCCAATGTCTTCACCGGGACCGAGTTTCTCAACCGGGCCAACTGCGGCGAGACGGTCGAGGTGGGCGACAAGGTCATCGTGATCGGCGGCGGCGATACGGCCATCGACGCGGCCCGGGTCAGCAAGCGGCTGGGCGCCGAGGTCACCATCCTCTACCGCCGCACCCGCGCGGAGATGCCCGCCATCAAGCCGGAGATCGAGGGCGCGCTGGAAGAAGGCGTCACCATCGAGTTCCTGGCCGCGCCGGTCGAGATCCTGCGCAGCGACGGCCTCGCCGTGGGCATGCGCTGCATCCGCATGGAACTGGGCGAGCCGGACGCCTCCGGCCGGCCGCGGCCCGTGCCCAAGCCCGGCTCGGAATTCGACCTCGAGGCCACCGCCATCATCGCCGCCATCAGCCAGGAGCCGGATTTCGACGGGTTCGCGGCCTGCACGAGGGCAAGGACTGGATCAAGACCGACGACTGGGGAGCCACCAAGATCGAGCGGCGTCTACGCGGGCGGCGACGATGTCGAGCTCGGGTCTGGTGACCATCGCCATCGCCCAGGGCCGCTTCGCCGCCGAAGCCATCGACGCCCGCTTCCGCGGCGCGCACGCTCGAAAAGCCGCTGCTGCCGCCGCCCATCACCCCGGAAAAGATGAAGCTCGGCTGGTACAAGGAAGCGCCCGCCACGAGCGCGCCGCACGTTCCCGTGGACCAGCGCGACCTGGACACCGAAATCGAGCTCGGCCTGTCCGAGGAGGAGGCGCTCGAGGAAGCCAAGCGCTGCATGTCCTGCGGCATGTGCATGGACTGCGAGACCTGCTGGATGTACTGCACCAACAAGCTGCTTCGTCAAGCTGCCCAAGGGCGAGCACTACAAGATCAAGCTGGAAGTCTGCAACGGGTGCAAGAAGTGCGCCGAAGAGTGCCCTTGCGGCTACATCGATGATTTGAGGCTGTACAAGAGAGGAGTCGAAACTGTGCCGACTTTCGAAGTCAGCGGACGATGTTACGAAGTGGATGAAGACGGCTTCCTTGAGGACCCTGCCATCTGGAACCAGGCCGTGGCCATGGACTTCGCCACCACCGAAGGCGTCGCGAGCTGACCGACAACCACTGGAAGGTCATCAACTATCTGCGCAACTACTACCTGCAGTTCGGCATCGCCCCGATGATCCGGAAGCTGTGCAAGGAAACCGGCTTCAAGCTGAACGAGATCTACGAGATGTTCCCTTCCGGGCCGGCCAAGGGGGCCTGCAAGCTGGCCGGCCTGCCGAAGCCGACCGGCTGCGTATGAGCCGGACAAGCTTCAGCTTGTCCCGCAACGCCATCCTCGAGGAGTGGCTGGCCCGGACTTTGCGGACCTATCCCGCCGAGGCCTCCGGTTCCTGCTCCAGGAGAAGGACCCCTTCCGCAACCCCGTCGGCCACGCCATCCAGCAGGGGCTTCCTGTCTCTTCGACCAGCTCCTCGGGGACATGGACGCTGCCAGAATCACGCCCGCGCTGGAGGAGATCGTGCGCATTCGCGCCGTCCAGGACTTCACCCCCAGCCAGGCGCTGGCCTTCGTTTTCCTGCTGAAGAACCTCCTCCGCGAACACCTTTCCGACCCGGACCAGCGCGCCGTCCTGGAAGCCCGCATCGACGAGCTGGCGCTGCGCGGCTTTGATCTCTACATCGAGTGCCGCGAAAAACTCCATGAGATCAAGCTCGGCGAAGCCCACCGCCGCCTGTACCTCCTGGAGAAAATGCACGAAGTGGGAACAGGCTTCCAGCCGGTTCTGCCGCCTGACAAGGCTGCCAGTCCCCGAGAAGATGACCCATGAACGCCCTCTATTCCCTCGCCGCCGTTCTGCTCCTCGTGGCGCTGGCTCTTGTGGGAGGGCAGGCCGCCGGCCTGCGCACGCTATTCGGCGTCATCCTGCCCTACGCGGCTATCGCCACCTTCCTCCTGGGCCTGGCCTACCGCGTCATCCAGTGGGCGCGCTCCCCAGTGCCCTTCCGCATCCCCACCACCTGCGGCCAGCAGAAATCCCTTCCCTGGATCAAAGGCGGCTGGCTCGAAAGCCCCTTCACCACCCTGGGCGTCATCGCCAGGATGGCGCTTGGAGATCCTTCTGTTCCGCTCCCTGTTCCGCAATACCAAGGTGGAGCTCCGCGAAGGCCCCAGGCTGATCTACGGGGAACAGAAGTTCCTCTGGCTGGGCGCGCTGGCCTTTCATTGGTCCTTCCTCGTCATTTTTCTCCGGCACCTGCGTTTCTTCCTGGAGCCCATCCCCGGCTTTGTCCTCGCCCTTCAGGAGTTGGACGGCTTCTTCCAGGTCGGCGCACCCGTCCTTTACCTCACCGACGTCGTCATCCTGGCGGCCCTGGCTTATCTCCTGCTGAGGAGGTTGAAGGACCCGCAGATCCGCTACATCTCCCTGTTCACCGACTATTTCGCCCTTTTCCTCCTGCTCGGCCTTGCCATCTCTGGCGTCCTGGATGCGCTATTTCACCAAGGTCAACATGGTGGACATCAAGCACTTCGCCATGGGCCTGGTGACCTTCTCGCCCATCGTGCCCGAGACCATCGGGGCGCTCTTCTTCGTGCACCTGCTTCTGCTGAGTGTGCTCCTCGCCTACTTCCCCTTCAGCAAGCTGATGCACATGGCCGGCGTCTTCCTCAGCCCCACCCGAAACCTGGCCAACAACAACCGCATGAGACGCCACGTCAACCCCTGGAACTACCCCGTCAAGGTCCACACCTACCAGGAATGGGAAGACGAGTTCCACGACAAGATCAAAGCAGCCGGCCTGCCGCTGGAGGGGGACTAGTGCGAAGTTCTCCCCTGGGAGATGAATACTCTTTGAGTGGGGTCAGGCTTTCAGCCTGCCGCCGGGCTCCAGCCCGGCGAAGTTCTCACCATGTCTACACCCCCAAGTGGGGCAGGTCTCCGACCTGCCCGAGGGATGAATGCGGTTTGAGTGGGGTCAGGCTTTCAGCCTGCCGCCGGGCTCCAGCCCGGCGAACTTCTCACCATGTATACACCCCCAGGTGGGGCAGGTCTCCGACCCCGCCCCGAACTTGCGCCGCCGCGGGAGGCAGCTAGCCCATGGCGGCTCTAAAACCCCAGGAACTCGTTCAGATCGACTACCGGCCCCCCAAGAAGGACTGGATGGATCCGGCCGTCGAGTTCCGCAAGGGGATCTTTTGCTACAGCGCCACGCCCAAGAACCTCGAGTACCTGGGCCTGCCCAACCCGCGCGAGTGGCAGCCCTTCGACCAGGACTGGAAGCTCCCGCCCAACTGGAAGCAGATCATCCTCGACGGGATGAAGGAGCGGCTGGAGAAGTTCCGCTCCTTCCGGCTCTTCATGGACATCTGCGTGCGCTGCGGGGCCTGCGCCGACAAGTGCCACTTCTACATCGGCTCCGGCGACCCCAAGAACATGCCCGTGCTGCGCGCCGAGCTGATCCGCTCGGTCTACCGCCGCTACTTCACCACGGCCGGGCAGGCTCTTCGGCAGACTGGCCGGGGCGCGGGACCTCACCGCAGGACGTCATCAAGGAGTGGTTCTACTACTTCTACCAGTGCACCGAGTGCCGCCGCTGCTCGGTGTTCTGCCCTTACGGCATCGACACCGCCGAGATCACCATGATCGGCCGCGAGCTGCTCAACCTGGTGGGCTGCAACATCAACTGGGTCCTCGAGCCGGCGGCCAACTGCTTCCGCACCGGCAACCACCTCGGCGTCCAGCCGCACGGCTTCAAGGACATCGATCGATTTCGCCGTGGACGAGCTCGAGGAGCTCACCGGCATCCGCGTCGAAGCCCCCATCAACAAGAAGGGCGCCGAGATCCTGTTCGTCGTGCCCTCCGCCGACTACTTCGCCACCCCGCACTACTACACCCTGCTCGGCTACCTGATGCTCTTCCACGAGATCGGGCTGGACTACACCTTCAGCGCCTACGCCTCCGAGGGCGGCAACTTCGGCCTGTTCTCACTCCGCACGAGCTGATGAAGCGGCTCAACGCCAAGATCTATGCCGAAGCCAAGCGGCTGGGGGTGAAGTGGATCATCGGCGGCGAGTGCGGCCACATGTGGCGGGTCCTCCACCAGTACATGGACACCATGAACGGCCCGGCGGACTTCCTGGAAGTGCCGGTCTCGCCCATCACCGGGACCCGCTTCGAGAACGCCCGCTCCACCAAGATGGTCCACATCTGCGAGTTCACCGCCGACCTGATCAAGCACAACAAGCTGAAGCTCGACCCCAGCCGCAACGACCACTGGAACGTGACCTTCCACGACTCCTGCAACACCGCCGCGGGCCATGGGGCTGTTCGAGGAGCCGCGCTACATCCTCCGCAACGTCTGCAACCACTTCCACGAGATGCCCGAGAACACCATCCGCGAGCAGACCTTCTGCTGCGGCAGCGGCTCCGGCCTGGGCACCGACGAGAACCTCGAGATGCGGCTGCGCGGCGGCTTCCCGCGCGCCAACGCCGTCAAGCTACGTCAAGGACCAGCTTCGGCGTGAACCTGCTGACCTGCATCTGCGCCATCGACAAGGCCACCCTGCCCGGCCTGCTCGAGTACTGGGTCCCCGGCGTCGAGGTGGCCGGCGTGCACGAGCTGGTGGGCAACGCTCTGGTCATGAAGGGAGAAGCCGAGCGGCCCACCGACTTGCGCGGCGAGCCCCTTCCGGACAAGGAGGACCAGGCCCATGCGTGATCGAGCCTTGATTCTAACCGCTCTGGTCCTTTTCCTCGCTTTGATCACCTCCCCCGCCTGGTACAACCTGGCTGCCGGAAAAACCTCCAAAGGCCCGGACCTCAAGCTGCCCGCTCAGGAGAAGCGATGCGTCGCCCCCGTCAGCTACATGCGAACCTCCCACATGGCTTTGCTGGTGGACTGGCGCGATGAGGTGGTCCGAAACAACGTTCGCACCTTCCGGGCCTTCGACGGCCGAACCCACACCATCAGCCTCACCGGAACCTGCCTCAAGTGCCACGACCGCAAAGCCGATTTCTGCGACCGCTGCCACAACTACGCCGGCGTCCAAGGCCCCTACTGCTGGGACTGCCACATTGACCCCGACTGGTGAAGCCCCTCGCTCCCGCCGGCCCCCGACCCATAAGCGCTAACTTAGGAGCTGTTTCTTACCGAGACTGTGGCGCGGACTCTCAGTCTGCCGCGTCGAGACTCGTCTCGACGCAAGAAACGCGCCTCGACACGATTGTCGAGGCTGCAAGCAAAAGTGCTTGCGCCACGAAAAAGAGGCGCTCTCCTCTTAAGTTAGCGCCCATGGGTCCCCGACCTGCCCTGGCATCTTTTCACGCCTTCTCCGGGAGCGGCCCAAGGAGCGCCCAATGACCATCACCAGAAAAGCCTTCTTCCGCCTCACCGGTCTCGCCCTCCTGGCGCGAACGCACAAAAAACTGTCGGGCGCCCTCACCGCCCGCCGCTGGGCCATGCTCATCGACCTGCCCAAATGCCTCAAGGATCAGGGCTGCACTAAGTGCATCCAGGCCTGCCATCGCGCCCACAATGTTCCCGAATTCCCGGAGCGCAGCCACCAGCTCAAGTGGATCTGGAAGGAGCCTTTCGAAAGGGCCTTCTCCTCGCAGCAAGGCGAGTACACCGCCGCGGCCTTCCACGACAAGCCGGTCCTGGTCTTCTGCAATCACTGCGACAACCCGCCCTGCGTGCGGGTCTGCCCCACCCAGGCCACCTGGAAGCGCGACGACGGCATCGTGATGATGGACTGGCACCGCTGCATCGGCTGCCGCTACTGCATGGCCGCCTGCCCCTACGGCTCGCGCAGCTTCAACTGGCTGGACCCGCGGCCCCGCATCCCGCAACTGAATCCCGACTTCCCCACCCGCACCAAGGGCGTGGTCGAGAAGTGCACCTTCTGCGACGAGCGGCTCGCCAAAGGCCAGTTGCCCGCCTGCGTCGAAGCCTGCCCGGAGAAGGCCATGCTCTTCGGAGACCTCGAAGCCCCCGGCTCGCGTGTGCGGGAGCTGCTCCGCTCCCGCTACGCCATCCGGCGCAAGCCCGAGCTGGGCACCAAGGCCCGAGGTCTTCTACATCGTGTGAGGCCCCGCTATGTTCATGTTTGAAAAGGCGGTCGTCGGAAGCCGGAGATACTGGATCTGGATGCTCTGCCTGTTCGCCGTCATCGGCCGTCGGGTTTCTCTGCTACCTCCGCCAGTTCAGCTACGGGCTTGGGCATCACCGGCCTGAGCCGCGACGTCACCTGGGGCCTCTACATCGCCCAGTTCACCTTCCTGGTCGGCGTCGCCGCCTCGGCGGTCATGGTGGTCCTGCCTTACTACCTGCACGACTGCAAGGTCTTCGGCAAGATCACCATCCTGGGCGAGTTCCTGGCCATCTCCGCGGTGACCATGTGCATGCTGTTCGTCTTCGTGGACATGGGCCAGCCCACCCGGGTCCTGAACGTGCTGCTGCACCCCACCCCCAACTCCATCATGTTCTGGGACATTGTGTCGCTCGGCGGCTACCTGCTGCTTGAACGCCGTCATCGCGCTGGTCACCCTGAGCGCCGAGCGCAAGTAGCCTGCCGCCGCCTGCCTGGATCAAGCCCGTCATCCTGCTCTCCATCCCCTGGGCCGTCAGCATCCATACCGTGACGGCGTTCCTCTACAACGGCCTGCCCGGGACGCTCGTTCTGGCTGACCGCCATCCTGGCGCCCCGCTTCCTGGCCTCCGCCTTCGCCGCCGGCCCCGCGCTGCTGATCCTGCTGTGCATGCATCATCCGCAAAGCTGACCAAGTTCGACCCCGGCAGAGAACCCATCCAGAAGCTGGCCCTGATCGTCACCTACGCCATGATCATCAACGTCTTCTTCGTGCTGATGGAGTTCTTCACCGTCTTCTACAGCGGAATTCCCGAGCATGTGGAGCACTTCCACTACCTGTTCGTCGGCCTGGAAGGGCACGCCGCTCTGGTGCCCTGGATGTGGACCTCGATGATCCTGGCCGCGGTCTCGCTGGCTGCTGCTCGTTGTCCCGCGCTGGCGGAACAACGAGAAGATGCTGCCGGTCACCTGCGTGATGGTGTTCTTCTCGCTGTGGATCGACAAGGGCATTGGCCTGATCGTGGGCGGCTTCGTGCCCTCGCCGCTGGGCGCCGTCACCGAGTACGCGCCGACGCTGCCGGAGATCTCCATCACCTTGGCCATCTGGGCCGTCGGCCTGTTGATGGTCACGGTGTTCTACAAAATTGCGCTCTCCGTCCGGGAGAACCTTGGCCTCTCCCCTTAGGACCCTCCACAAATGACCACAAAGGTTTCGCGCCTCAACGAAGACTGGCTGGCGGTCTATATCGGTCTGTTCCTGTTCGCCCTTGCACTCGCAATGTTGTCCGGAGCCGACCTGCTCGGCTGGGCCGTCACCACCTCCGTCTGGACCAGGCTCTCAGCGGCCTTGGGGACCGCCTCGAAGACCTACGCCGGCCTGCCCGGGCTGCTGTCTCTGCTCGCCACTTACGCGTTTCTTCTGGCCATCATGACGTTCGGCGCCGCCGCCCTGAAAGCCGACCTGCGGCGGTTTATCAAGGGCTTTACAGCGGTATTCGCCCTAAGTTATCTCTGCTGGATCGTCGGAAGCTGGGCCTATATCGCCGCCACTCCCGATAAGCGGAGTGCATTAGGCATCGGCTGGTCCCTGAACCTGACCAACGAGGCCGGCTTCATTGTAGCCTTGCTTGCCGGCCTGCTGGTGGGTAACTTTTTGCCCGTCCGCAGTAACTGCCATGAAGGAGGCCATCCGACCCGAGCTATATGTCAAGACTGCGATCGTCATCCTCGGCGGCTTCCTGGGAGTTACGGCCGCCGAGCAACTGGCCCTGGCCACCTCGGTCATGTTCCAGGGGCTTTGCGCCATCCTGGTGGCCTACCTGATCTTCTGGGCCGTCGTGTACTTCGTCGCCAGGAGGTTTTTCCGATTCAGCCGTGAGTGGGCCGCTCCCCTGGCCTCCGGCATCTCCATCTGCGGCGTTTCCGCCGCCATCGCCACTGGCTCCGCCATCAAGGCCCGGCCGATGGTGCCGGTCATGGTCTCCTCGCTGGTGGTGATTTTCGCGGTGGTCGAACTCCTGCTGCTCCCCTTTCTGGCGCAGACCTTCCTGTACCAGGAACCCATGGTGGCCGGCGCCTGGATGGGCCTGGCCGTCAAGACCGACGGAGCGGCCGTCACCAGCGGCGCCATCACCGAGTCCTTGATTCGCGCCAAGGCCCTGCTCCGTTGACGGCGTCAACTATCAGCCCGGCTGGATCATGGGCGCCAGCGCTACGGTGAAAGTCTTCATCGACGCTTTCATCGGCGTGTGGGCCTTCATGCTCGCCTGGATCTGGTCCGCCAAGATCGAGCGACGTTCCGGCGAAAAGGTCAAAGCCGGGCAGATATGGGACAGGTTCCCGAAGTTCGTCCTCGGCTACATAGCCACCTTCCTCGCCATCATGGCGATCGGGCTTCTGGCCCCCAGTTTGATCGCCAAGACCAAAACCGCCATGGGAGAGGCCAACGTCTTCCGCGGCATTTTCTTTGTCATGACCTTCTTCACCATCGGCGTTGTTTCTAACTTCCGAAAGCTCTGGGAAGAAGGTATCGGCAAGTTAGCCGTGGTCTATATCCTTTGCCTTTTCGGATTCATCATCTGGGTAGGCCTGGCTATCTCCTGGATTTTCTTTCATGGCGTGAAGCCGCCTCTGATGCATGGGTGATTTATGGAACAGCCAAAACTTTCGGAAGAGCTGAAGAAGATGGAGTACGAGCCGCTCCTTCCCGTCGAGAAGCAACTTATAGGATGGAGCATAGCCATCGGCCTCTGTTTGACCGGGCTGCTGGTCTGGATCAGCCGCGTTTTCTTCAAGACCTGAGCTATTGGAATGCACTTCCCGGTTTCGGGCGTTGATTGTCCGCCTTACATTCCGCCGCTGGTGGCGTTCGTAATTTCTTCGCTCCTCGCTTCGGCCGGAGTCTCCGGGGCTTTCCTCATCCTGCCCTTCCAGGTGAGCGTTTTGGGATTCACCAGCCCCGCGGTCAGCCCAACCAACCTCATCTACAACATCGTGGCCATCCCCGGAGGCGTCTACCGCTACATTCGCGAAGGGCGCATGGCTTGGCCTTTGACCTGGGTGGTCATCGCGGGGACCTTGCCCGGACTGGTGGCCGGGGTGCTGATCCGCATTCGCTACCTGCCCGATCCCCGCTCCTTCAAGTTTTTCGTGGGCCTGGTGCTGCTCTACCTTGGCGGCCGGCTGCTCTACGAGCTCACGGGCCGCTCCCAAGTGGGCCGCCAGCAGCAACTCGCCCTGGCCAGGAAGTTCCAACAGCGGGTTCAGGAACAGAAGGCCGCTGGCAGCACTCTTGCCGCCGGCCTGCCCGCCGACGCCGTGGTGAAGACCAAGTCCATCTCGCTGCGAAAGATCGAGTACGAATTCTGGGGCGAAACCTTTTCCTTCAGCCCCATCACCATCCTGATTCTAGCCCTAGTAGTAGGGTTGATCGGCGGCATTTACGGAATTGGCGGAGGTGCCATCATCGCCCCCTTCGTGGTGGCCATCCTGGGCTTGCCGGTCTACACAGTGGCCGGCGCCGCCTTACTGGGAACCTTCCTGTCCTCCGTCGCCGGCGTCGCTCTATTCGAACTCTTCAGCCTGACTTCGCTTGGCGCGGGCGCGCCCATTCGCCCTGACTGGGCCTTGGGAGCGCTGTTCGGCGTGGGTGGCCTGTTCGGCACTTACGTCGGCGCCCGCCTCCAGAAGTTCTTGCCCGAGCGCTGGCTCCGCCTCTTGCTAGGCCTGTTGGTTACCGGCCTGGCCCTGAGCTACATCGCGCAGTTCTTCCTATGAGTCCCCACAAGCGCGTCCTTATCGTCGGCGGTGTGGCAGGTGGCGCCTCCTGCGCCGCCAGGTTGCGCCGCCTGGACGAAAACGCGCAGATCATCATCTTCGAACGTGGCCCTTACGTCTCCTTTGCCAACTGCGGATTGCCCTACCACATCGGCAACGTCATCCAGGACGAGAAGGAGTTGCTGGTCGCCTCGCCGGAACTATTCCAGCGGCGCTTCAACATCCAGGTCCGCACCGAAAACGAAGTCACCCTCATCGACCGGCTGCGCCGCGAGATCGAAGTCTGCGAGCTGGCCACCGGACGGCTCTGCCGCGAACCCTACGACGCCCTGGTCCTTTCCCCCGGCGCCTCCCCTATCCGCCCTCCCTGGCCCGGCATCCACCTGCCGGGGATCTTCACCCTACGCACAATCCCCGACAGCCGCCGCATCCGCGAGTGGATCGAGACTCGGAATCCCCGCCGCGCGGTGATCGTGGGCGGGGGATCGATCGGCCTGGAAATGGCCGAGAATCTTGTCCACCGGGGGCTTAAGCTGACCATCGTCGAGCTGCTCCCCCACCTCATGCCGGCCCTCGACCCGGAAATGGCTGAACCCATCAGCCGCCATCTGGAGACCCACCGCGTTGCCCTCCACCTGGGCGACGGCGCTTCCGGCTTCGACGCCGCTCCAGATGGCGGGCTTCTGATCAGGACTCAATCCGGCGCACGAATTCCCGCGGATCTCGTCATCCTGTCCATCGGCGTCAAACCGGAAACCGCTCTGGCGCGCTCGGCTGGCCTGGAGATCGGCGAGAGCGGCGGCATCCGCGTGGATGAATCCCTGCGCACCAGCGACCCTTCCATTTGGGCGGTGGGCGACGCCGTCGAAGTTCGCGACGTAGTCACCGGCAGCCGCTGCCTGGCCCCGCTGGCCGGCCCGGCCAACCGCCAGGGACGCCTCGCCGCCGATTCCATCTGCGGCCGGCCTGCCAGCTTCCGCGGCGTCGAGGCCACTGCCGTGTGCGGTTTCTTCGGCCTCACCGTGGCCTGGACCGGCGCCACCGAGAAGTCCCTGCGCCGCGCTGGTGTCTCCGGCTACCAGACCGTCTACCTCCATCCCGGACACCATGCCGGATACTACCCCGGCGCCAACCCCATTCACCTGAAGCTGATTTTCGCCTGCTCCAACGGGCGCATTCTGGGCGCCCAGGCCGTCGGCCACCAAGGCGTGGACAAGCGCATTGACGTGCTCTCCATGGCCATCCAGAAGCAGGCCACCGTCTTCGATCTCGAAGAGGCTGAACTCTGCTACGCGCCACAGTTCGGCGCCGCCAAGGATCCGGTCAACCTTGCGGGAATGGTCGCCGCCAACGTCCTCCGCGGCGACGCGCTCCTGGCCCCCTGGAGCGAGCTTACTCAGACCGAAGCCCTCATCCTGGATGTGCGCGATCCTGACGAGTTCGCCGCCGGGCACATCGAGGGCGCCGTCAACCTGCCCCTTGGCGAGTTGCGCCAGCGCGCTGGCGAGTTGCCCCGCCACCGGGAAATCTGGCTTTACTGCGGCATCGGCCAGCGATCCTACTTCGCCCTGCGCTTCTTGCTCCAGAACGGCTTCAATGCCCGCACTCTCTCTGGAGGCTACCAGACTTACTGGGGCTGGAACCCATGATCCGGAAGCGCAACGCCGCCGGTGGAGTCCTGGTTCTGCTGGCCAGGTTGCTGGGCCTGCCGGCAGTCCCGCCCTGCCGCGCCAGTTCGCTCGATCAGGCGCCCCCCAACAGCTCATCCAAATCGGCCTGCCAACCCCGCACCGACGCTTCCCCCGAGACCCCTAGGCCCTACCTCCGGCAACTCCTCGGCAATCCCGCCTGGCTGGATCTCACTGCCGAATACCGGCTGCGCTACGAAACCGAAGATGCCCGGTATCGCCCGGGCGAGCTGGGCAGCGACCAGCAACTGGCCCATCGCACCCGCCTGCGCATGGAAGTCTGCGCTGCCCCGTCCCCGTTTCGTTTTGTCGTCGAGTTCGAGGACGCCCGCGTCCAGCTCACCGACTCCGGCTCCACTGTGAACCAAAATCACGTCCGCGAGCTCGGCATCCTCCAGTTGCACGTCAAGCTCGTAACCCAGTCGTTGTTTGGCCGCAAGCTCGCCAGCGAACTCCAGTTCGGACGTCTCACCATGGATCTGGGCAAGCGCCGGCTGGTCGCCAGGAACCTGTATCGCAATACCACCAACCGCTTCGACGGCCTTCACTGGCGAGTCGAT
>CAVRZY010000251.1:0-24514 GCA_963725415.1 uncultured Acidobacteriota bacterium | reverse complement strand
AGTTTTATCCGGAAACTCCTTCTCCCCTCGCGGGAGAGGGGCGGGGTGAGGGGGAATAGAAATGAAAAGACTTGATATCCCAATCGTCATCACCCCCACCCTGACCCTCCCCCATCAGAGGGGAGGGGGAAATCCGGGTTTCAGGGATGAGAACTCAGCTAGGCTAAGGAGACCGCGATGAGTATCTTGGTGGATGAAAAAACCAGGGTAATCTGCCAGGGCATCACTGGGAATCAGGGGATGTTCCATACTCGCCAGGCCGTGGCCTATGGGACGAAGATGGTAGGAGGGGTGACCCCCGGAAAGGGGGGAACCACCATGGATGGTCTCCCGGTCTTCAATACGGTGGATGAGGCCGTTCGGAAGACCGGCGCCAATGCCTCCATGATCTTTGTCCCCGCCCCTTTCGCAGCCGACGCGATCATGGAAGCCGCGGATGCGGGGATTGAGTTGATCGTCTGCATTACTGAAGGAATTCCGGTTCAGGACATGGTGATGGCCAAGGGATACCTGGCAGGGAGAAAATGCCGGTTGCTCGGGCCCTAACTGTCCGGGAGTCATAACCCCGGGAAAGTGCAAGATCGGCATCATGCCCGGGTATATCCACCGGCCGGGCGCGATCGGAGTGACCTCCCGCAGTGGCACTCTGACTTACGAGGCCGTGGATCAGACTACTCAACAGGGGTTGGGCCAATCCACCTGTGTGGGCATCGGGGGAGACCCCATCATCGGGATGACTTTCGTGGAGGTCCTCGAACTTTTTAACCAGGATCCCCAGACCGAGGCGGTTATGCTGATCGGGGAGATCGGCGGGGAGGCTTGAAGAGGAGGCTGCCGAATACATCCGCACCCATTTTAAAAAGCCGGTGGTGGCATTCATCGCCGGACAAAACGCGCCTCCCGGACGTCGGATGGGGCATGCGGGCGCAGTCATTTCAGGCGGCAGCGGTTCGCCGCAGGCCAAGATGGAGGCCCTGCGCGCTGCCGGGGCAGTGGTCATCGAAAACCCGGCGGACATGGGCCCGACCATGAAACGAGTCTTGCAGGAACGAAAGGGAACCTAAGTTTATGGCCAAGAAGGGTAAACATACCATAGAGATATACAAGAGCTGGTGCAAACGCTGCGGGATTTGCGTGGCCTTCTGCCCGGCTGGAGTCCTGGACCAGGATGAGTCGGGTGCCCCTTATGTAAAGGACCCCGAGCGTTGCACGGGATGCCAGCTTTGCGAGCTGCGCTGTCCGGATTTTGCCATTAATGTCCGCTCACCCAAGAAGAAGGAAGCGAAGAGCCCCAGCTAAAGCATCAGGAGAGTCCGAGGAAGGAACGAATGGATAAGGTGAAAAAGCCCGATTCCAGGGCTAAGCTTATGCAGGGGAATGAAGCCTGCGCCGAGGGAGCCATTGTGGCGGGATGCCGCTTCTTTGCCGGTTATCCCATCACTCCGGCTTCGGAGATTGCCGAGCAACTCTCGGTCCGGCTTCCCCAGGTGGATGGAACGTTTATCCAGATGGAAGATGAGATCGCCAGTATGGGGGCTATCATCGGAGCCTCCCTGGCCGGAACGAAGTCCATGACCGCCACCTCCGGGCCCGGGATTTTCTCTCATGCAGGAAAATCTCGGGTATGCCTGCCTGGCCGAGGTGCCCTGCGTGGTGGTCGATGTGATGCGCGGAGGTCCCAGTACCGGCCTCCCGACCAACCCTTCTCAGGGGGATGTCATGCAGGCCCGCTGGGGGACCCATGGAGATCACCCCATCATCGCCCTCAGCGCGAGTTCCGTTCTGGAATGCTTTACCATGACGGTTAAGGCCTTTAACTTTGCGGAGAAATTTCGCACCCCCGTGATCCTTCTGCTGGATGAAGTGGTGGCCCACATGCGGGAGAAAGTCATATTGCCCGGTCCGGAAGAGGTGGAAGTAATCGACCGGGTCAAACCATCCGTCCCTCCGGAGTGGTACCTGCCTTATGAAGATACCAGCTATGGGGTCCCGCCCATGGGGATATTTGGGGAAGGGTATCGGTACCATGTGACTGGCTTGATTCATGACATTCGGGGGTTTCCTACATTACGCCAGGATGAGATCGAGCCGTTTTTGGCCCGGCTCTTTCGCAAGATTTCCACCCATTTTGAGGACATCCAGTTGGTGGAGCAATATCAAATCGAGGATGCGGACCTGGTGATCATCGCTTACGGGTGTGTGGCCCGTTCCGCCCATCGAGCCATGGTGGAAGCCAGGGCCCAGGGATTGAAGGTCGGTTTATTAAAGCTGATCACCCTCTGGCCTTTTCCGCGTCGATCCATAGAGCCGTTGATCAAGGCCGGCAAGACCCTTTTGGTGCCGGAGATGAACATGGGCCAGATATCCAGGGAAGTGAAACGGGTGAATGAAGGAATGAACCCGGTCCTGACTCTGAATAAAATCGATGGTACGATCATCAGCCCCAAAGAGATTTTAGCCAAGATAAAGGAGAAGAGATGATCGAAGATCGACCTTTGATTTATAAATATCTCCGTCATGACAAAAAGTTTCCCGCATGTCTGGTGTGGGGGATGCGGAATCGGGATCCTGCTGGGTTCGCTGATCCGGGCCATTGATCATATCGGCTACACGAAGGACGAAATCGTTCTGGTTTCCGGGATCGGCTGCTCGGGGAGATTGCCGGTTTACGTGGATTTTAATACCCTGCATACCACCCATGGACGGGCTTTGACCTTCGCCACCGGGGCCAAATTGGCCAAGCCGGAGCTGAAGGTGATCGTGGTGATGGGGGATGGAGATGCTACCGCCATAGGCGGGAAATCATTTTATCCACGCCGCCCGCCGCAATATCGACTTGACGGCGATCATCGTGAATAACAGCATTTATGGCATGACCGGCGGGCAATATTCCCCCACTACCCCCTATGGGCAGAGGGCGACGACGGCCACTTATGGTTCGGTAGAACATTCCTTTAATATCTCGCAGCTGGCCGTGTGTGCCGGAGCGGTATTTGTGGCCCGGGGAACGGTTTACCATACCCGGCAGCTGGATCAGCTGATCGAGAAGGCGCTGCTTAAGAAAGGGTTCAGCGTGGTCGAAGTGATCAGCCAGTGCCAGACGCACTTCGGACGGCTGAATAAGCTGGGGAACCAGGTGGAGATGATGAAATGGCAGCGGGACAGTGCCGTCCCGGTGGAGAAGGCTAAGAGCCTGTCCCCCGAAGAGATGGCCGGGAAGTTTGAGATCGGCGTCCTGGTGGATCGGGAAGCGCCCACCTATCATGAAGAATATGCCAGGATTCGCCAGAAAGCCAAGGAAGCCATGGCTCCACTGCTAGTGGAAAAAGAGGACAAAGAGGAGACCGACCGGCGAGAGGCATCCGATCGGCACTGATAAAAGAAGTTCGGAATTTGCAGGGGCGACCGGCCGGTCGCCCGTACGAAGTTCGAAGTTAAATAATTTCTGTCTATTTAATTTTAGGCAATCGTTTTAGGCACTTGAGCGAGTCATTATGTTAGATCGTTACGAGATTCGGTTGAGCGGTTCAGGGGGACAGGGGCTGGTCCTGGCGGGAATCATTCTGGCCGAGGCCGCAGGCATTTACGGAGGGAAGAACGTTGTCCAAACAGTCAGCTATGGCCCGGCGGCCCGGGGAGGGACGAGCCGGGCGGACGTGGTGGTCAGCGATCAGGAAATCGATTATCCCAAAGCCATGGGTGTGGATATTCTCCTGGCCATGACCCAGATGGCCAGCGATGAGTCCACTTCTGATTTGAAACCTTCGGGGATTTTAGTGGTGGATTCGCAACTGGTCACCCAGGTGACTTATCCCCGGGTGGTGAAAATTCCCTTCACCCAGATTGCCAGGGAAAAATGCGGGCGGGAACAGATGGCCAACATCGTCGCCCTGGGAGCCCTGAGCAAACTCATTCCGGCCATACCTGCAGGTGCAGGGGTGGTCACCCCGGAATCCATGGAAGCCGCAGTCATGGCCCGAATCCCCAAGGGGACCGAGAAGCTGAACAAGCTGGCTTTTGAAGAAGGAATCAAAGCCGCCGAAGAGATCCAGAAAACCCTCGTCTTTGCAGAACGCCCCGAAGACCACGACCAGATTTAAACAGGCTCGGCCTCGTTCGATTAATTTCATCTAGGTAAAGCCTCGGCTTTGCCGGGGGACTCAAGAGGCTCGACCTTTGCGGGGTCGGCCCGGGCCTAAGGGAATTGCCCGCAAAAACCATGAGGCACGACTTCTTTCATGGGGCCGGGCGGGCAACCCATGATTCGGATAAAGAGAGGTTTTTTCGTTGTAGGGGCGCCCGGCGGCCCGCCTCATTCGGCGGAACTGGGGTTTGGAACTTTGGGGGCCAGGCTTGTCCCGCCGATGCTTTTTGCGGGCAATTCCCTTAGACCCGGGCCGCCTCTGGCGGGACCCGAAGCCCGGTACGACGTGGCAATCTCGTGCCCCAACAGCGTAGGAACGACCGGTCTCCGGTTTTCCCAGGATCCTGATTCCTACCAGGGGGGTACCATGTTTGTTCCGTTTCCCAATGGCAAAGTAAAAAGCCAGTTGCAGAACGCGCCGGTCCGGTGGAGTGAGGGGTACTTCCACAGAATAGACCTGGACCGTACAGGTCTTACGTGAGCTGTTGGGATTTCGCCGGGAAAAGCTGGATGATTTGCTTGAAAAAGGGGTTATTAAATAGGGATCATCTCCAAATTAGTTGATCGGAATAATTTATGAAAACCTGGCAAGGGTCCGGAAGGAAAGGCAGATTGCGCCGCAAGCATCGGCGGGATATTGCTTTCCATAACCCCCCGGCTGGCCTTCCGCAAAGCGCAGCGGGGGCGTGAAAGGAAAAGTTCGGAGGATTAGAGAACACTCCCGTCTGTAGGGGCGATTCATGAATCGCCCCTACGAGAGAGATACGTGCCTTAGGGTTGCAAGCAATCCCGCGGGACTTCCGGACCCTTGGAATAACCGCCCATTTTACTTATACCCGCTCTTTGCTCCTCGGCTAATTTGGAGATGATCCATAAATAGTTCCCTCACCAGACTCAACGCCTTTGGGGTCCTACATCAGGTGATGGGCCGAGGGATTGAAAGAATAAAAATATTTAGAATCGATTCCGATGGACTGGAATCATTTAAACGTTTGGCAGCTTCCGAGGGTTTGCCGGGCTAGATAAATCTTACCAAGTTCTCTAAAACTCCCCTATTCAAGCTTTGTTTTCTTAAATTTTTCAGGATGGCATACAACGTAACATTTCGAGCAGGCATTATAGGTAAAGGCGGCTCGCGTAGCCTTGTCCCAGGGGAACCTCTTTTCGCCCGCCAAGAGAGATTCTAACCGGACCATTTTGGCGTCGTCCTCTCTTTCGAGTTTTGGCATTGGCAGGTCCGACAGGGAATAAAAACGATCTCCCATCACCATGCCGCCGCAACCCCACTGGCACCGCAAATAGGAGAGCCATCCATAGCGGTATTCCTTTCCCTCCATGACGATCGCCCGATCGCGGTCTTTCGGGATCGCCTTTACGGGACAGATGGAAACACAGGGCTGGCTGCAGCCCAGGCATAGGTCCTCGTCCAACATGGGATCGGGCAGCAGAGGGGCCGTTGTCAGCACCGTTATCAATTGCACGGCGCCGCCATACTGGGGGGTAACCAGGAACCCTCCCCGGCCTAGTCGCCCGATACCAGCGGCCATGGCCACGTGCTTATGGGAGATTTCTCCCACCCCGTTTTCTTGGGAAAAATACTGATTGGCGGGTACCGGGAGACTTATATAATCCCAATCCTCCAGGAAATTGGCCAGATCGAGGGCCATCTCATCCAGCCGGACTTTAGGCTCCAGGCCGGCAAAGCGGGAAAAAGACATGGGACTCGAGCCTCGCAGATGGAGCTGCTGGACGCCGCGGTTAATCCTGTAGGCCATGGAGATCAAACTCTTGGCTTCAGGGAGCAACTGCTTGGGGTGAAGATCCGGTGGGGCGTTTTCCATACGTTCCATCGGAGCAATCCCTACTAAGTGCGCCCCTAAAGATCGGGCCTTCTCTTTTACCGCCCGGGTCAATTCTTCCGGTGAAACCCGGTCGATATCCGTTGCCATCGCTGCCTTTCTTCTCTTCATTTTCCCCTCTCATTCCAGGCCGGAAAGTCAAACATTTTCGTTGACGAAACCGCGCGCCTGCAAGCGTTGCAATTTATGCTCCACTCTTTGCCCGAGGATCCGGGCAGATTTCAGGGCACCCCACTGGTTTTCAATAGGATTATACAGGCCAGTCCCAATGCGCTCCAGCAGACCGTAATTAGCCACCACACCGCTGTATTCGCAGGCGCTCAAGGAATCCGGGCAGCCCAAACAGGGATTGGCTCCAGCAGCGGTGACGCGTCCCAACGGAGTCATTCCGTTATTGCGCATGAACTGGAGGAGGGCCTCCGCGAGATTGACGGCGAGCTCCGCATTGCTCCCCACGACCACGGCCGCACCTATTTTACCCCGAGTGAGCTGCTGGTGATGACGGAAAGACCAGAAGCGCTCCATCATCGCCTTGGTTGCCGAGTCGATCATCCCGGAAAAGGCCCAACTACCGATCACCAGGGCGCTGGAGTCGAGGATTTTGCCGCGCAGTTCCGACCAGTCATCATCCATGATGCATAAATTGTTGCTCCGGCATCCGTTACATGCCTTACATGGCTTTATTGCGAGCTCGTGAAGTCGCACCATTTCGTAAGGCAGACGGGAGGCAGAAAGGATTTCCTGGACAAGCGTTTCCACCTTCCCGCCTTTTTGAGGCAACGCACTGATTCCCAGAATTTTGGCCTTCATTCCTATCTCCTTTTTCCTGGCCCGGGTTTAAATGCCAATTCATCCCAGATGAATCCGGATGGCTTCGTCCCTGAAGGTCAGCTCTGAAGGTCCTTTTTCTTGACAGAATCCTATCCGGACCCCCGAAATCCAACCCCCTATATCACTAACGTTCAATTTCTGAAAGTTAATTAAAAAAACGTTAGTACCTTAACCTACTGGCTAAAAGTTAATGGCTTCTTTTGGTTGCGGCTGCGCCGCACTGCGGCCTCCCCGCCCTAAGAAAGCAACCCCAGAGTCCGAAGCTCCTTGAGTTTCCCGCAGGGAGCACAATCCGGCGCATCGCATCCCTCACAATTTTGAGTTTTTTCCAGCAGGGCGGAGATCTTTACTCGTGCCGAAGCCAAAAGTGATACTTCACTTGCGATTCTGGATGCACAGTCGGAAAGCATTCTTCTAAGCTTCCGGGTCAGCCTTTTTCCCTTGGTATTCTCGGATTTGGCGAGGGAAAGGATGCTGCGGATCTCCTTTATGGAATAACCGAGGCGTTTAAGGACCTGGGCCGTGCGGATCACCAGGACGGCTTCCTCTCCATAGAGCTTACGGCCCTTCGATGTTACGGATAGGGGGGCTAAGAGCCTTTCTGCTTCGTAATGCCGTATGGTTCGCGGCGTACAACCGGTACGGCGGCAGACCTTGCCAATTAACATTCCATCTGGCATCGGAATCCCTCTTGGTTATTCCTGGTCATTTCCCCTGATTGAGGGCCATCGCTTTTTTTGCGGTCTCCTCCGCTCGCTGCATAGCCTCGGCACGCGATTCGGCTTCGCCCGGTTTGCGCAGTCCGCAAACCCGGAGCAAATGGTTGTCCGTAGATCCTTCTTCATTTAAGTAAACGTTACGTAACGTAACATTTTGCCCATAATCTTGTCAAGAAATATTTGGGTTGAGATTATTCTTTGCTCTCACCTCAATTGGGGGCTAAAAGTCGAGGGTTAGGATGCTAAAGGTGGCCTGCCATTCATACGTTCCGAAGAAATAAATCGTTTCACCGAGAGAGCGCTAAGAGAAATAACAAATAGGAATAAGATTTTAATTTCTTCGTGTATGAATTATAATTTTGGGATCATGTCCAAATTAGTTGATCGAATATTTCATGAAACCCTGGCAAGGGCCCGGAAGGAAAGGCAGATTGCGCCGCAAGCATCGGCGGGATATTGCTTCTCATAACCTCCCCCTGTCTGCCTCCCGCAAAGCGCAGCGGGGGCGGGAGAAGATAGGTTCGGAGGAAAAGAGAACACCGCCGCCACAGCTAAGGAGAGATATGCGCCTTAGGATTGCAAGCAAGATGACTTTCCTTCCGGGCCCCTGGAATCACCTAACCTTTTACCTATACCAGCTCTTTGGTCCTCAACTACTTTGGAGATGATCTTAATTTTTTTATTCCTCTGCGGTCTCTGCGAACTCGGTGAGAAATAAAAATATAGGAGGGGGGCTATGCCTGATCGAATTGATATCAACAGCGATATGGGGGAGAGCTTCGGCGCCTATAAACTGGGCCGGGACGAGGAAGTCATGAGTTTTATTACCTCAGCGAATATTGCCTGCGGCTGGCATGCCGGGGATCCCATGGTCATGGAGCAAACCGTACGGCTGGCCAAGGAGAAAGGGGTCGCGGTGGGAGCCCATCCCGGCTATCCGGACCTCATGGGGTTCGGACGAAGGCGGATGGACCTCACCCTCAATGAAATTGAAAATTACCTGCTCTACCAGATGGGGGCCCTCTATGCCTTCGCCAAAGCTCACGGCCTGCCCTTGCAGCATGTCAAGGCCCATGGATCTCTGGGGAATTTGGCCTTTGTAGACTTGGAAGTTGCCAAGGCCATTGCCCGGGCAGCCCTCCGTTTCGGAAAGGATACCATCTTTGTGGCCTTGACCGGCACGATCATGGTCCAGGCTGCCAAGGAGGTCGGGGTCCGATTCGTGGAAGAGGTTTATGCCGATCGGGTCTATAATCCTGACGGAACGCTGCAATCCAGGAAGATCCCCGGGTCGGTCATTCATGATGCCGAGAAGGCTGCCCGGCAAGCTTTGACCATCGTGCGGGAGGGGTACGTGGTGGCCCACGATGGGACCAAAGTCAAGGTAAAGCCCGAATCCTTATGCGTCCACGGGGACACGCCCAGTGCGGTCGCGATCCTGCAGAAAATAAGGGAGGAACTCAAGAAAGCCCATATCACGGTCAAACCCATGGGGCAGTGAGGGCATGGAAAAGATGCGGTCCCTTCTTATTGCTCTCCTGGTCCCTTTCGATCGAATCCACTTCTTGAATTCGGGGTGGGGGTCACTCCCGGAATTAACCGCCAAATTCACGAGCATCGTCACAAAGGAGGAAAAGTTATGTCGCTGAAAGGGGTCGGGATTCTTTGCACCCGTATGAGTATCGATGCAGCAGACGAGACGGAATTCAACCGCTGGTTCGATAAAGAGCACATGGAAGAACGGGTCAACATTCCGGGATTTTTTGATGCCCGGCGGTACGTCGCCGTGAAGGGAACGCCAAAGTACTTGAATCTTTATGAAACTGAATCCCTTAAGGTTTTGGATAGCCCCGCCTATCGCGAGCGGCTGGCCAACCAAACCCAATGGTCAGTGAAGACGATGGCGAAGTTCAAAGACTTCCACCGCAGCGTCGGCCAGATTACCGTGAGTCAGGGAATCGGCCACGGCGCTTTCGTGGGGTTTAGCAGGCTCAAGCCGGTCAGCGGGCGGGAAAAGGATCTTCGGGAATGGTTTGCCTCTCAGGAGTTTCCGGCCTTGATCAAAACGGACGACATTCTTTCCGCCCATATTTTGGAGAGCGATCCGGGTCTTTCGGGGCCGCCTCCGGGAGTCTCCGCTCCTGAACGGAAGGACGAGAAGGCGGACGATTGGTTTGCGATTGTCGAGGGGACGGACGCCAAAGTCGTCTCCGCAGCCTGTCGGAAACATTTCGCGTCAGGCGTCTTCGAGAAACTGGGAACGGCAAAGCTGATTAGCCTCGGCCTTTTTGCGTTACGGTCTTCTTTCGGGTTTCGCAATGGAATAGGTTGACGATGGGATTTTTCCCCCGAAGGGAGCAACCAGGTAGGGAAGGGGATTTTAACAATTTTCAGGATGGAGGCCCTAGGATGAAAAAAGCGGAGGAGAGTAGAACTAGAACAGGAAAATTTATCCTGGAGATTCCCGGGATCAAGTTGAACGCAAAAGAGAGGGAAGCCCTTCAGGCTGCAGTGAAGGTCTTTAATGAGCAGTCTGAACAGCTTGGCCTCCTGGACCCTTTGGACGCCGAGCCGGCAGTCATTTTCTTTGCGGAGGAGGGGACAAGATGACTTCTTTCGAACCTCAAAGGTGGACCATCTCAACCCTGGCCAAAGCCATCTGCAAAAAAGAAATATCTCCAGTGGAAGTAATCCGGGCCTACCTGGAGCGGATAGAGACTTACGACAAAAAAATCAACGCCTTCATCACCCTTTTACCCAGACAGGCTATGAATGCGGCTCGCCGGGCGGAAAAAGAAATCCTCCGGGGGAGATATGCCGGCCCTTTGCATGGCATCCCCTTCGCAGCCAAGGATCTCTTCTTCACGAAGGGAGTTCGTACCACCTGTGGCTCCAAGATCCTGTCTCATTTTGTCCCCCGATATGACGCCGCCGCAGTCGAAAAGCTTCTCTCTGCCGGAGCCATCCTCCTGGGCAAATTGAACATGCATGAATTCGCCTTTGGGACCACCACCGTCAATCCCCATTACGGCCCGGTTCATAACCCTTGGGGCCTGGAGAAAGTCAGCGGTGGGTCCAGCGGTGGGTCGGCTGCAGCTTTGGCCGCTTCTTTCGCGCTGCTTACATTGGGAACGGATACCGGCGGGTCCATTCGGATTCCTTCTGCGCTTTGTGGTGTTCCGGGACTCAAGCCGACTTTTGGTAGGATCAGCCGGTATGGAGTGTATCCCCTTTGCTGGTCCCTGGACCATCCCGGCCCGATGGCTAAAAGCGTTGAAGACCTGGCCCTGGCCATGAATGTTATAGCCGGTCATGATCCCCGGGATTCTGCGACTCCCCAAGTACCCGTTCCCAATTACGCTCGGGCTCTGGGCGGAAACCTCAAAGGGATTCGCCTGGGCGTGCCCACGAGCTATTACTTCGACCGCTTAGACCCGGAGGTCCGGGCAAAGGTTAAGAAAGCCTTCGAGGATCTTAAACATCTGGGAGCGAAAGTGCAGAGAGTCTCCATTCCTCATCTGGAGGAAGCGGCCATAGTCGCCTCCATTATCCTCTTTGCCGAAGCGGCGGCCTCTTTGGAGAAGTGGCATCTCACCCGTTCCCGTGATCTGGGAGCCGACGTCCGCGCCCGGTTGAATCAGGGAGCGACGATTCCGGCCACCCTGTATCTCAAGGCCCAGCGGATCCGCAGAAGGATTCAGGAACAATTTCTCGGCAGCCTTCGAGAAGGTTGACGCCCTGATCACTCCCCAGCTTCCCATAACCGCTCCCCCAATCGGCCAGGGAAGCGTATCCTTCGGAAAGGTGAAGGAGCCTGTCCCTGCTGCTTTGACCCGCTTCACCCGAATCTATAACCTGGTCGGTATCCCCTGTCTCTCGATTTGCTGCGGCTTCTCATCTTCAGGAATGCCCATCGGACTCCAGATTGCGTCAAAACCTTTTAACGAAGAGACCGTCCTAAAAGTGGGTCATGCGTATGAGGTCCACACTCCATGGAAAAATAAACGGCCTCTCCTCGAATGAGAAAAGAAGAATTATCTCCAAATCTATTCCCCCTCACCCCGCCCCTCTCCCGCGAGGGGAGAGGGAGTTTCCGGATGAAAACTAGTTTGCAGCGGCTGGGCTTCATGGCCACCAGCGCCAACTTCGGCAACATGTTCAGCTTCGCCGCGGCCTCGCTCTTCCTTCCTTTCCTGCCGCTCCTGCCCAAGCAGATCCTGCTCACCAACCTGATGACCGACTTCCCCGAGATGACCATCGCCACCGACAGCGTGGACCCCGAACTCGTGGAGCGCCCCCGACGCTGGGACATCGCCTACATCCGCAGGTTCATGCTGGTCTTCGGCCCCTCAGCTCGGTGTTCGACTGCGTCACCTTCGTCGTGCTCCTGCTCGTGCTGCACGCTTCGCCGCGGCTCTTCAGGACGGGCTGGTTTGTAGAGTCCGTGGTCTCCGCGGCCGCTGATCGTGCTCATCCTGCGCAGCCGCAGGCCGGGCTTCAGAAGCCGGCCGGGAAAGTACCTGGTGGCCGCCACCCTGGCCATCGTGGCGGCGACCCTGGTGTTTCCCTTCTCGCCGCTGGCGGGGCTTTTCGGCTTCACGCGACTGCCCCCCGTGTTCCTGCTCGTGGTCGGGGGAATCACCTTCTGGTACGCCGTTGCGGCCGAACTGGGCAAGGTCTTGTTCTACCGCAGGGAGAAGCAGAATGCGGTCCGCGCCGGCCGCCCCCTGCCGTGAGCCCGGGGCGCGGGACGGAGCGGTTGCGGATAGGCCGCAAGGAGGGTTCTCGATGCGGAGGGGTGTGAAGCTAGGAGCGGCACTGCTCGTCTGCGCGGCGGCGCTGGGCGGGTGCGCCGGGGCGCGCCTGGAGGAGAAGCGCGCCGTGGGCGGCGTGGAGAAGCGGGCCGCGCAGGTCGTCCGGGCGGAGGAGCGCAGGTCGGGCGAGATCATCTGGAGGGTGCGCACGGACCAGAAGGTGGTCGCCCTCACCCTGGATGACGGCCCCGACCCGAAGTACACGCCCGATCGTGCTGAAGCTGGCGCGCGAGAAGAAGATCAAGCTCACCTTCTTCCTGGTGGGCAAGGAGATCCAGCTGCACCCGCGGCTGGCGCGAGAGGAGGTGGCCGAGGGGCACGCCATCGGCAACCACACCTGGGACCATCCCGCTCCTGCCCGGCGAGCGCGCGCGGCACGACCTCTGCGAGATCGAGCGCAGCGAGGACGAGATCGAGAAGATCTGCGGGGAACGCACGCACCTGCTCCGGCCCCCCTAAGGGCTGTGGGACGGCGACACCTTCCTGGCGGCGGAGGAGCGCGGGCTACCGCATGTCCTGTGGTCGGTGGCCCTGGAACACCACGCCGCGAAGACGCCGCAGGCCAAGGCCCAGCGCGTGCTCAAGTAAGATCCGCCCGGGCATGATCATCCTGGCCCACGACGGCGAGCCCTGCCGGCCCATCAGCCGCGACAGACGATGAAGGCGCTGCCCATCCTGGTGGATGGCCTGCAGCGGCAGGGCTATCAGTTCGTGACCATTCCGGAGCTGCTGAAGCTGCGAAAGGAGCGGGCATGAGAAGAGCGCTGCTGGCGGCGACGCTGGTGCTGGCGTGCTGCTGGGTGGGGACGAAAGCGGCGGCGCCGGCGAGCGGCGCCGCCGGCGAAGCAGACGCCCAAGATCGCGGCCGCGCAGACGGCGCCCGGCGTGGACGCCTTCTGGCAGCGCGCCAAGGAGACCGTCTATAGGAGCCCGGAGGAGCTGGCGGCCCAGCACGCGCGGGAGCTGCGCAAGGGGCTCTTCTACGACAAGCTGATGCGGGGCCCGGCGGACACGCCCGCCGTGGCGCTCACCTTCGATGACGGCCCGCATCCCGACTTCACCCCCAAGCTGCTGGCCCTGCTCGACCGCTACCACGTGAAGGCGACCTTCTTCGTGGTGGGCGAGAAGGCGGAGAAGCTACCCCGACCTGATCCGCGCCGAGCGCGCGGCCGGCCACGTGGTCGGGAATCACACCTTCCATCACGTCAACCTCACCAAGATCCCCGTATCCGCAGATCCGGCTCGAGTGGCAGGCCTGCCAGGAAGTCGTGAAGGCGGCCACCGGCGAGACCATGCGCTTCTGCCGGCCGCCGGGCGGCGACTACGACGCCGAGGTGATCAACGCCGCCATGCAGGTGGGCCTCACCACGGTGCTCTGGACCGACGACCCGGGCGACTACGCCAGCCCGGGCGCCAGGACCATCGAGAACCGGGTGCTGGCGCGCATCGGAAACGGAGGCATCATCCTCATTCACGATGGCGTGCAGGCAGACCCTGGACGTGCTGCCCCAGATCATCGAGGCCCTGCGGAAGCGCGGCCTGCGCTTCGTGACGGTCGAGCAGTTGCAGGCCGAGCGCTTGGGCCGGCGCGGCTAGCGATGAGCACCCGCGCGGCGGGCGGTCCTGCTGGGGCTGGCCGCCCTGCTGGCTGTGGGAGGGGCGTGGCTGGCGGCGCCGCACTCGCGGGGCCACGCGCGCCGAGCCGCCCACTCCGGGCCGCGGCTGGCGGCGATGCCGCCCCCCGCCGCGAGCGACCGCCTCCTGGTGCTCGCCCCCCACTGTGACGACGAGACGCTGGCTTGCGGCGGTCTGATCTCGACTGGCCCGCCAGGCGCGGCGCCGCCACCCACGTGGCGCTCCTCACCAATGGCGATGGCTTCCTCACGCGGCCGAGCGGCTCTTCGAGGAGGCGGAGGTCCCGCCCAAGGACTACGTGCGACTGGGGCTCAGTCGCCAGCAGGAAACCCTGGCCGCGCTCCGTGAGCTGGGGTCTCCACCGCGAGCAGGTGACCTTCCTCGGATACCCGGACGGCGGCTCCGTGCGCATGTGGCTGACCTACTGGGATCCCGCGCAACCGTTTCACCAGCCCCCGCACCGGGGACAACCGCAACCCCTACCCCAACTCGCTGCGCCCCGGGGCCCCCTACTGCGGGCGCGCGGTGCTCGATGACCTCAAGACGGTGATCCGTCGCTTCAAGCCGACCAGCATCTTTGCCCCGCACCCCAATGACACGCTGCGCGATCACTATGCGCTCTACGGCTACACCCAGGCGGCGCTGTACGAGCTGGGGATGCTGGACCGGGTGCGGGTCAGGCTGTACCTGGTGCACCGGGGCGACTGGCCGGCTGCCGCGCGGCTACCGTCCCGGGCTCCCGTCTCACCCCCGCCGCCCCTGCTGGGCCTGGGCACCCGCTGGGAGGTGCTGCCGCTGCCCCGCGCGGTGGCCGAGCGAAAGCGCGTAGCCATCCTGCGCTATCGCAGCCAGGTGCTCGTGATGCGCCGCACGCTGCTGTCCTTCGCCCGCAGCGGAGAACTCTTCGGCGAGCTGCCTGCGGCCGCGCTGCCGAGGGTGCCGGAAGGCCGGATCAAGGTGGACGGGGACCCGGCCGACTGGCGCGGCATCGAGCCCGTGATCCGGGACCCCGGGCAGGACCTGGCCGAAACCGATGTCTCCCCGTCGGGCGACCTGGTGGCGGTCTATGCGGCGCGCAGCCGGCGGCGACTCTTCGTGCGCCTCGAGCTGTGGGGCGAGGTCTCGCCGGAGCTGTACTACCACGTGCATTACCATCCGTTGGTGGGCGGAAGGACGGGGCCGCCGCAGTCCTGGTTTGTCTGCCCCGGGCGTCCCACCCGGGGAGCGCAGTTCGGAGCGGCCGGCCGGTGCGTGGAACTGTCCGTGCCCCTGCCCGGAAGCGGTGCGCTGGATGGCCTGATCCTGGGCGCGGACAGCCGTTTCCAGTCTCACCTGCTGGACCGGACGGCCTGGGCGCTGCTCAAGACGGGCGGCTAGCCGGCGCGGGTTTCCCGCCGGCTGCATCAGCCCGCAGCGACGTGCTGCCCGCCCGAGGCCGGTCGTGTTGACAGGGCTCGGGGCGGTCTGGTACACTTCCCGTGCGCTGCCGGGTGGCCAAATTGGTAAGGCTCCTGAGTCTGGATCAGGCAATTCCAGGTTCGAGTCCTGGCCCGGCAGCCAAAGAAGGGTGGTTTAGTGATCGAGTTGTTGGTGTCGGAAAGCGCTCGGGCGGACGACCGCAGCTTCGCCCTCTAACAACAAATCACTGGCAACGAAGAACTTGCGAAGCGCGTGGCCCCGTCGTCTAGCGGCCTAGGATGTCTGGTTCTCAGCCAGGAGATCGAGGGTTCGAATCCCTCCGGGGCTACCACCATTTTGCTCTTTTCCGCCGCCAGCGCCAGGACGCGCGCCAGGCAGCCCGTGACGCGCAGCTGCGCTCGCGGCTTCCCGCCCCTCTGCCTCACCCCTGGCAGGCTCGACCACGATCTCCTGAACCACCTCGGCCAGGCGGCGCTTGACCAGCGCGATGTCCCCCTCCGCCAGCAACTCGCGCAGGTTGTCCACGAAGGCCTCGACCGCCGCCGGGACCGACGACAGCAGCGCCTCCCACTCCGCCGCTGCCTTCTCGGGCGAGCCCGCCAGTTCCGCCTCGCAGCGTTCCTTGCGCGCCTCCAGGCGGCTCATCTCGGCGCCAATGCTGGACAAGCCTGCGGCGCGGCAGGGCGCCGTCGCGGATGGCGGCGACGAGGCGTTCCATCCCGGCCTCGATCTCGGCGAGTTCGGCCCGTAGGCGCTTCCGGCCGGTGTCGGTCTTGCGTCGCCCGCTTCGCCTGCTCGATCACCTGGGCCGAGACGTGGCGCTTCATCTCCTCCACGAGGCGCCGCCCATACAGTTCATCGCGCACCATGCGCAGGACGGCCTCCTCGGCCGCCGGCGCCGACACGGTCAGGTGGTTCTTGCACACCGACTCCCCGCGGCTGTTGCGCCCGCCGCAGCGATACAGGGTCCGGCTCACCAGGACGTAGTTCGAGCCGCACTCGTGGCACTTGAGCAGGCCGGACAGGAGGCGTCGGTTGCGGTTGTTCTGCATCAGGGCGCCGTGCCGCGACGGCCGCTGCAACTCCTGGCGCTGCTTCACCTGGTCCCAGAGCTCCTGGGGCACGATGCGCAGCGACGGGATCTCCTTCTCGACCCATTCCTCGCGCGGCACGGGCCGGCTCACCTGCTGCTCGCGTATCGGGGTCCTGCGGCCAGGTGGTGCGGTTCCAGACCACGCGGCCGATGTACTTCTCCTGGTTGAGGATGCCCAGGCCCCGCTTCGGGGAGCTGGCGATGGCCGTGTGCGACCAGGTGCGCGCCACGCGCGTCGTGCGGTTCTTCCAGCGCGCCCCTGGAGGCGGCACGCCCTCGGCGTTGAGCAGGTTGGCGATCTGCCGCGACGACTTGCCCTCGGCGAAGAGCCGGAAGACGCGGCGGACGACCTCCGCCTCGCCCTCGTGGATCACCAGTTCGTGCCCGACGACCTTGCCGGTCCCTTCGGGGCCGTCGCCGCCCTCGATGATCGGCCGGCTGCGGTAGCCGTAAGGCGCGCCGCCGGCGTGCATACCACGGAGCACGTAGCCCGCCAGCGAGCGCCGCTGCCGCTCGGCGTTCATGTCGCGCTCGGCCGCGGCGGCCATGCCGTTCGCCATGACCAGCATCTTCGCCGCCTTGGGGTTGGCGACCGAGTCGAGGCCGCTGGCGACGGCCACCATGCCGACGCCCCAGAAGCGCAGGCGCTTCTCCAGGGCCAGGCCTCGGCCTGGTCGCGGCTGAAGCGGCTCTGCTCGTCGGCGATCACCGACGTCGAAGGCGCGCTCTTGGCCGCTCGGCGAGCATGCGCTGGTAGCCAGGCCGCGCCTTGGCGATGGCGCCGCTGATCGCCTCGTCGGTGTAGATGTGCTCCGCGGCCACCTGCCAGCCGCGCGCTTCCGCGTACTCGCGGCAGCGCCGCACCTGGTCCTCGATGCTGGCCGGCCGCTGCAGGTCGCTGGAGTAGCGCGCGTAGATCGCGGCCCTCAGCACCGCACTCGCTATCGTCCTTTGGGCTGGCATCCTACCCATTCATCACTCGGGTGGCCCGGAATAGCAAGGCCTTTGTGGGGCTTTCTGCTGGCCACAGGGGCGCTTGTGGGCCACCAAGGACCAGCAGGGGCGCCGCTCTCCGCCAACGGCTCGGCCAGTCCTCTCAGCGCTTCTCATCGTCTGCTGGCCTTCCGGCTCCGGCCGGTCCGCCGCCGTGTCCGCCCTCACCATGACGCATGGAGTCTCCGGGCTGACCAGCCGACGGAAGACCGCATCGCTCAACGCCTCCGCGAGGGCAGACAAGAGCCATCTCGGCCGCGTCGCGGGCTGGGGCGCGTTCGTGGCGCGGGGCGCTCACCACGCCACCCCCAGTTCCTGGATAGCCCGACCGGCGCGACACGCCGTAGCTGGCCCCAAGACGAGGCCCCGGCCGCCCAGACCGCCAGGAAGGCAGAAGGCATCAGCGATGGCAGCACTTATCGGCATCCTGCAGTCCTGTCTGTGGTTCGTTCGCGTGCGTGGGGCGAACCAACCCATGGTGCGCGGCCACGCCCGGCTCGCGCCACTCTCCCAGGCTCCAGGCGCCTGACTTCGGTGGCCAGACGGCCGCGGCCGCCCCACTCGTTCCCATGGTCGGTCACCTCGCACCAGCCGGCTTCGCGCATATGCCGCAGCAGCGTCATCACGCGCTTGCGGCCCCAGCCCGCGCCCATCAGCCGACTGAGCTCACGCTGGCTGATGAACAAAGGGCTGTAAGGCCTGAGCCCCCGCCGCTTCTCCTCTGCGGCTAGGTTGACCAGCGCGAAGCGCGCCGACATCTCACGTTCGCGTGTCCAGCTCGCCGGCGCCACGTGCTCACACGCACATGCGGCCGCGTCGAGCAGGGGCTCCCTGTCTGGGCGGTCCTTCCGCAGGTGCCGAGTCCAAGGACATTGAAGCGACCTGGTCGCGATCGGGTACGGGCAGCAGTTGGCGAGCGGGCCCTTGCACCCGAAGCCGCGTAGCCCATGTGTTGCCTTTACGTGGAACGCACTGCGCACCACCCCTGCGACTTCCTGCGCCGTGAACGCTTCTGCGGCCCAGGGCGGTTAGTCGCAACAGCGATCTGCCCAAATGGTGAGCGCCGCGGTCATGTCAGTCGGCGATACCCCGACGCGGGCGAGCTCGACTGCGAGCACGAAACACAGGTGGTTGCGGTCGCCTTCGGGCTGCTCCTGCTTGCGGAGCAGGAGCCATACGCAGGGCCTTACTGCGTGCGGGTGAACTCCCCAGGAACGTGCCAGATCCGCCGCCTCTCCTGTGACGAAGCGCTGGTAGTCGGGGTCCTCCCGGAGGTCCAGGGACTCGTCGTTGCTTCGGATGCCTTCAGGCGCTGGCGTCGAATCGGGGTCCACGGTCTATCTCCACTTCGCCAAGTGCAGGCACTTGCTCCGACCGGGAGTCACTTGGTGCCTTCCTCCTCGACCGATGGCCCACGTCATTCCCCGGGCTCCATCTCCGCGACTCTCTGGCGCCACGGGCGCTTGCCGTTCGCTTCCTGGATAGCCCGATCCCTCATGGTAAGGAAAAGGCGCAGCAGCGGGTGTTGGCGGCACGACTCGCATCATCTGGCCTGTCCTTTGCGGCGTGAGAAAGGCTTGAGGGCGCGCTCTCGTTTGCGCGCGCAGGCATTCGGCTTTCGCAGGATGCCGTCGAGCAGCGCCTTCGGTACGACGACCCTCCTCCCGAACCGAAGCGCAGGCAGTTCGCCCCGCGCCACGGCACGGTAAGCGCTAACGCGGCCTATCCCCAGGATGCGAGCGGCTTCCGGCACCGTCACCACGGCGATTTCCAAGCCATCGTGATCCACGAGAGACATCGCGTTCCTCCTGTGCTCATAGCGTTCCCTTATGTATTTCCAGGTTGCAGAATGGCCCTCTTTTGAGATATACTTACGGTATGCTTACGACTTCCGAGGGGGAGAACAGTCGTGGATAGAGTACTGGCGTACCCGCTCTGGTGGTCGAGACGGGGAGGAGCTGAGGTTCAGCCAGCGCGGGAGTTCCACGAGCGCAAGCTTGAGGGCGCTGGCGATGGGAGGCCGCGGTTGCCGCGACCGCCTGAGGGACTCGTGGTGTTCCCCGTATCACGCAAGCCTTTGCGCAAGGGCTCGCGGAGAAGCGATGACCCCCGCCTTGCCGCTCTGCGGGAGCAGGGTGTGCCAGTCTCGTGGGGTGAGGTGTATCCCCTCTCCAAAGACAAGGCCCAGGAGGCTCTCCTGGCCCTTCACCACGTGGTCAGGAGTGCGGGAGGCGCCGGCCGCTTGGAATGGGCGGCGGGGCGATACTATGCCCTGCGAAGGCCAGAAAAAGGGCGCTCAGCGCGCACCAGCTCGCTAGCCGAGCTCTGCTTCTTGGCCGTTCAGCGTCCGGAGGTGCAGAGCGAAGTTGTTGCTTTTGTCAGTGACTACGGCGAGCTGGTGCGGGACTTTGGGCTGTGGTGCGGCGCTACGGAGGAACGCGGGTTGGCCGTAGCTGGGCCGGCCGCGGGCCTGCACCCGCTGCGTTCTCGGCTTGGCAACGAGCGTTTCCTGTGGCCGGACGCCTGGCGAAGGTGGGCCACCAAGGCGGCCAGCGCGCAGCCGAGCTTCATGGCGCACCGTGTGCCACCGCCTGTGGCCTTCTACGTGTGGGCGGCCCTGATGCTCGCCGCCGTGCATGACCATCCCGAATGGCCGGGTTCCCAGCTCTTCGTCGCGAATCGCCTGGCGTCTCTGCGGCTGGTGTTGGACGAAGGCGAAGAGGGCAAGCCCACTGTTGCGGGGCCGGTCGGCGAACTGCTCGATTACCTTGGCTCCGCCGCCGCCTTCGGGGTATTCCGCATGGCGACATGCGTCAACTGTTCCCAGCCCTTTCCGTGGCGTGATCGCAAGCGACGCTACTGCGATGCCTGTAGCACGCGGAAGATCCGTGGAGCGGTGCAGCAAAGACGCTTTCGTGACAAGAAACGGCAGGAGCGCGAAGAGGCGAGGTCGCGCGGTTGACCCGCGCCCCCATCAGGGCGTGCAGCGGTGCCAGTCTACCCGAAGGAATCTGGCTGGATCATCCGACCTGCGAAGAGAGTGCCATGCTACCGTCGCCTAGAGCAAAGCGCCTGGTGGCATAGTCACGAAGCGCTTCTTCTGGTATAATATCGATGTGAGGTCTCATGGAGTTCTCGTCGCAAGATGTGGCGCAGGAGGTCGAGCGCCTCGCGGCCGACTCAGGCTTCGGCTATGTGCATGTGGTTGTAGCCGGTGGCCGCATCGAGCGTATCGACCGCTGCGTCCAGATGAAGGCCGCACGGCCTAGGCCTGAGCGGTTACGTCATCCCGTGCTGCGCAGTGGCGCCGAGCGAGGCTGATCGGCCGACGCTGAGACAACCAGTTTACGCCGAGCGAACAACGCAGGCGAGCCAGATCCCCGACAAGGGATGGCTCGCCTGCTGCATTTCTGAGGAGGTGCGCCATGGCGCAACTGTCGGCACCACTCTTGATGGAACAGCGGCCGCTCGATCTGCTCCGCCCCCACCCCCGCAACTACCGCCGCCACCCCGAGCGCCAGCTCGCCGTGCTGCGCGATTCGCTCCGCATCCACGGCCAGCAGAAGCCCGTGGTCATCACCCCCGACGGCACCATCCTCGCCGGCCACGGCCTGGTCGAGGCGGCCAGCGCCGAGGGCTGGACGCGAGATCGCCGTGCCACGTCTATGACGGCCCCTACCCCGAGGCGTTCCTGGCCATCGACAACCGCAGCCAACGAGCTGGCGGAGGACGACGAGGAGGCGCTGCTGGCGCTGCTCAAGGACGCGGAGGCCGGCGACCATCCTGGCGGCGACGGGCTATGGCGAGGAAGACCTGCTGGCCCTGCTCGCCGAGGTGAACGCGGCGAACCCCAGGGAGCGAGGACTTCGACGCCGAGGAGGCGATGGCCGAGGCCGAGGCCAGGCGCCGACGTCCTCACCCGCGTCCAGCCGGGAGAACTCTGGCCCCTGGGCCGCCACCGGCTGCTCTGCGGCGACTGCACGGTCCCGGAGAACTGGGAGCGGCTGATGGACGGGCAGGTGGCCCAGGCGGTGGTCACCGATCCGCCCTATGCCGTCAACTACTGTCGGCGGCCGCGCCGCCCAGGAAGAGCGCATCGCCAAGGCGCGCCGCGGCGTGGATCAGCCGTCGGACGCCTACTGGGACGACATGACGCCCGAGGCCTACCGCGAGCTGCTCATCGCCAGCCTGTCGCTGGCCCACCAGCACAGCGATGAGAAGGCGCCGCTCTACCTCTGGTTCGCCTCCGCGCACCTGCGCGATGTGCTGCACTGCCTGGAACGAGGCCGGCTGGCAGGAGCGCAACCTCCTGGTGTGGGTCAAGAACAACGGCGCCGGCGCGCTCTTCGCCCAGTACAAGCACTGGTACGAGCCCTGCTTCTACGCGCCACAAGCAGGGCGAAGCTCCCCGCTGGCACGGCCCCACCAACGAGCGCACCGTCTGGGAGCACGACAAGCCGGCGCGCAACGAGCTGCATCCCACCATGAAGCCGCTGGCGCTGATCGAGCGGGCGATCACCAACGCCACCGAGCCCGGGCAGCTGGTGGTCGACCCCTTCCTGGGCTCGGGCACGGCGATCATCGCCGCCGAGCGCACCGGGCGGACCTGCTACGGCATGGACCTGGACGCGCGCTACTGCGACGTGATCCTCGCCCGCTGGGAAGCCGAGACGGGCGAGAGCGCTTGCGGGCCTGGATCGAGGGGCGGTTCGGGCCTGCAGATGAGCGCAGGGTCGGGCGCCGAAGTCGGCGAGACCAACGAAGCGCAGCGGAGGTCGCGAAGATGGCACAAACTGGCGGCGATTCTAAAGACTGCACCGGGCCCGGCGCGCGCCCAGCAAGGCCCCCAGGCGGGGCCGGCCCCGCCCCGAGCACGCAGCCCGAGGCGGACGACCGGCGCCGCCGGATCTGGGCGTTGGCGGTGGCCCGCAAGCTCACCTCGGCCGAGATCGCCGAGGTGGTGGGGGTCGCCAAGCGGACGGTGGAGCGGGACCTGGCCGTGGTGCGCCGGAGGGTGCGACGGCCACCTGCGCCGCGAGGGCCGGCTGGAGGAGGCCGTCCTGGAGGCGGCCGCCCAGGTCCAAGCGACGAGCACGGAGGTGGCGCGGCACGCCTGGCAGGAGTTCCTGCAGGCCCCCAAGGGCTCGCCGGCGAGGGCGCGCTTCCTGCGGACCGTATTGGATCTCCAGGCCGACCAGATACGGCTCCTGCAGTCCTTGGGGATCGTCCGGCGGGTGCCCGACGAGCTGGTGATCGATAACCCGGGCATACTCATGGAGCGTGAAATGAGGAAGCTCAGCCCCGCACAGGCGCAAGAGGCCATTGATTTCCTTGAGGCCGTTCAAACCGGTGCCCTACGCGAGGAACTGGAGAAGGAGTCTGGCAGCGCCGGGGCCGGCGGACGTGGAGCGGCCTAAAGGCGCGTGACCCGCGCGCCGGACTCGGGCGAAGCATGACGGCCGTGCGGAGAATGCGCTCTGAGGGCGCTAGTAGAGTGAGCAGTAGCCCCTTGGGGCGGGCAAGCCGTCTTACCCCTCTCACGGCGCGAACACCCGAAACCGAGGCCATACTGGCCCTTTAGCTTAAGGTCTGCGGGCTTTCCTGCGGGTGCCTGGTTCGGTCCCGAAAGGCGTGAGCCAGTCCGACGCCGCGTACCCTCGGTCCCACGCACGGCCGACCCTCCCTCACGCAGGTTGGCGGCCGCCGATACGATCCGGGTAGGCGGACGGGTCGGGCGGGGCGGCGACTCAGCATCCTCGAGTCTGGGCCGGCCATCGCTCACCTCCCTGCCAAGGGGTGCGCCAAGGGCTCCGCTCGCAGAATCGTCTGTCTCAAGCGGGGTTTCCGGGCATTCTGTAGGGGTTGGGCATCAGGCCGTGCCGCAGGGGGCACGCACCTTGTCGGGCGGGTTGCTGGCCAAGGGGTGCGCCGGGGCCGCCGCACCCGCCAGCGTGGCGCGGCTCTGCGAAACCCCCCTTCTGTGAGGGCCGGGCATCCGGCCCAGGGCGCGCAGCTTCCCTGGGCAACGAATGCGCACCGCGGCCCCGCGCACAGCCCCGCCATTGGCCGCGCGGGGTAGATGCTGGCAGTCCACGGGGTATTGTGCTGTAGTCAAGCCGCGCCATCGTGCGACCAACCACTTCCCCGGTGGTTGCATCCCCCTCGTGCGGTGGCGCTTTCTGTTGCGCCGGGATCGCACGCTTCCGCCCCGCAGGCACGACGCGACGGCGTTCACATCATACTGGCGCCGCTAGGCTGTCACGGCCACACAGCCAGTGGCCGGTGCCGCTCATGATCCTCGACGCGGCCATCGAGAACTGATCCGCATCATCATCTAACGTCGCACAGCGGGCACGAGCGTTACGCATCTGCGCAGGTCCCGTCTCGACGACAGAACTTGTCCTCGTCTCGGTCCAACTCGCGCCATTCGCGGTTCGCGCAGCCGCAAGCCTACCGTTTCTTGTCGGAGGTCATCCGCGGGGCAGCCCCTGAAGGGTCAACCGTCCAGGACACCCAGGCCCGCCGCTCGCCCCTGGACAGTATCCAGAGTTGCAGCCACTTGGTGTTCGTGCTGACGAGCGGCTTGCCCGTCTCATCGTAGAAGGCGAATCTCGGCTCGTAATCCGCGGTGGACGACGGACGACTGATGTCCTCCGTGAAGGTCGGGATGCACGTGTAGGGCGAGAGGAATCTCCCCTCGCTGGTCTGCAGCCGGAAAGTGTACTGGCAGATGCTGAAGCGAAACTGGTAGTCCGCTGCCATGCGGACAGTGAATGCCACGTCGCCTCGCTGGCGGTTCATCGTGTCGTTCACCAGCGCCGTCTGCGCCTGGATGCCCGCAACGGAATCCGGATGCGGCGTGCGACCATCGCGGGCGTCGACTTCATACTGCCAACCGGCCCTGCGGAGGGCGTACAACGAGCATCCAGGCTCACCGAATCCAGGGTAACCGTCGCATCGTCGTCAACGAGGTCGCGCAGGAATCCGGTGGCAGTCCTGCCCACACG
>CAVRZY010000250.1:0-13716 GCA_963725415.1 uncultured Acidobacteriota bacterium | reverse complement strand
ACGCATCGCTGTCCTTGCTGGAGCAGGAAGACGGCTTGGCCCCCTCTATCTTATTGAAAGCCGAGGTCAACCTCGAGGGCCTCCACCGGCGCGTGGTCCAGGAACTCGAACGCCTCCCTAAGGTGTCCGGACCTGCCGGCGGGCCAGATCAGGTCTATATCAGCGCCCGCCTGGCCCGGCTATTCACACAGGCCGAGGACGAGGCCAAGCGGCTCAAAGATGAGTACATCTCGGTCGAACACCTGCTGCTGGCCATGACCGAGGACGGCGGGGTCAACCGGGCGCGTCTTCAAGGAGTTTGGCGTCACCCGCGAGCGGCTCATGCGCGCCCTTCAGGAGGTCCGTGGCAGCCAGCGCGTCACCTCCCCCACCCCGGAAACCACCTACCAGGCCCTGGAAAGGTACGGGCGCGACCTCACCCAGCTCGCCGCCCAGGGCAAGCTCGACCCGGTCATCGGCCGCGACGAGGAGATCCGCCGCGTCATCCAGGTCCTCTCCCGCCGCACCAAGAACAACCCGGTGCTGATCGGCGAGCCGGGCGTCGGCAAGACCGCCATCGTCGAGGGCCTGGCCCAGCGCATCGTCCGCGGCGACGTGCCCGAAGGGACTCAAGAACAAGCGCGTGGTCGCGCTGGACATGGGCGCCCTGATCGCCGGCGCCAAGTACCGCGGCGAGTTCGAGGAGCGGCTCAAGGCCGTGCTCAAAGAGGTCCAGTCCGCGGAAGGCGAGATCATCCTGTTCATCGACGAGCTGCACACCGTGGTCGGCGCCGGCAAGGCCGAGGGCGCCATGGACGCCGGCAACCTGCTCAAGCCCATGCTGGCGCGCGGCGAGCTGCACTGCATCGGCGCCACCACCCTGGACGAGTACCGCAAGCACGTCGAGAAGGACGCCGCGCTGGAGCGGCGCTTCCAGCCCGTGCTGGTCGATCAGCCCTCGGTCGAAGACACCATCTCGATTCTGCGCGGCCTGCGCGAGCGCTACGAGGTCCACCACGGCGTCCGCATCAAGGACGCCGCCCTGGTGTCGGCAGCCGTGCTCTCCAACCGCTACATCTCCGACCGCTTCCTCCCGGACAAGGCCATCGACCTGATGGATGAGGCCGCCGCCAAGCTGCGCACCGAGATGGACTCGATGCCCTCCGAGCTGGACGAGAAGCTCCGCCGCATCATGCAGCTCGAGATCGAACGCGCAGGCGCTCAAAAAGGAGACCGACCCGGCCTCCCAGGACCGGCTGGCCAGGATCGAAAAGGAACTGGCCAACCTGAAAGCCGGCGCCGACGCTCTCCAGGCCCAGTGGCAGGCCGAGAAGCAGGGCGTCCAGCGTCTGCGCGCCCTGCGCGAGCAGATCGAGCAGCCAAGCTCGATATCGAGCAGGCCGAGCGCGCAGTACGACCTCAACCGGGCCGCCGAGCTCAAGTACGGCAAGCTCATCGGACTGGAGCGGCAGCTCAAATCCGAGGAAGAGGCGCTCGCCGGCAGGCCGGGAGCTTCCCGCCTCATCAAAGAAGAAGTGGACGAGGAGGACATCGCCCAGGTGGTCAGCCGCTGGACCGGCATCCCGGTTTCGAGACTGCTGGAGGGCGAGATGCGAGAAGCTGCTGCATCTCGATGCAGGAGCTGCACCGGCGGGTGATCGGCCAGGACGAGGCCGTGCAGGCGGTCGCCGAAGCCGTGCTGCGCGCGCGCTCCGGCCTGAAAGATCCCAACCGCCCCATCGGCAGCTTCATCTTCCTGGGACCTACCGGCGTGGGCAAGACCGAGCTGGCCCGGGCCCTGGCCGAGTCCCTGTTCGATGACGAGCGCGCCATGATCCGCATCGACATGTCCGAGTACCAGGAGAAGCACACCGTGGCCCGGCTGATCGGCGCTCCCCCGGGTTACGTGGGCTACGAGGAGGGCGGACAGCTCACCGAGGCGGTGCGCCGCCGCCCCTACTCGGTCATCCTGTTCGATGAGATCGAAAAAGCGCACCACGACGTGTTCAACGTGCTGCTGCAGATCCTGGATGACGGACGCCTCACCGACGGCCAGGGACGCACCGTGGATTTCAAGAACACCATCGTGATCATGACCTCTAACATCGGCAGCCACAAGATCCTGGAGTACCACGGAGGCTTCGCCGGCGACGAGTACGAGTGGATGAAAGGCACCGTGCTGGAGGAGATGCGGCGGCACTTCCGCCCGGAGTTCCTCAACCGCGTGGACGAGATCATCGTTTTCCACAGTCTGTCGGAGGAGCATCTGAAGCAGATCGTCGAGATTCAGCTCGATCACCTGCGGGCCCGCCTGGCGGAGCGCCATATCCGCATCCAGCTTAGCGAGGCCGCACGCCTCCACCTGGTGCGCGCCGGCCAGGACCCCACCCTGGGAGCGCGCCCCTTGAAACGCGCCATCCAGAAGGAGATCGAGACCCCCCTGGCCCGCCTGGTCCTCCAGGGTCAGGTGCGCGATGGCCACTCCCTAGCCATCGACTTCGACCGCAAACTCGGCCAGCTCACCTTCACCCCGTAGGACAGGCCCTGGGGCTGTCAGATACAATTCAAAAGGGGGCCACGTGCGCGACAAACCGAAGCAGTCCTCGGTCGTCTTCTTCCCGAGATCCCGGACCGCCGCCGAGACTTGCTGGCGGCCCTCGGTGGATGTCTACCGCACACGGACCGGGTGGCTGCTGAAATTCGATCTGGCAGGCGTGCGGCTGGAGGACATCGGCGTCCACGTCGAGGGCTGCCGCGTCACCGTCCGTGGCGTGCGGCGCGATTGGTTGCTCGAGGAGGGCTACCATCATTACTCGATGGAGATCGCCTACAGCCGCTTCGAGCGGACCATCGAACTGCCCTGTGAACTGCCCAATCCGCGCGTCACGCTCGAATACCAGCACGGAATCCTGATCGTGCTCCTGAACACGGAAAGGGAACGACGATGAGCGAGTCGGAAAACATGCAGGTCCTGCCAGTTCTGCCCTTGAAGAATAGCGTCCTGTTCCCTTATCTGCTGATGCCGCTGGCGGTGGGCCGGCCGGCTTCCGTGGCCGCGGTGGACGCCGCTCTCTCGACCGAAGAGAAAGAGATCGTCATCGTGGCGCAGCGCGAGGCTTCCACTGACACGCCCGGGCTGGAAGACCTTTACACCGTGGGCACCAAGGCCGTCATCAAGAAGATGGCTCGCCCCAGCGAGAGCCTGATGGAGTTGATCGTGCTGGGCGTGGAGCGCGTCAGCCTGCTGAAGCTCGAGCAGCCCGGGCCCTACCTGAAAGTCCGCGTGCAACCCTTCCCTCTTCCCGACGACACCAGCCCGGAGGTGGAAGCGCTGCACCGCTCGGTGATCGAGCTGGCCACCAGGGCTCTCGCCCTGGCCCAGCCCCAGGCGCCCGCGGAACTGGGCCAGTTCCTGGCGTCCACCGACGATCCTCTCCGCCTGGTCTACCTGCTGGGCGGAATGCTGAGCCTGGAGCTGGCCAAGGAGCAGACCCTGCTGGAAGCGCAGAGCCGTTCCGATGCGCTCCGCCTCATGCACACCTACCTGGCTCATGAGGTCCAGGTGCTGGAGCTGCGCAGCAAAATCGCCACCCAGACCCAGACCGAGATGAACCGCCAGCAGCGCGAGTACGTCTTGCGCCAGCAGTTGCGCGCCATCCAGAACGAGCTGGGCGAAAAAGACCCACAGCAGGCCGAGGCGGAGCTGCTGCGCGAGCGCCTCGCCAAGCTGGAGCTGCCGGAAGAAGTGCGCAAGGAAGCCGAGCGGGAACTCTCCCACCTGGAACGGCTGCCGCCCGGCGCTCCCGACTACCAGGTCATCCGCACCTATCTGGATTTTGTGGTCGAGCTGCCCTGGCACTCCCGCACCGAGGACCAGCTCGACATCGCCCGCGCCCGCCAGATCCTGGATGACGACCACTTCGACTTGAAGGAGGTCAAGGAGCGCATCCTGGAACAACTGGGCGTGCTCAAGCTCAACCCCGAGGCCAAGGCGCCTATCCTGTGCTTCTTCGGCCCGCCGGGCGTGGGGAAGACCTCCCTGGGCCAGTCCATCGCCCGCGCCCTGGGCCGCAAGTTCGAGCGCATGAGCCTGGGGGGCCTGCACGACGAAGCCGAGCTGCGCGGCCATCGCCGCACCTATATCGGAGCCATGCCGGGACGCATCATCCAGGCCATCCGCCGCGCTGGCACCAGCAATCCTCTGCTGATGCTCGACGAGGTGGATAAGCTGGGCCGCGATTTCCGCGGCGATCCGGCCGCGGCCCTCCTGGAAATCCTCGACCCCGAGCAGAACCGCAGCTTCCGGGACAACTACCTGGATCTGCCCTTCGATCTATCGAAGGTCTTTTTCATCACCACCGCCAACGCCCTGGACACTGTTCCGCGGCCGCTGCTGGACCGCATGGAGATGCTGCGCCTGGCGGGCTACAGCGAAGAGGAAAAAATCGAGATCGCCAAGCGCTACCTGATTCCGCGCCAGATCAAACAGGCCGGCCTTAACGCCGAGCAATGCGCCTTCACCGATGAGGTCCTGCACCAGATCATCTCCAGCTACACCCGCGAAGCCGGCCTGCGTCAGCTCGAGCGCGGCATCGGCCGCGTGGCCCGCAAAGTCGCCCTGCACTACGCCGAGGGTGTCGCAACGCCCGCCACGATCCACCCGGAGGAGCTGCCCGATCTGCTCGGGCCCGCCATGTTCTCCCAGGAAGAACTCCGCAAGACACTCCCGCCCGGTGTGGCCGCCGGCCTGGCCTGGACCGAAGCCGGCGGCGAGGTCCTCTACGTGGAAGCCACCCTGCTGTCGGGAGGCCGGGGTCTGACTATCACCGGGCAGCTCGGTGAGGTCATGCAGGAGTCCGCCAAAGCCGCACAGAGTTACGTCTGGTCGCATGCCGCCGAGTTGAATATCGATCCCGCCTGCTTCAAGGACTGCGGCCTGCATGTCCATGTCCCGGCGGGGGCGATCCCCAAGGACGGCCCTTCGGCCGGCATCACCATGGCCACTGCGCTGGCTTCCCTCTACACTCACAGGCCAGCCCGCAGTGAGACCGCCATGACCGGGGAGATCACACTGACCGGCCTGGTTCTGCCCATCGGCGGGGTGAAGGAGAAAGTCCTGGCCGCCCGCCGCGCCGGCCTCCACCGCGTGATTCTCCCGCGCGGCAACCAGAAGGATCTGCGCGATCTGCCCGAGGAAGTCCGTGCCAAGATGGAGTTTGTCTTCGTGGAGAGGATTGAGGAAGTTCTGGCCGCCGCCGGTCTTAGGACGCCCCAAACACCGGCCGCGGTGACCGAATCATGAACCGTCCGGCCCGCTCGGCGCCAGAGTTTTGGCGCTGTCCAATTTTGAGATGGTCCTGGAGACCGGACCGCTGACGTGGCGCAGGCCCCCGGCCTGCGCTGCTGGGAGCCCAAGTGAATCGGGCATTTAATCGGCGGACTGGCGAAACCGCCTGTCCCACGGAGGCGTTACTTCTCTACTGTTGCAGAACCTGCTCCGCCAAGGCCATCATGCTGGCGGCGCAAGGGCTAAGACCATCGGTTTGCCGGCTCCGCTCGCGATGGGCCGCCGCCGCTTCGATGCGCTGGCGAATCCTCTCGGCCGGGATGGCCAGCTCGGAAGAAAGCTGCTGGATGGTTTCGCCGCCCCGGTAGCGCCGATAAAGCTGCATGGCAAATGGTTCAGCTCGCGGGTCCATAGCACCCTTGGGAGAGCACGTCGCGTGCCAGAGTGGCGAGCGTGCCTATTTGCCCTTTCCCAGCCGTTCCTTCAGGTACTCCTGGTACTCCTTTCGTAGGGCCGGGTCTCGCGGGCTGCCGTAGATCTCGCTGGACTTGTACTTGCCGGTATTGAACTTCATTTTCGTCCACTCATCGTGGATGTGCGTTTCCTCAGCCCGCTTGACAACCTCTTCGATCAACTGCGGGGGGATGAAATAGACCCCCTCCCGGTCGCCGAACACCACATCGCCCGGCATCACGGTGGCGTTGCCAATCCTAATCGGAATATTGATCCCGGTCAGGATGACATTCCGGATGGCCGAGGGATGCACGCCTCGGAAGTAGGCCGCCATCTCCATGGGATAAACCCCTTCCAGATCCCGAATGGCGCCGTCGATCACCATGCCGGTTTTGGTGGTGTTAGCGATGTAGAAGGCCAGATTGTCGCCCACGAAGGTGCCGCCCTCGATCCTGCCGAACAGGTCCACGACGATCACATCCCCGGGCTGCAACATGTCGATCACGGTCTGGTTAGAAAGGCGCAAACCTTTGGCCTTGGCTTCCGCGTCCACTACCTCGGCGATATCCGGGCGGGCCGGCATGAACTGCGCCGTGACGGCGCGCCCTACCAACTTTTGGCCTGAGTGAAGAATTTGCCAGTTGCCTTCGTACTGGTTGACGTAGCCCTTGCCGGGCAACACCCCCCAGACCTCTTCCGCAGAGAGCCCCTTAGCCTTCTCCAGCAGCGCATCCGGAACTTTAGGCCTGCCGTCCTCGAAGCGCTCGAAGGGGTTCTTGGCGGTGTACTTGATCATCTGGTCGCGAGTGAAGCTGAATACCTGCGCACTGCCCTGCGCGCAGACGAACAGAGTGGTCAGGACTATGACGAGTGGTTTCATGGATGGGAATGTACCACAACTGCCAGTGGCCCGTAGCCTGTGGGCTGTGGATTCCTACGAAGCCGCGTGTCTCCTACAGGCTACAAGCCACAAGCTACAAGCTATTTCTCGCTAAGGGCCGCCACTCCGGGCAGCTCGATGCCGGACAGAAATTCCAGCGAGGCGCCGCCGCCGGTCGAGATGTGCGAAATCTTGTCGGCCACGCCGGCCGCCTTGATGGCTTTCTCCGAATCGCCGCCGCCGACCACCGAAAGCGCGCCCGAGGCCGCGACCGCCTTGGCCAGCGCGACCGTGCCGCGATCGAAGGGCGGTTTTTCGAACACCCCCATCGGGCCGTTCCAAATCACGCTCTTGGCCGCTGCAACCTCCTTCGAGTAGGCCTCGACGGTCTTGGGACCGATGTCCACGCCGATCATGTTCTCCGGAATCGCTTCGACCACCTCGAAGTCCGCCCCTTCCTTGATCTCGGCTACCACCACGTGGTCCAGCGGCAGCATCAGCTTGGCGCCGGCCTTCTCCATCAGCTCGCGAGCCAGGTCGGCTTTGTCCTCCTCGACCAGCGATTTTCCGGTGGGCTGTCCCAACGCTCTCTCAAAGGTGTACGCCATGGCCCCGCCGATCAGCAGCTTGTCCACGATTTTGAGCAGGTTCTCGATGACTTCGATCTTGTCGGAAACCTTGGCGCCGCCCAAGATTCCAACACAGGGCCGGGGCGGACTCTGGGTCACCTTGGTGAGGTACTCGAGTTCCTTCTCCATGAGCAGGCCGGCGGCCGCCGTGGGAAGGAACTGAATCATGCCGACCGTCGAGGCATGCGCGCGGTGCGCCGATCCGAAGGCGTCGTTCACGTAGTAGTCGCAACCCGCGGCCAGCTCCTGGGCGAATCCCGGAGCGTTCTTCTCCTCCTCGGGATGGAACCGCAGGTTCTCCAGCAGCACTACCTTGTCGGGGCCGCGCTTCAGGGCATCGGCTTCCGGGCCAATGCAATCCGGCGCCATCGTGACCGGCTGCCCCAGCAGTTCCTCGAGCCGCCTGGCCACCGGCTTCATGCTCATCTCCGGGTTGGGCTTGCCCTTGGGCCGGCCCAGGTGGCTGGCCAGGATGACCTTGGCTCCGCGTTCCAGGGCGTACTTGATGCTGGGCAGCGAGGCGCGGATCCGCTTATCGCTGGTGATCTCCTGCCCCCCGGGCGCCAATGGCACATTGAAATCGACTCGGATGAAAACTCGCTTGTCTTTCAAGTCCAGATCGCGAATGGAGAGTTTTGGCATAGGCACCCTTAAAAATCTGATCGTAACACGTCGTAGAAAATGCGTATGCCTTTCAAGAATTCCGCCACCGGAACGCGCTCGGCGTCGCTATGCGCCGAACCCTGGGTGGTCAGGTCGAGGATCATCGGAGTGAGGCCGTAGGCGATGATGCCTTTCTTCCGCAGGTTCACGGAATCGGTCCCATGCGGAACCAGCATGGGGGTCACTACAGCTTCCGGATGCGCATTGCGCACGGCCTTGCGGATGGCTTCAAACAAGGGCGTGCGGCTGTTGCTGATGCCGGGATCGTCCGGGTTGCTCACCAGCTCGATCTCGACGCGCGCATCGTTGATCCGGGCCTTCATCTCGGTGATGAATCTCTGCGCGTCCAGGCCGGGCAGAAGGCGGCAGTCCAGAGTGGCTTCGCTGGTCGAGGGAATGACGTTCACCTTGGGCGGCGAGCCGACGCCGGCCGCCAGCGTGGTCAGCGAGACGGTATTGGCCTGGATGGCCGCGGTGTACCTGTTGCTGGCCAGCGGCGTGCCGATAGTCCGAATCATTTCGGAGACCACCGGATGAGGCTTCACGGGCGGCAGGACCATGGCCTTCTGGAGCGCGTTCAGCAGGATCAGGTTGGCGTTGTCGGGAATGGGCTGCGAGCCGTGCGCGGCGGTGCCGTGGGCGCGCAGCCGCAGCCATAAGGTTTGCTTTTCTCCCACCGCGATGCCGAACACCAGCTTGTTGGACGCCAGAATATCGCGCGTGCCGAACCCGCCTTCATCCAGCACGTATTCGGCGTCGATTTCACGAAAGTGGTTCTGGATCATCCAGCGGATGCCGAAGTCGCCGCCGGTTTCTTCGTCCGCGGTCGCCAGCATCAGGATGTCGCGGCAGGGAACGGCGCCGGACTGGTGTAGCGCCAGCAGCGCGACCAGGTGCTCGATGCCGATGCTCTTCATGTCCAGCGAGCCGCGCCCCCAAAGCTGCCCGTCGCGGAGCAACCCGGCGAACGGGGCCATCTGCCAGGCCTTAGGGTCCACCGGCACAACGTCCATGTGGTTCATCAGCAGCAGCGGCTTCTTCGACGAGTCTCTGCCCGCGATGCGGATCAGGAGATTGGTCTGCCCGTTCGGCCCGCTGGGAAACAGGCGGGCGGCGATGCCCTGCTTTTCCAGCACGCCCTTCAAGAAGTTGGCAGTGGCGCGCGTGTCCGCCGGCGGATTCACCGATTCGATCTGCACGTACTTCTGTAGCAGTTCGAGGGCCTGGCGTTCGAGTTGCGGCCAGTCCGGCTCGCCGGCCCACAAGCAGCAAGCCACCAGCCACAGGCAAGTTTTTCTCATGTTTTGAACTCCGGGAGGTTGGTGAGACGGGGAGAAAGTCCGGCCGCGCGGTAGGCCTCCAGCAGAGCGCCGGCCGCGGGACCGTGCGAGGGAGGCCCGCAGACATTGCCTGGCTCGAGTCTCCACCAGCGCCCGATAATCGTCACGCAGAAGCTGGCTGCGGAAGACTCCGCCAATGTAAGCGACCCGGGCCACCTCCCCTGGTTGGAACAACTGCCGCCGCACCGCGGAGGCCAGCGCGGCCAGCTCATGAGCCGCCTTGCGCAGAATACCCTGGGCCACGGAATCGCCCTGCCGCGCGGCCTGGTCCACCAGGCGGGAAAAGGAAGCAATTCGCTCCCGCGGAAACTCGGTGGTGTAGAAGCGGTGCAGCAGCTCGTTGGCGGAGGTGGCGCCGGTGGCTTCCAGAAGAAGACGGCCCAGAGCGGTCTGCGGTCCCCAGCCCTCCTCCTGGCGAAGCGCGGCGCGGAGAGCCTGGCGCGTCAAGTCGAAGGCCCCACCCTCATCGTCAAAAACATAGCCCCAGCCCCCGGCGCGCGCGGTCTTGCCTTGAGCGTTGCGGCCGTAGGCGATCGAGCCCGTTCCGGCGATGGTGATGATTCCGGGTTCGCCCGCCGTGGCGCCAGCCAGCGCGATCATCGCGTCCGTAGTCACGATGAGGTGCTCAGTGCGCAGGATCTCGGTGAGAACCCCTCTCTTGTCCTCGGGGCCGCCGCTGAAACCCAGGCAGGCCGCGGCAAACCCAGCCTGCGCCGGATCGAGGCCCGCAGCGCGGCAGGCTTTCCAGATGCACTCGTCGATGGCGCGGATGAATTTCTGCCGCCCTTCAGCGGCGCCCACGTGGTTGCAGGGTCCGCCGCTGCCGGTCCCCAGCACGCGCCCGGTTTCATCGCCGATCAAGGCGGTGGTGCTGGACTGCCCGCCATCCACGCCCAGGAAGAATCCAGTCATGGCGCCAACTCGTAGAGCCTCGTTCTGTTCCGTTCGCCCACCAGCCGGAGGCCCCAGACCAGGACGTTCTTGCGAAAATTATCGGCTCCAAAATCAGAATCGCTGACCACCAGGTAGCCGATGCCGCGTGCCCGGACTTCTGCGACCGCCGCGCGTCGCAGGCCCGAGGGGGGCGGCAGCTCGGCCTGCTGTGGCGCATCCAGCAGCGTTTTCCAGTCTCCGGAAGCGTCCTGACCCTCCAGCTTGAGCCGGATCTTGTGCTGATCGGCCGAGGCCTCCAGAACCACCGTATCGAGCTTTTCCGCCCGCCCAAAGTCCACCTCCACGAACATGCCGGGGAACAGGCTTTGCCAGCTCCGCCAGCGGGTGACCGGACTGTTGTCGAACGCCATCTGAACATCGAAGGGATTGGGCTGGGCGCGCAATCTCCAAAACGGCGAACGCGGCAGCTCTTCTTCGTTCAGGAAAACGCGCAACTCGGTGACACTCCACTGGTCCGGGCCACCGGCGGCGGTCTGAAGGACCCGTATCTTTTTCAAGGGCTGAGCGGGAAAACGGAAGCGATACTGCCAGGTCGGCTGGTACTCGCGGATCAGAGGAGTCAGGAGAATATCGCTCACCGTATTGTTGAAGGCCGACTGATAACCCACCAGGAGGTCCCGCGAAGTATAAGCCTCCGGAAGCGGGCTGAACATGAACACCTTGCCATCCGGAGGGACTTTGTCTTCGATCAAGCGGGTCATCGGGTAGGTAGGCATCTTGCGCGTGAGGTAGGACTCCTCCGGCTCGATTCGAAAGGCCTGACGGATGAGGATTTTGTCCAGGCGCCAGGCGTAGTCCTTCGAGTAGGTTCTCATCACGTCGGGCCAGGACAGCACGGCATGCGCCAGAACCAGGACGGCGGCGGCGTGTTTCCAGGGGGCCACGGCCAGCCCCATGGCCAGGGAGAGGAACGGCAGGGCGGGAATCAGAAAACGCGTTCCGATGTTGGCGTAGTAGGGAAGCCCGAACAGCACGGCCGCCACAAGCAGGCGCCTGCCGGCTGGGTATCGAAGCGCCAGCAGCGCCATCGGCGCCAGCAGGAACAGCGGCCCAAGCAGTCCGCACAAAGCCCCTCCTCGCACGGTCAGCTCCACCGGAATCCTCCAGCGGCTGGGCAGCTCCCCGTAGTTGCGCATCAACTGGACGTATTCCTGCTCGAAGGAGATGTGCACGTAAGGGTTGGGGAACAGCGAATTCAGGAACGGAGAGAAGGGATTGTTGAGCCAGAGGGCGTTCTTGGCCAGCCACGGAATCATCATGGCGGCGGCGCACAGCGCGATGACCAGGAGCGGACGCAGCAGCGGCTGCCTGGCCCGCAACGACTTCCATGCGACGAAGCCCAGGGCGTAGGGCACAGCGAGGAAAGCGGTGTACTTAGCGGCGTAGCCGAACCCGGCCAGCAGCCCGATCAGAACCAGCAGGGCGGGCTTCCTGTACTGGTCCCAGATCTGGAGCAAGTAGAACAGTCCGAAAAGGACTGCGGCCACGGCGACATCGATGTAGGCCGATGCGCCATCGATGCCCACCACCGGGCTGACGAAAACCAACAGCGCCCCGGCGGCGCCCGCGACGGGCAAGCCAAACCGGCGCGCGTAGCAGAGCATGGCCAGCGGCAGAGTGATCAGAAAGGCGAAGTGCACCAGCGCCGCCGCCGAGTGCCGCCCGAAGGCAAAAGCGAACAGGAACAGCATCTCGACGCCCTGCGAGAGGTTGGCGTACATGTTCGTGGTGATGCGGTGAAAGCCGTGCTCTCGAAGGTGTCGAGCCACCAGGCCCAGATGATAGGTGCTGCCGTCGGGACTCATCTCGGGCGCCATGGCATGGAAGAAACACAGCAGCGCGAAAACGGTGAAGACCGTGCCGAACAGGACTCGCCAGAAGCGGGGCAAGCGAGGGAAAGATTCTCTGAAGAGCAGGCCCACCCACAGGCTACCCGCCCGGCGGAGCGACAACCCAATCGCCACCAGGCCGACCGCAAGGAAGACACCTTTGCGGGCCAGGCCCAGGGCAGCCAGCAGGAACACGATCAGGCTCAAGCACGGGGCGCCGGCCAGGAACGCGAAGAGAAGTTCTTCCTGGCGGTAGAATTCCAGCGACAAGGCGCGCAGGAGGATCAGACCCAGGGCCAGGCAGACGGCCACGGTGAAGGCTGCGCCGAACAGAATGTAGAGGGCCTGTGGCATCACTCGACAAACCCGGCGCGGCTAAGAATGAATCCCAGCCTGGCGCCATCGGCGGCAGCAATCCAGGTCTTGTCGATCTCCGCGGCCACCACCGTGGCGGCATTGGTCCGCAGCCAAGCCGCGGGGACCGGTCTTTCGAAATGCATCTCGCCGCCTTTTTCGTAGCGCACCTTGTCGAGCAGGTGGCCGTTGATGAAGAACGAAATGGTGACGGGCCCTCGCTGCGGGAAAGTTACTTCAGGAATCGCGAAGTCCATCACGAACCGGAGGTTCTCAGTGAACTCCAGATAGAACTGGAGACTCGGGGCGCTTTTGGGTCCAGCGCCAGGCGTCGGCTTCGAGGCCGGGGCTGACATCGCGCAGGATGTGGGCGTCGGCGTTGGGGCCGTTCATGCTGACAAAATGGCCCACCGGATTGAGATCCGGGCCGTAGGAGGGGCGTTGGATGGGCGGCGGATAGGTGTCCGGAAGGATAGTGCAGCCCACCAAAGGCAAGGCGACTAGAACAACCCAGCGCACAAGAAAGCGAGTATAGCGCGAACACGAAACAAGTGCTCCAAATGAGCACCCGCGCCGGATGTGGCGCGGCCTTCAGGCTGCCGGGTCGAGACTCGTCTCGACCTCTGTTGCAGGGCGTCCACAAGAGCCGAGACCAGGTCCTCGGCTCAGCAGGCTAAGGACCTGCGCCACATTCCAAGCGGGCGTCGCCAGGTTGTGTTTTTGCGCGCCGAACGAAGATGCGCACCAGAGTGTTGGAGGGGGGAACAGGCGTCCCACGCGCGCGAAAAATCCTAGCTCGCGGAGGGCACTGAGGAAATCCTCGTAAAGCTGGGCCTGGTTGAGGTTGAGTTCCATGAACAGCTTGATGCCATCTGGGACCTCCACTCCTTGCTTCTCGGCGTCTCGGCGTCGAGACTAATTGTCCGAGCGGGCGCGGCAATACTACCATTGGGTCGCCCATGGCATTGGTTGTTGTTTGCGGCCCTCCAGGGGCAGTATGGCGAGCTGCCTGGGGTTATACTAAAGGTATGAAGACGGCGACTTCCATTCCGGACGATGTGTTCGAAAGAGCGGAGCAGCTCGCCCGGCGGACAAAGAAGTCCCGCGGAGCCGGTTGTTCAGCGATGCGGTCAAGGAGTACGTGGCGCGCCACGGACGGGAAGAGGTCACCGAAGCTATGGATCGAGTTTGCACCGAGTTGGGAGGTTCGAACACAGAGATTCGTCTCATCGGCCGCCCATCGCATCCTGGAGCGAAGCGAGTGGTGATATCGCAGGGCGAGGTCTGGTGGGCCTGAGCTGCCCGCTGCTACAGGATCTGGTCCTGGATTTGGAAGGCCGGTTGTGGT